>NZ_CP054666.1:320979-641958 GCF_013348745.1 Mycoplasma sp. OR1901 | reverse complement strand
ATATTGTAAATATTGTTTTGATTCAATTCTTGATTCGGATTTTTCAATTAATTCAACTATTTCACCAAAAGCGTATTTAGAATAAACTTGATTTATTTTAATTTTAGCAATTTCACCGATAAAAAAATTAGGTACAAAAATGCTAAAATTATCGAATCTACAAGCACCATAACCTTCATAGGTAATTTCACTACATTTTACTTCTAAAATTTGGTTTTTTATAAAATTATTCATCCTTGTAACAGATATATAAAATATCTATCCTTCCATATCTTTTTTGTTTAAAAATTCTGAAATTTTCTGGAACAATTATTTCACTAACTTTATTAGTTTCAAGTATTATTTCACCACCTGAATTTAAAAGTGATTTTTGATCAATTTTTTCTAAAATTTCATTTACTAGTTGATATTGATCATAAGGGGCATCTAAAAGAATAAAATCAAAAGTTTCACTACTTTTATTTAAATAATCTTTTGCGTCAATGTTTAGAGCTCTTATGTTAGATATTTTTAATGAATGTATATTTGAACTTAATATTTTAAATGCTTCACGATTTTTTTCAATAGCAGTTGCTTTCGAAGCACCTCTACTTATTGCTTCAATTGATAAAGCACCTGATCCTGAAAATAAATCTAAAACATTTTTATCTACAATTTTAAATTGAAGAGAAGAAAAAATTGCTTCTCTCACCTTGTTAGTTGTTGGTCTAGTTGTTTTTAAATCAGGCTCCTGAATTAACCTATTTCTATAAATTCCACTTATTATTCTTAACATGTTTAACTCCTTTTTATAAGTATTATAATATATATACTTATTTTAGTATATTTTATTTTATTATATAATAGTATTAGTACTTAAAAATAAAGTATTATTCATTTTTTCAAACTTATAATTTAGGAGATTCAATGCTATCAAAAAAAGAAAAAATCCCAACTAAATTGATAGTTTTAGGAGGTTTTCAAGAAATAGGAAAATCGACTTTAGTTATTGACCACGATGATCATATTTTTGTTATTGATGCAGGTATAAAATTCGCTGACACCTTCAATACAGGTGTAAAAGGTATAATTCCTAATTACGAATATTTAAATCAAGAAAACAAAAAAATCGAAGGTTTATTCATAACTCACGGTCATGAAGATCATATTGGTGGTGTAATTTATTTAGCTAAACAAACAAAATTAAACAAAATTTTTGCCCCAAGAATTGCAATTCAATATTTAAAACTTAAATTTGAAGAGCATCGTATTAATAAAAAAATTGAATTTATAGAAATAGAAAAAAGTGCAGTTTATAAATTTGATAATAATTGTAAAGTAGACTTTTGAACTGCACAACACTCAATTCCAGATGCATTTGGTGTTAGAATTACTACGCCAAATGGAAGTGTAATGTGTACAGGTGATTTTAGATTTGACTATACGCCAATTGGTAACTATACCGATTTTGCTCGTTTAGACCAAATTGGAAAAGAAGGGCTTACAGCACTACTTTCAGATTCAACAAATGCCATGAGACCAAACCATTCACCTTCTGAAAGTGATATTTTAAACGATATTGAAAATATTATGGTTAACGCAAAAAGAAAATTAATCATTACAACTTTTGCGTCTAACTTAACTAGAGTAAAGGTAATTATTGAACTTGCCGAAAAATTAGGTAAAAAAGTTATAACATTTGGTCGTTCAATGATTCAAGGTGTTAAAATAGGTAGAAAATTAGGCTACATTAATGTTGGTGATGATGTTTTAATTGAAAAGAAACAATTAGCAACAGTTAAAGATCAAGACTTAGTTATTTTAACAACAGGTTCACAAGGTGAACAACTTGCTGCTTTATCTAGAATGAGTTATGGTAAACATGCAAGCATTAAAATTAGTAAAAATGATACAATCATTTTCTCATCAAGCCCAATTCCAGGAAACAGAATGGTTGTTGAATTATTAATTAATAGATTGTACAAATTAGGTGCAATTATAAAAGAAAACGGAGTAGATGGTTACTTACATACTTCGGGTCATGCTTACAAATGAGAACATGATAAAATATTCCAATTAACTAAACCTAAATACTTTTTACCATATCATGGTGAATATCGTATGAGTGTTGCTCATGGTAACACAGCTAAAGAAAATGGTGTAAAAGATTCAAATGTAATCATTTTTGATAAAGGTGTAGTTTATGAAATGTTAGACCAAGAGATTTATAAAACAAATCAAAAAGTTAATTTTGGTCCAATTTACATTGATGGTCATACCATTTTAAATACAAGTTCTGAAACTCTTAAAGAACGTGAAATACTTAAAAAATCAGGGTTTGTAAACATTATTTTCTTCATCGATAAAGAAAATAATAATATTGTTTCAAGACCACAAATTATTACTCGTGGAAGTTTCTTTGTTAAAACTTCTAAGAATTTAGTTGAAGAAGCTAAAAGGGTAAGTAATGGTGCTGTTTTACACCAAATTAAGAATGTAAAAGATTGAACTAAAGAAGACTTAGAAAAAATAATTATTGATCGTTTAAGTTCTTTATTCTATAAAGAAAAAAGAAGAAATCCAATTATTATACCTACAATTATTTTTACTGATGAACAACCTGATTCAGACTTAATTACTAAAAAAATTAAGTTTACAAATAATAGAAATACTCAACCACAAGATGAGCAAAAACCAGCTAAAAATAACAAGAGAATTTCTAATAAACAAAAAGAAATGTTATTAGAAATTAAGAATGAAATATTCGGAAATGTCGATGTTGAAGATGATTTAATCGATGAAGACGACGAAGTTTAATTATCATTAAATAGCAAAAGATATTTTGCTATTTTTTATACTTTTTTGACTGGTATTAATGCTTAAAAGTAAAGAAGTAATTCAAATTTAGGACCTTCAATTTCTGCTAATAAAAACAAAATGATATAATTTAAACATTGAAATATAGTATTAAACTGGAGTAAAAATGAAAATAAGTTTTAAAGATTTTTTTAATATAAGTGATGATGATATTAAAAATGAAGATATAAAAATAGAAACGTGTATAACCATAGGTGAAGGTGGGCCCGCATTTATTGATAAATGGTTAGAAAAAAGTGAACAAGAAAAAGAAAATGGAAAATTTGAACATTTATTTCGTGGTTGAAGTAGTAAAAGAAATAGAAATTATACAAAGCTAGGAATGTTAGCATATTCTTTTATAAAATTACCTAGTGGGGATGATTGATTATTTGTGTCCGGTGGCATAGTTAGAGAAATACCTAAAACCGGTGTATTTGATAAAATAAATCTAGAACAAAATCAAGTAAAAATAGAAATTTCTGAAAAGTATCAACCATATTTTGGGAGATTAGTAGTTAATTTTAAGAGAAATTTAAAAGGGAAACAAGCTCAACAACTGTATTCGTTTACGATAAAAAAATTTCTTGAATGAAATCCAACAATTAAAGAATTATTACCCACAAAATATAGTAAAGAAAAATTTGAAGGTTATGATAAAGTACATTTAGATTTTAAAAAATTAAAACGTATTTTTAATGGTGAAATTTTACCAACATACAAAGAAGCGTTAGAGGCTGTTAAAGGTGTATATTGTCTTACAGATATAGAAACCGGAAAATTATATATTGGTTCTGCTACCGGTTTAGAAGGTGTAGCTCAAAGATGAGGTAATTATCTCGATTCTAAACATGGTGGTAATAAACAGTTAATTTCACTCTATAATGAAAAAGGTGCAAAATATTTTGAAGAAAATTTCTATTTTTCTATAATAGAATATTTCAGTTTATCATATGATGATAATAAAATAATAGAACGTGAAAGTTACTGAAAAGATGTTTTTGCAACAAAAAAACATGGATATAACGATAATTAAATATACTTTAAATATTATGATTTAAAATATCAAGCATAAGGTTAATTTGTTTGATATTTTTCTTAATTTTATTGTTATTCAGACATCTTAATTGGACACAAAACTTGCAGTTTTTAATGTGAAAATAAAAGTGGTAAATGTGGTATAAAAATTTTCCTTATCATGCATATGAAAAAATTATGAAAATAATAAGTCATATTACAAAAATGCCTATGGTATAGGCATAAAAGAATTATTTTACTTTAATTTAACCGAATAAGTTAATCTAAAATCATACCAAAATTTAAGGATAAAAAACAAAAATTTTTAACTATTTTTTATTTTAATTTTTTTCTAAAAAACAGCCTTGAAATATTGTATTATATATGAACCCGTAGTAGTGGTTTGCGGGCTAATAACTAAATTAAAATTGAGGAGCAACAAAAAATGGAAAATAAAAAAATTAAGATAAAAAATCAATATTATTATGATTCAGTATCTCCAATTGAATATTACCAAAATGGTTTCAAAGGTAGGTTAAGAAGTGTTAACTGAAATTGAATTAATGATGATAAAGATTTGGAAGTGTGAAATAGGGTCACACAGAACTTTTGATTACCGGAGAAAATTCCTGTATCAAATGATTTAAAATCATGAAATACATTAGATGAAAAATGACAACAATTAGTGACAAGAACTTTTACAGGTTTAACATTATTAGATACAGTTCAAGCTACAGTTTCTGATACAGCACAAATTCCACATTCATCAACAGATCATGAACAAGTAATTTATGCTAACTTTGCGTTTATGGTCGGTGTACACGCTAGAAGTTATGGAACAATTTTTAGTACACTATGTTCAAGTGAACAAATAGAAGAAGCTCATGAATGAGTTGTGGCAAATGACGCTTTACAAGCGAGAGCTAAAGCTCTTATACCGTATTATGTAGGAGATGATCCACTTAAATCTAAAGTGGCATCAGCGCTTATGCCTGGATTTTTATTATATGGTGGATTCTACTTGCCGTTCTATTTATCAGCACGTTCAAAATTACCAAACACAAGTGATATTATTCGTTTAATTTTACGTGATAAAGTAATTCATAATTACTATAGTGGTTATAAATACCAACGTAAGATCGAAAAAGAATCAGTTGAAAAACAAGCAGAAATGAAAGAGTTTGTTTTTAAATTAATGTATGAACTTATTGATTTAGAGAAAAAGTTCTTATATGAACTTTATGATGGTTTTCATTTAAGTGATGGCGAAAATTTAGCTGAAGATGCAATAAAATTCAGTTTATATAATGCAGGTAAATTTTTACAAAATTTAGGTTATGATTCACCATTTACAGATGAAGAAACAAAAATTAAACCAGAAGTATTTGCACAACTTTCAGCACGAGCTGATGAAAATCATGATTTCTTTTCTGGAAACGGAAGTAGTTATGTAATGGGTGTAAGTGAAGAAACAGAAGATGAGGATTGAGATTTTTAATATGAAATTAGATACAGTTAAATTAGAAAATGTAGTTAAACCAAGAGGGGAAATTCACTGCATTTACTATAGTTCAATGACAAAAAATACAGAAACATTTGTTAAAAAATTAGGTTTTAATAGCACCGCTATTCCTTATGATATTGAAGAAAGTATTGAGGTTGATTTTGATTATGTTTTATTTTGTCCAACATATTCAGGTGGTGGAGAATTTACAAGTGGTGCAGTACCAAAACAAGTAATTAAATTTTTAAATAATGAAAAAAATAGATCACATTGTAGAGGTGTAGTTGCTTCGGGTAACACAAACTTTAATAATACTTTTGCATTAGCAGGAAGTGTATTAACATCAAAATTAAAAGTTCCGCTTTTATATCAATATGAATTAAGAGGAACCTCTTCAGATGTGGAGAGATTACAAAAAATTTTAAAGGACTTTTGAGATAAAAATGAATAAAACATTTAATAAATTAAATAAAGAAGATGATAAATATATTGCACTAAACGCACTTGCAGGTCTTCAAATGAATGGTAAATATGATTTTGAAGCTGATAAAGAAGCCGCAAAACAATATATGATTTCGCATGTTTTACCTAGGATTAAACACTTTGATTCCGAGTTAGAAAGATTACAATTTTTAGTCGAAAATGACTACTATGAAGCCGAATTAGTAAATAAATACGGTTATGATTATATCGTTGAATTGACTGAATATGCATTAGGTTTTAAACATAAATTTCCTGGGTTTATGGGTGCATTTAAATTCTTTTCAACATACTGCTTAAAAAGTTTTGACGAAAAAGAATATTTAGAAACTTATACACATAGAGTTGTTATGAACTCATTATTATTAGGTGGAGGAGATAAAAAATTAGCTAAAAAAATACTAAAAGATATTATTTTGGGTTACTTTCAACCGGCAACTCCAACATTTTTAAATGCTGGTAAAAAACAACGTGGAGAATTTGTTTCATGTTATTTATTACGTGTTGAAGATAATATGGAATCAATTGCACGTGGTATTTCAACTTCATTACAATTATCAAAACGTGCAGGTGGTGTCGCTTTATGTTTAACTAATTTACGTGAATTCGGTGCTCCTATTAAAAAATTAGAAAACCAATCTTCGGGAATTATTCCGGTAATGAAAATTTTAGAAGATAGTTTTAGTTACGCAAACCAACTTGGACAAAGACCTGGTGCAGGTGCTGTTTATTTAAATGTACATCACCCAGAAGTTATGTCATTTTTAGACACAAAACGTGAAAATGCGGATGAAAAAGTAAGAATTAAATCCCTTTCTTTAGGTCTTATTATTCCGGATATTACTTTTGAATTAGCTAAGAAAAATGAACAAATGGCACTATTTTCGCCTAAAGATATTAAAGATGTTTATGGTGTTGCTATGAGTGATATTTCAATTACTAAAGAATACTATAACTTAATTAAAAACCCAAAAATTAAGAAAACATATATTAGTGCACGTAAACTTTTCCAAACAATAGCAGAATTACACTTCGAATCTGGATATCCTTACATTCTTTTTGATGACACAGTTAATGCTAATAACCCTCACAAACAACGTGGAAGAATAGTTATGTCTAACTTATGTTCTGAAATTGCGCAAGTTTCAACAGAAACAGAATTTGACACTGATTTATCAGTTACAAAAATTGGTGAAGATATTTCATGTAATTTAGGTAGTTTAAATATTGCTAAAATAATGGAATCAGAAATCGATTTTGGTTCAGTTGTAGAACGTTCAATTCGTGCTCTTGATAAGGTATCTAGAATTGCTGATTTAAGTTCTGCTCCTTCTGTAAATTATGGAAATAACAACAATCACGCACTTGGTTTAGGTGCTATGAATATGCATGGTTTTTTAGCAACCAATCAAATTTATTATAATAGCGAAGAAGCGCTTGATTTTACAAATATGTTCTTTTATACAGTTGCTTACCACGCTTTCAAAACATCAAATTTAATGGCAAAAGAAGTAGGAAAATTTAAATCTTTTGATATTTCAGAATTTGCAAACGGTGAATATTTATCTAAATATACTAAGTGTGAAGTTGATAAATTTACTCCAAAAACACAAAAAATTATTGATATTTTTGAAAAATATCAAGTTCAAATACCTACTCAAAAAGATTGAATTGAATTAGATTTAAACATTAGAAAACATGGATTAGCAAACTCACACTTAATGGCAGTTGCTCCAACAGGAAGTATTTCATATTTATCTTCATGTACACCTAGCTTACAACCAGTAGTTTCTCCAGTTGAAGTTCGTAAAGAAGGTAAAATTGGTCGTGTTTATGTACCTGCTTATCAAGTAAGCAATGAGAATTTAAAGTATTATTTAGATGGAGCTTATGAATTAGGTCCTAATCCAATTATTGACCTTGCAGCTGTTGCTCAACAACACGTTGATCAAGCTATTTCGCTAACTTTATTTATGACTGATCAAGCAACAACACGTGATTTAAATAAGGCATATATTAGAGCTTTTAGTAAAAAATGTAGTTCTATTTACTATGTTCGTGTTCGTCAAGATGTTCTTGAAGGTAGTGAAAATCTTGAATGTCAATCTTGCAAAATTTAATAATTTTAAAATCAGAGTTTTCTCTGATTTTTTTTATTATTTTTTATATTAAGAAAAATGCGCAATTATATACCTTTTATAGAAAAATCTAATTTTTATTTTATTTTTAATTTATTTATTATATAATAACAATATGAAAAAAGCAAATCAACATTACATTATGTTTATGATTATTAAAAGTAGATTTATCCGCATTAAATCTATTTAATTTCATCATAAAATTCAATTTGTATTGTTGAACTATGCATAATGGATTTTAATGATTATATTGAAATCTATTGTGTCTATAGAGGTGCTGTTAATATTAGTAATTAATTGAGTTGGTAGACTGTGAAATTAATGAAAGGGTTCAACAGCCGAAGTTTAAGTAATGACAATTACTTTTGCTGGTAGAAAAGCATAAAAGATTTCTACTCTTTGGTTTAACCATTGGCGCTATAGATATACATTTCTTTTAGTATTATTATTTCATAATTATGATATTTAAAAAGTCTTTGTATGTTATATAGCATATAAAGCTTTTTTTATTTGTTTTATTAATTTAAGGGAGAAAAAAATGAAAAGAAAATTTTGAGTAAAAACATTAAGTTTAGCATTAAGTTCTGCTGGTTTAGTAACTTTAGCATCATGTTCAAGTACAGGATCAGACCAGAAAAATAGTGCTGATTATAAAAAACTACAATTAGAATATAAAAAATATAAACAAGAAAACGAAAAAAATTCAAAGGCACAAGAAAGTGAAATTGAAAGATTAAAATCAGAAATATCAGAATCAACTACAGAAAAAGAAAATAAAAATAATCAGCTAGTTGAATTATCAGGAAAAATCGATGAATTAAACAGAAAAATTGAAGTTATGAGCGGAACAGCAATCCAAAGAAATGGATTATCTGTTAGAAATTTATATAACCAAATCAGTAACTTTATAACTTCTGATTTTACAACAGCACTTAAGGAACAAAAACCTGAAACATATAATAAAGAAAAAGCTTTATTAGACCAAATAGTTACAGGTATTATTGGTACTAATGCAGAAGTATCTACAACAGAAGAAAATTTTGCGAACTTATGATCATGAGAGAGTACAGTATTCCACCTTTTAAGCAGAAGTAAGTTAATTTATGAATATATTGATGACACTGTTAATCCAATTACAGTATTAACACCTAAATCAGAAGAAATGGAAATTTTATTCCAATGAAGAATTAATGATTTAAACGAAATTATTCGTCTTGTTAATGCTAAACCAGAAGGTACATACGAAAATAAAGAACAATTATTAGCTAACTTAAATTCTTATGTTGAAAAATATCAACAAGCAATCGATGAATCTTCATTACTTCAACACCAAATTTCATTTTGATACAATCTTGAACAAGATGGTGACAATGGTGTAGCTAACAAGTTTATTGATTTTTCTTCATCAAACATGCGTAGTTTATTACCATCATTAAAATTATCTGATAAAGAATTTAGAATTTCTTTATTCCCAGTTTATAAACAAATAGTTGATGAGAAATTTATGACTGAAACTAAAAAGAAAGTAGTTGAGTTACAAGGTATTTATAAACAATGATTAGAATCTAACGTTAAGTCATACATCTACTCTGTTAGATTTGATAAATTATATAAAGATGTTAAATCAATAATTGATAGAATAAACGTTATTTTATTACATAACAACTTAACATATTTCAATGAATTTAACGTGTGAGAAGATTTAGATAAATTTATTACAGAAGCTAAAGCTGTGTTATTAGATGGTTATTTAGTAGATTATACTAAAGAAAAAGAAGCCTATGACAATGAGGTTAATGAACAATTAGATAAAGATCGTGAAGGAAGTTTATATAAATTATTTAACGATAAATTTCAACCTTTATCAAGGGGAAGTGAAAATAATACAATTTATTTATATAAAGATTTTTATAGTAAATATTTAAAAGCGATGAACCAAATTAAATTAATGAGTACTGATACATATCAAAATTCATTTTTAAGATATACAAAATACCAAGTAGTTAAAAAAGAAATTGAAGTTTCTAAAAAAATTATGGATTTTTACAATTTAATAGGTGATGATCTTAATAGTGAAGAGTTAGCAACTTTATTAAAATTAGACAACTCAGCTAAGTATGATAAATTAATTAGAGAAGCAACAAAAAATAAAGCAAGAGACGAAGCTAGTTTAGCAAAACAAAAAGAGTTATTAGGTGAGTTCGTAACAAATTATGATTCAGAAAATAAAACAGCTAAAGAAGAAATTGAAAATGCAAATGAAACAATGATGCCAATAATTAATGAGTTTTTAACTAAGTTAAATGATGCTTCAGACGAAAACGGAAACATTATAGGTGAATGAGGACATATGTACGGCGAAAAAACATCTATAGTTGTTGAACTATTAAATAATTTAAAAACTTTATTAGAAACTTCTAAAACATTATCAGATTCAAAAGATGAAGACGATGATGCAGAATTAGTTGCTAAAATGCATGAAATTGTTTCTCAAACAAACAAATTCATAAAAACATTTATCGGTAAATTAGATGATGGTGAAGATGAAGAAGTTTCTGATAAAACTATTATTAATAAGTTTAATGATTATTTAAGAAGTGATTATTATGATTTATCAGGTGAAGATTACAATGTTCAAACAAAAATATTTTTAGATGTTATTAAGATGTTGAATGATGTAAAACAACTAACAATTCAAACTGAAAAAGCTGATATTTTAAAAGTTTTAAACAACAAAAAAGATTTAGCACAAATTTATTCGGAAGAGTTAGGAAATATTTTTGAAAGCGGTAAACCATGATCAGGGATGAGTCGTGGTAGTTTAGATACTGTTGTTACAAGTTTAGGAAACATTCTAAATGAATTTAAATCTAAAACAGAATCTACAATCGAAAAATTAAATAGCGACAATGAAGATTATTCAAATGAATTAACAGGAATTATTAATTTTTCAAAAGAAATTATAAATAAAATAGGATCTACTTCTGATGGTATACCTCCAATTGTTGAAATACTTAAAGAAACACTTGAAAGTTACGATGATAATATAAAAACTTACGAAAGAAAAAAAGCAAAATCGCTTCCACTTTCTAAGATTTTAGCTTCACAAGAAATACTTGTATTATTACGTTACTGAAAAAATAACAATAAATCAGCGTACGACAAAATTCAATTACACGTAGATCCTCAAGGTACAGATACATATCATGATCGTGATATGGCTAACTTCTTAAGTAGTGAACTTAAAAAAGTTTCTGGTAAACAAAATTATAGTTCTATAATGAATGTAGATGGTACATTAGAGAGTTTTGATGTTGAAATAAAAGAACAAAATTCAACAGAAGAAAATTCAGAAAGTGAAACAACACCAACTGTTACTAATGAATTTTTCGATGGAACAGTTGAAGTAACACCAAAATTAATATTCGATAAATTTAAAGAATTAGAAACAGAATATGCAAAAACTTTATATGAATTCTTATTTAACAATGAAAACAATTCAGAAGAGTTAAAAAATAACTTAATAGAAAAGAGAAAAGTTTACAACACATTTTTAAATACATTAACTGAAATGAATGTTTTCTTATCTAATTCATTCATTAGATTCGGTTCTGATTTATTAGTACATATAGAAGATGATCCTGAACAAAACTTCTTATTAAGTGATTTATTAAGCTATTATGCAAACACAGTTGCTGTTAGTGATGTTCTAACAGAAATACATGAAAAATATATTAAATAATATTTACGAAAGGAAATATGAAATCAAACAAAAAAAGAAAAAAGTTTAATTGAAGAGCTTCGGTTTGACCTAAATACGTGATTTCAAGTGCACTTATTTTCGCTGCAACCGCAACAACTATTTCGTTACTTAAATACAATTCAGTTAATCAACAAGCTGAAAAGGGTGTTGAAAAGAATGAATTAAGAAATGAATTTATTGAAATTAGTAAAGCAAAAGTATCTTTTGTTACTACTGATAAAGCTTCATCAATTGCTGAGTTCGACCCTTTAAGAGGTGAAAACGGTGAAGTATTAGTTAATGGAAAATGAGTTGACTACGATAAATTCTTAAATGATTATTTCGAAGAACATCATTCACTACCATTTTTAAACATTAGATACGGTAACTTTGATTTTTACAATGAATATTTAGAAGCTGTTAATGCTGTAGATTTTTATAATTTTACCCAATGATTTATGAATAATGTTTCATGAGGTCCAGAAATTATAACTCTTAAAGAGTTTTCAATCGTTAAAGGGGTTGAACAACACGGTAATAGCATTACTTTAGGGGCTCACTCAAACGAAAATAAAGAATATACACAAATTAAATTCTACCCTGATGCATTTTTTGGTTCAATACCATTACACAGTACACTGAGTGGTGCTGGTAATGCATCTGATTCATTACTATACAAAGTTAACAAAAAACTTTGAAGTTATGAAGAAGTTCAAAAGTTTTTATCAACAGTTTCTAAATATAATTCATTTTCAAATACTTCATTAGAGACTTTAAAAAGATTTTCATTTAGAAAAATTAGTGATGTTCGTTCTTTAAAAAATAAAAAAGTATTTGTTGTATCAGGTGCTTTACCTGAATCAATTAAAGAAAATTCATTTAGTGAAATAGAGAAAACTAGAATAAACTTACCTTCTGATTATATATCAGTTGTATATGCAAAAAATGTTGAAGAAGCCAAAGCAAAATTTAAAGAATATGCTAAACAGTATTCAAAATTAGATAAATTTAACACTTTAGAAAATCTAGACAATTTTACTTTTGAAGAAAAAACTATTATTGATATTAAATATAGTTTTTACAACGAAGGAATTGAGCATGGTTACTCTGATAAATATTTAAGAATATTCTTTGATGATGGTAAATCTATTGCCTTATTCAACGCAATTAATGATGCTGAATATAAATATTTAGATGAAAAAGGTGATGATGTATATAAAAAACCTGATAATGTTGAAAGTATTGAACAAGGTTTAGATCATAACCGTATTAATTTTGGTAATTTATCAGCTGATATTAGAGCTTTATATGAACAATTTATATTAAGAAATGAATCTTTAGATCAAACTGTTTTTGACAAAATTGATGAATATATTAATTCACAAGTTCAATTAAAAGAAATTGATGCTGAAATTGTTAAAAATAATGATATTGTACAAAAAAGTAAAAAAGAATTTAAAGACATTTTAGCTGCATACCAAGAAAACAAAGAAACCAATCAAGCTAAAATTAACGAATTAAATATTGAAATAGAATCAAAAAACAACGAAATTACAGGATTTAAAGAAGAAATCAAAACTCAAGATGATGAAGATGAAATAAAAGAACTTCACTTTAAAGTATTTAAATTGGAAAAAGAAATTGAAGATTTAAATATACAAATTTCTGATTATCAAGATGCAATTAATAGATCACAAGCTAAAATTGATGAATATACAAAATTAATTCCAACAGAAGAACAATTAAAAGAAGCTCATAAAAATATTTCTAACTTAGTTGCTAGAAAAAGAGAAGTTAATTTATCTGGACAAAAAAGATTATTAGATGAAAAATTAGTTAAAGCTGGAATAGGTAGCGAAAAATTTGAGACTGTAATTAATTTAAAGAAATTATTAAACAAATTAGACCAAGTTGAACAACAAGAAATTGATTTTAGCAATTCAACAATTCAACAAAAATTTGATTATGTTAAAACAATTCATGAATTTTTAGTTCAAAATAGACCTTTATTTAATTTATATAGTGAGGTTTTAAATGGTAATATTTTCGCTGAATTAAAACCTGAATCAGATCGTTATGTTTTATACTCAATTGACTTAGGTTATGTGCCTACACAATTAATTGCAGTTGACGAACTTAATAAATTAACTGATGAAACCCAAATTAATTGAAGAGAATACTACAATATTGATGGTTTCTTAAGATCAAAAATTGAAAAAGAAGCAGCGAGCCACTCTGAAAAAAGTGATTTTTACATTTATGCTCCAAATATTAGCTCAATATCTGATGGTTATGATACAGAAGAAAAAGTAAAAGCATTCCAACAAGAAGCTATTGATGCAATAAATGTGAAAACAAGTGAACTTAATGCTATTAAAGACGGATTTTTATACGATGAAGAATTAGTTGCAAAATCTAAAAATATTACCGATTCTTTAAATCAATCTAATTTTTCAGATTTAATGGAACAATATAATTCAACACAAGAACAACTTGATGAACTTTCTAAAGAATATAAACAAAATATACGTAATTATGTAGCTGTTATGACACTAAAAACAGTGGCAGAAGCAGAAGAAAATGGTCAAAAAGTATTTTATAACGAAATCAAAAAAGCACTTCTTGAAAATGATGATCTTTCTGAATATACAAATGATTTTATGTCTATTTTAGATAATTCAGATGCATTAAGAAAAGAAATACAAGATAAATTGGTATTTTTCAAAACTAAAGTTGCGCAAAAACTACAAGAATTTGTACGTATTTATACAGAAGTAATTTCAATTACAACAAGTTTAGATTCAGAATTTAATTCATTCAATAAGTTAAGTGCCGAAAAATTTAAAGATTCACTTAATGCTATAATCAATAAAATTTCTGATGCAGATTTATTAGATTTATCAACTAACCAATATATGGAAGATCTAATTAAAGAAAGTATCGATGAGATCGATTCATTTAATATTCAGCTGAATAACGCAAGTAAAAATGTTCAAACAATATTAAATGACTTTAAAGATTCATTAAATTATCTAAGAAGATTAGAACAAGAATTTAATTTAAACAATTTTGACGATTTAATCAAAAGATACTTTTCAATTATTACAAATCCAGTATTTATGAGTTATGGATTTGCAGGTGAAAGTGATACAAACGAACAACGTATTAAATGAATTGCAGCAATTTTTAAACCGATTATCGAATATAGATTCAATTTAAACGAATCATACACTAAACTAATTGAAGAATACAATGATACAATCGAAGGTTTAGAAAATGATATTAATGATTTAAGTTCTAGCGATGAAGGTGATAATACTAAAAAAATTGAATCATTAAAAGCTGATAAACTTAAATACGAAGTTTATGTTCAATATTACACTGAATTATCTAAAAAAACAGAAATGGGTGAAGAAGATTCTTTTGGTAAAATTGCAAGCAATGCTTATGATACTTTAAAACAAGCCTGAGATAACGAAGATTTTGAAGAAGGCGGGGAATGAGAATATGATTTCGAAGAAGAGAACCCTGCTGCATGAGAACAATTTAAAACTCAAATCGATAGATTCAACATGGGTGTAACTGAGTATACAAAACTTAGAGATAAAACATATGATTCTGCTGAAGCGTTTACACGTAAGAGTTCTAATTATGCAAATGAATTAAAATTATATTTCAATTCATTTAACGAAGTTAAATCTAAATATAACTCAATAATGGATAATACATTCCGTAATGCAAAAAATATTGCTCAAAGAGATACAGCAACTAAAGTTTGATTTAAATCAATGAATGATTCAGAAGGTATAACAATTTCAAACGAAAATCCTTTATACGTTGCTAAATCAAAAATTGAATTAATTCAAAAATTAACAAAAGCTGGACTAATCGGAGATGATACTGATTTAGTTGAGTTTACAAATAATAATATTTATAATGTTAAACTAAACAAAGTAGAGAAAAATGGTACAAAACTATACTTAACATTAAGAGAATATACAGGTCGTGAATTAAGTGATTTCCAAAGTTATTTAAATACCAAATATGTTAAATTAAATATAGATGCAAATCTTGATGAAAAAACAAATGGCGATACATTAGATCAAGTGAAAGATTTATTCAATCTTATTGAATACAAATCTGTAGTTCAACCATTTGCTATAAAAGAAGAAGGAAGCAAAAATATTTCAACACCTAACGGTATTAAAAACGTTTCTACATATAGTGTTTATGTTGAATCATACGACGGCTTTGCTAGTTCATTAGTTAAAAAAGTTCCATGAGCAACAGAAGCATTAGAAGGTGAACACTTAGTTAGAAAATTAAATGATAAAGGTGAATTTGAATACGTTTTAGAAAATGGTAAATACTTTGGTCTAAACCCTGATTCACGTGTAGGTATTTGATCATTGATAGCAATGAACAATAAAAACTACAAAGGTTTAGCAACTGACTTCTTAAAATTCGTTGCAGCCCATGAATACGGTCACCACATGACACTTAATTCATCACAAGATTTAGGAGATAAAGGTAACAAACCAATCTTTGGTTCAGCTCTTACTCCTGGTTCAACACCTAATATTCAAAACTACTACAAAAGAGATGTTATTGACTTATATTTAAAAGCAAGAACTCACTTAAGTTTAAATTCATCACCACTTTTAAACCAACCAAATATCGTTTCTGAAGATAATGATGGAGAATATTTATTATTCAATTTACCTAAAAAAGAAAATAACCAAATTATTAACGATAATAGTACAGTTGAAAAACCTGAAAATGTTTGAGGAAATAAAGTTGGTAAAGAAAACTTAAAAGATGCTCTTTTAAACGATAGCCGTCGTTTCTTACAAACATATGAAGGTCTTTTAAAAGCTGCCGAATCACGTAGAGAACAAAATGGTTTAACTTCTGAAGAAGATAAAAAATGATTAAATATTTCTGACTTATGATTAATGAATACATTAGATCAAAACTCAGGTACACTTAACCCATCTAAAAATTCAGACGCAGAACACCCTGTAAAATACATGGTACAAGATGCTGATGGTGTTTGAAAATTCAAAAAAGCATCATTAGATATGCTTCAAGGTAAAGCTAAAGATGGAATGGGTAATTTAATTGAATTCTACGAATATAATGGTGAAATATTACCTAAAATTGTAGAAGGTGAAAGAAATGAAAAAGGTGAATTCATTAAAATTGATAAAGTCTTAGTTTTCAACAAAGACCAAACACCAATCATTAAAGTACCTTTAGGTATTGACTTCACAGTTGAAGAAAATAACCCATTCTACCAAATGGGTAAAGTTGGTACAAATACCAACGTTAATGTAACTTTACAATACATAAATAAACAAATTAAAGATGCCGAAGAAACAATAAAATCACTTGTTGTTGATAATTACTCAATTAACGGTTGAGATTCAAGTACTTCTAACACTTCATTAGAGCCAAAAACAAGTGTTGAATTCCCTCTTTTAGGAACTTTATTTACTGAATTAGGTCCTGATTACAATAAAACACTTTTACTACCATACTTAGATAATGTTAAATCAAGAAAACGTAGTGATGGTTCAGTTAATCCATTATACTTTATTGCTAAATACTACGGCGAAGATGGTGAAGTACTTTATGATAGATTACAAAACATTAGTAAAAATAACATAATTAGAAATAGCCAAGCTGTATTACAAGAAGAATTTTACTTAAATCCATATTCAGAAAAATCAAAAGACGAGTCAAAACTTGTTGATGTAATTCTTGAATTATATTTAGGAACAGGTGGAACATACGAAACACTTTCTGCGGGTGGAAAACACGTTCTATGATTAAATGAAAATGAACAATATTTACCAAACGTAAAATTAGATAAAATATTTACAACTGGTTTCTTAGATGGACAATTAAGTGCTGATATATTAAAACAATTAGAACAAAAACAATTTATGGATTGAATGAGTCCTTTTGTTGCTAAATTTATCGGTCGTGATGTTGCTAATAATAGTTACTTAATGATTAATGCAAGTGGTGATGTAGTTTCTAAAAACACTATAAATGATACATTGCCTAACTTCGCGGAATTCCGTACACTAAAAATTAACCAAGGTATAACAGCAAAAGATATAGAAAACAACTTATTTAATAGTTACTATGTAATTGGTAAAAATGGTGTTAAAAATTACGGTTTTGACATTGAATTTAAAGACTTTGATAGCTTCCTTGCATTTTCAAGCGTTGATACAACAAGAGCTATTTTAGATGTTGAAAATAATGTTGTGAATTGAGATTTAGATTATGTTAAAGCTAGATTCGATATTGATAAATTTGCTAGAGAATTTAAACTTGCTTTATCAAAAGAAGAAAATTTAACTTCTGAAGAAAAAACTTACTACAATAATTTAGTACAACATAATAGTGAACAAGAATATGCAAATGAAATAATGAAAAGATTTACAAGTTCATCATTAAACTTATTTACAAAAGACTACACATTTAAACAAATTAAAGATAAAATCAACGAAAGTAAAGAAAACGAATTAAGATATGGTTGAATTTTTGATAAAAACTTAGGTTATGGAAAATTCAAATCAGACGGTGTTCTTGTTAGTGATAAAGCTAGAGAAAATGACCAATGAACAATATCAGTTAAAAAATTCTTTGATACATATCAAAAATTTGCAGACGATAATCAAGTTGATTTAGATCAATTCTCATTATTTGATGATCTAGTTTTAGATGATAAAATTCAAGTTTATACAACACAACTTTTATATAATTTAAGACTTTCAAAATTCCAATTCAAAGATATATTACTATCATTCGCAAGAGGAAAAACTAAGAAAATTAAACCTACAAGTGATGTTGAAGCATACTTCAAAACTAAAACAGAACGTAAATTTAACGAGTTATTCTCAGATTATACATATTCATTTGCTGAAGTAATTAACCGTGATAATTTACAAGTTACATATTCACCTTCACAAGATGAATATAGAAACTTACCAAGCTTTTTATCAGGATTAAATGAAGCAAATACTGGTTTAGAATACGTTTTAGATGGTTCATATACAGCTAAATGAAGAGACTTAATGTTTAAATTCAAAGGTGAAGAAAAAGACACAGTACAAAATACAATTGTTGAATTTGAGTTAAGAAATGATGATGAAGATAAATATAGATCAGAAAAAATTGGTACTTCATATGTTCCAAGTGATCTAGCTTCAAATGATAACTTCTCAGATGATCAAAATAAATCACCATTATACTTAGGTCGTTTCCAATCAATTAACAACGGTTGATTCAAAGACCGTTGATATAGAGATTTACTTGATTTTAGACTTTACGATGATCAAGGTATCTCAATTCAAGATGATACAATCCGTATAACAGATTTAGAAGGTAATACAGTTACAGATAGAGCTAAAGCTTACTGAGAATATTACATTCAATCTCAAGGTGTTGGAAAACGTAACGTTTCTAACATTTGAAGAAACACAGATAAAGATGCTATTGCAATGTTTGGTTACTTAAATAACGAAGATGTTGAAAAAGCAAACTACTTAGTGTTTGAAGATTTAGAAACTAAAGAAATTAAAACAGTAAAACTTAATAAAAAGAATAGTAGTAATATGTTCTACTACAAAACACAAAATGTTAATAATGAAAAAGATCCTAACGCACGTCACTGATTGAAAGATGAAAAATATAATTACACTGATTCAAACGGTCATCATGAAGGTACAGGATTTACAGCGTGAGTAAGTGATTATGCAATTATGTCTAATTACTCAAATAAATTATTAACACCAAACCATGAATACAAAATTTACTTTGCAAAAGACGCTTCTGGTGTGAAAACATTAGAAATAGATTTAGGTACTGCACAAAGTATTTCAGAAAATGGTAAAACATTCTCACAAGCACCTACATCAATTTATATAAAAGAAATTGATGGGAAACAAGTGCCTGTATTCAAAGTTGGTGTTCAATTTAACGGAACTAAATAAAAGGAGAAAGATGAAATCAAGAAATAAAATAAAAACATTTTTATTTGCAATAGCTTCATTTTCGCTTCCTTTAGTAGGTGTTGCTTGTTCACAAGCTACATCTAAAGAGGCGACCAATAATGAAACAGATGCTAAAAACAAAAATATACTTAATGCAAAAACTTTAAATTCAGTTAAAGATTATGATTTAGGTCTTGCATCAAATCCAATTAACTCTTTGAATTACATTAAGTATCCTTCTGTAAATAAAATATTACCTTCATTGGTAGAGTCACCAATTAAATCAGGACCTAACGAAGCGATTAAAAGAATTGCTAATATACCAAGAATGAATTGAGGTTTACATCAATCTGAAGACGGTACAGTAGATTCGTTTTTAAAAGAAAATCCAAATCCGGAAAATTCAGGAATGTTTTATTCTTTAGATAATTTTGGATCTGCACCAGGAACATTAAATACTGACCAAACTGAATATTATGCAGTAAATTCAATTATTACTACAAATAATAAATTTTTAACATCAAACATATTTTTAAATGATGGTCAAAGTAAATGAAGTAATGGTGATTCGGTAACGGCTGATGATTACATTGACGGAATTCACTACATTTTAGATTTAGAAACCGGTTCACAAAGAATTACTTCAACATTACAACGTAAATTTAAAAATGCAAATGAGCTAATGCAAGCTCAACAAGAATACATTCAAAAACATAATGTTGCATTTAAAAACCCATTTGCCTACCCACCAGTGGTAAATGTAAATGGTAAATGAGAATATGATGTATTCAATCCTGAATATCAACCTTGAGGGTCACAAAATATAGGTGATGAAGAAGATGTGTTAAAAATTAAAAATAACGCATTAGCATTAGGATTATATTCAGGTAGAATGTACTGAAATTATGATAATAAAACAATTTTAAGTGCTATACCTTATTCACCTGATTTTGATTTTGAAGCTGAAGAAACTTTAGTGATGCTACCTAACCCAGAGTACTCATTAAAACTTCACACAGAAAAAGAGTTAGAATCAATACCACAAAGACTTCCTAAAAGAATTAGAAAATACTTATATTTCGACCCAAAACAAACTGTATCAGATGATTTTAAAGCATTATTAAGAGAATCTAGAAGTTTAAAACATAAAATGGGAGACTTAAAATACAGTGAAGAAACTAAAGAAGAATATATTGAAAAAATTAACAAAATATACAAAAATTTAGTTTCGAACGGACAAACAACCGTTAACAACGATTTTATTACAAAATTAGAACCTAAAAAATACTTTAAAAATAGACTTTTAGGACTTGATGAATACACTTTAAGAATTGGTTATGATGAATATGAACCTTCAAGTATTAATAGTGCTTATCGTGATTTAGAAGGTGAATTAATACCTGTTAATAGATTATTTATAGAATCTATTGGTGGGATTAAAGAATTTGGACTTAAAAAAGAAAACTTTTTAACAAATGGTCCATTCAACATTGATGATTTAGTTTTAGGTCCACAAGGTTATGTTTTATTAACAAAAAATAATCAATATTATTCAGCATCTAAAACTATAAGTAATAGAATTAAAATATTCTTTTCAAATGAGCCAAACATAAATTCAGCTATGTTTGAAGATGGATACATTTCTGCAACAAGAATTCCATCAGTGCTTCAATGACAATATTGATCAGATTTAAATACTAGAAAATATATGAATAAATCAAATGGATTCGGAACTATTGCTCTAGGATTTAACTTAGACAAAGAAACTAATAAAGATTCTTTTGTTAATGATCAAGATTTAAGAAATGCTATTTATTATGCAATTGATAGAAATGAGATGTTAAATATCGTTGGATGAAACACTTCATTTCCAGTTATAACATGAACTGCATTTGGTCAAGCCTCATCAAGTTTTGGTGATGCGGTTGAAGCAGGTTTTGAACATGATTATATGTTTGCTAAATACGGTAAATACCCAGAAGATAAAAAAGATTCATCTAATTATTTAAATCAAAATGTGTTTAAAAAAGCACAAGAAAAAGCTGAAACAAACGAATGAGGTATTCCAATACCTGTTCAAAATTATACTCACATTGATCATATATCAAAAGCAATGAAATTCGAAACTGTTGATAGAACTGATAAGGGATACCATTTAGATGTGGCTAGAGCTTATCTTAATAAATTTAAAGAAAAACATCCAGGTCTAAACCATGTTACTTTAAAATTTATTTCAAACTCAACAGATGAACAAAAAAATGCTGGTTTAGCTCTTAAAGACTTTATGCAAAAAGCCTTTGGTGATTTTATTGAAATTGATATCAAAAACTTACCAGAAAACGTTTATGAAGATTGAAGAACCACAGGTAAATTTGATTTAATTTATCGTAACTTCGATACATTCGGAAGTGATATTTATTCATATATAAGAGTTTTCTTAAAACCAGATGAAATTAATTCAAAACAACAAAAAACAACAGGATTTAGAAATAACCCAGTAGGAAGTTGAATTTACAATGACTACTTTAAAGATTTAGGTTACTCTAGAGACGAAAACAATAATTTAGTAATTAAAAATGAAGCAGATAAAGCAAAAATTGAAGATCTTAAACAAAGATTAAGAATTTTAGGTGGAGAAGAAGCTCCAAACAAACCTAAAGGTCCAAATGTTTGAGAAAAAATAGTAGATCTTTCAGTTATGTATAATAACGAAAGTTTAAATGACTATACACAACGTTATTTAAGATTCTTTACAAGTCAGTTTACTGATAAAGAAAAAGAAGAAGGATGAACCGAAGTTATTGCTTTTGCAGTAATTGCTGGTTTTGAAAAAATAGTACGTGAAACAGCGCCGGTTATTCCGCTTATGGAAGTAGATACATATTGAGAAGTAACAAGAGTTAATGGTGTAAGTGGTTTATACTCATATTCATTACAATATGCTTATGATGTGCTTAATCCACCTGCTGCTAACTTACCAACAATAATTAAATAGGAGAAAATAGATGAAAATAAAAAATACAAATAACTTTGTAAACGAAAATGAATTAAATTTCAAAGATAAAAAATTAGTTAATAATAATTCATTTGTCGATTTTGCAAACAAAATTAAACCTAAAACGTCGCTTTTAAACGAAGTATTTAACACACAATCAAGATTAGTTAGATCATTAAGAAGACTATTTATTATGTCTTTTGAGTTTTTTACTATTGCTTGAATAGTTGTTACAATTACATTCTTCTTAATTAACTCAATACCAGGATCTACTACATTAACTTCTGGACTAGATGAAGCGTCTAAAAAAGCTATTGAAGCACAATATGGATTAGATAAACCTTTATTCCAAAGGTATCTAATCTACTTACAAAACTTATTACATGGTGATTTCGGAATTTCTTACTCGGTCTTTCCAGGACAAAATATTAATGATTTTGTTTGAGTCAGATTCTATAAATCATTCTTAATTGGGATTTTCTCAGTTGCATTAACACTAATAATTGGTATTCCAATTGGTGTTTATGTTGGAATGAATCCAGATAAATTACCTGACCATATTGCCACAGTTGTTGTTTCAATTTTCTCATCAATTCCATCATTAGTATTTGCGCTATGATTATTATTACTAGGTCGTATTATTAATATACCTTATTTATTTGTGCATACAGATATTACGACATATATACTACCTGGTTTAGCTTTATCTTTAGGTTCTATTATTGTTTATATTAAATATATTAGAACTGAATTAAATCGTGAGTTAAACTCACAACATGCTAAATTTTGTTATCTAAAAGGATTATCAAAATCTAGATTCGTTTGAACACACGCATTAAAACCATCATTATTCCCAATCGCAACATTCTTCCCGGTAGTTATCTTTGGTAGCTTCATTGGTAGTTTGTTCGTAGAACAAATCTTCTTTATTACAGGTTCTGGTGGTTTATTACTTAATGCAATTACCTCAAAAGATTACAATATTATCTTATTCATGGTAACAATATTCTCATTATTAACAATTCTCTCATATACAACTCGTGATGCTCTATACAAATTAATTGACCCACGTGTAAGAAGAAGAAAGTAGGACTAAAATGATTTTTAAAACAAAAAAACAACATACATCGCCAAACAACGAGCATGGTAGAGATTTAGCGCCAAATCGTTTTATCCAACCACTAAACTATAAAAAATGAGAATTAATTGGTAATTTACTTGAGTACCATGAATCAAAAAACATTAAAAAACAACAAAACAAATGATCTGAATTATTTTACAGATACTCTAGAAGTTATGCAGGTGTTTTTGGGCTAATATTATTTTTAACAATAGTTATTAGTTCACTTATAATACCTTTCTTCACTAAAAATCCTGAAACATTAAACATTGATAATAAATATGAAAACTTCTTTGAAAACGGTTCAATTTTTGGAACAGATTACTTAGGACGTGATTTATTTGGACGTCTATGATGAGGGTTAAGATATTCTCTTGCTCTTGCGTTAGTAACCACAATTATTCAGGTTGCTATTGGTTTATTAATCGGTATTACAATGGGTCATTTTAAATTATTTGACACTATTATGACCTATATAATCAAAATTATTTCAAACGTTCCGTCCATTATTATATTAATCGTTATTACAATTGTGTGAAAACCAACTTTCTGAGTTATAGTTTTCGCCCTCACCTTTACTTCATGAACTGGTATTGCTAACCAAATGAGATCGCAAGTATTAAGAGCAAAAAACTTTGAATGAGTTGCCGCTTCAAGTATTTTAGGTACACCAACTTATAAAATATTACTTAATTACTTACCAGTTGTAGTTCCGCTTTTAGTAACAGAAATAGTATTCCATATACCAGGTGTTATTCTAAGTGAAACATCCCTTGCCTTCATTGGTTTAAGTATCGATATACCAACATTAGGAAACTTAATTTCTGAAGGTTCTAAAGTCTTTACAGCATATCCAAGATATGTTCTAATACCGTCAACAATGCTAGTTTTACTTACAACATCAATTCAATTAATATCAGCAAGTGTGCAAGATTCATTATTAAGACAAAGATAGGAAAATATGAAAGTTAAATCAAAAAAATTCAAAAAACCTAAAATTAAAGCTAAAAAAGTTAAAAAAGAACTTGAGTATACTTATATTAGAGAATACGAAGATGTAGTTGAATATGTAACTGAAACAGAACAATATGAAGTGGAAGTTCCGGTTTATGCCGATGTAGAAGTAAAAGAAGAAGTTGTTGAAGAACAGATAATTGAAGAAATTATACCTATCGAAGAAGTTGAAGAAGAAACAATTCCGGTTATTGAAGAACCACAACCAATCGTTGTCGAAGAAATTAAAGAAGAGATTCTTGAAGAACCAACTCCAGTAGTTGAAGAAATAAAAGAAGAAATTGTGGAAGAACCGCAAGCAACTGTTGTTGAAGAAGTTAAAAAAATAGATGTTGCAAACTGAAAAGAACTAACCTATAAAGAAAAAGTTCAATATTATTCAGAAACAATGGTTACAAATTTAAGTTCAAACTTAGAATTAAATAAAGCACCATACACAAGACTTTATCCAAAAGTTATTCAAAAATTAGCTAAGCCACACAAAAAAGACTTACTAGAAGTTAAAAAAGAAAAAAAATAAAACATTCATTAGAGGTGTTGTTGACTTTTGAACAAATATTTATAATAAATTAAAACGTTTATTTACATTCAAAAAACAAAACACAACATTAGAATTTCAAAAATACATAGATAACGCAAAAACAGAACATGTTTTAGACCAAGATCTAAAAGTTGCTGCTGAAATTGAAGATATCTATTTAACATTTAAAAATCCAGCTAATCCAAGTGAGAAAAACTTAGTTTTAAGAGGTCCATCTCTTAAAGTTTATGAAGGTAAAATTCACGCTATTATTGGTGAATCTGGTTCAGGTAAATCAGTTATAACATCTCTGTTATACGGTTTAACTGGTAATAATTCAATCATCGAATCTGGTTCAGTTAAATTATATGGCTTAGAAGTTCATAATTTCAACTTATTTAACTGAGAAAAATCAAAACTTAGAGGTAGAGTTGTATCTGCAGTATTCCAAAACCCGATGTCAATTTTAGATCCAACCATGAAAGTTGGTAAACAAATTACTGAAGGTATGATGATTAATGGAATTACTAAAACTAAAAAAGAAGCTGTTCAAGAAGCAATTAAATATCTTAAATTAGCTAAAATTAATAACCCAGAAAAAGTAATGCAATTATATCCACATGAACTTTCTGGAGGTATGATTCAACGTATTGCTATTGCCGCAATTGTTAGTTTAAAACCAAAAATTTTAGTTATGGATGAGCCTACAACCGCTCTTGACCCTACAGTTCAAGCCTTAGTGCTAGATATAATTAGAGAATTACAAGAACAATTTAAAATTGCGATTGTATTTATTACTCACGACTTAGGAGTTGTTGCATCTATTTCTGAATTTATTAATATTATGTATGCTGGTCAAATTATTGAATCAGGTACACGTGAAGAAATTTTAATGCACCCACAACATCCATATACTTGAGGTTTAATTTCATCAATGCCTGATTATAACAATGATGAAAGATTAAGCGTTATTAAAGGAGCTGTTCCTTCATCACTTAATGATATTCAAGGTGACGCTTTCGCAATACGTAATGATTATGCCTTAGGTAAAGATTTAGAAGAAGAATCAGATTTTTACTATGTATCAAAAACTCACTATGTAAAATCAAGTTTACTTGATAAACAAGCACCACATTATCGTCCACATAAAATTATTGAAAATCTTTGAAAAAGATATTTCAATCGTTTAGAGAAAATCTATGGTAAAAACTATTTTGTTAGCCAAGAAGAATATCTAGATGAATACAATAAAACAGAATTATATAACGCAGAAGTAATTAAATTAAGAGAATTAGAAGAAAAGAACCAGGAGCAAGTTGATGAATAAAGAAAAACAATATTATGTCGAATCAAATTGACTAGGTAAAAAACAGTACCGTGAAGTTAGAGAAGGTACTGAACAAATGTTAAATTCTGTAGATAAAGAAAAAATTCTTGAAATTAGAAATATGGATGTTACATATGGTCACGGTGCAAAAACATTTTATGCATTAAAAGACTTTAACTTAAACATTTATAAAGGTGAAGTTTTAGGACTAGTTGGTGAATCAGGTTCTGGTAAAACAACCGCTGGTAAAGCTATTATAGGTTTAACACCACATAGTTTTGGTCAAATTAAAATTTTAGATAGAGTGATACCTAAAAATAAAAACAAGGTATTTAAATGATCTAAAAAAGGTAAAGATATTATTAACTTTATGGTTAATAAAGTTCAAATGATTTTCCAAGATCCAACTAACAGTTTAAATCCATTTAAAGATGTTGAATCTATCATTGGTGAAGGTTTAACTAATACTAAAAATGCTAAAGAAATTTACATTTATAACTATGATAGTAGAGTAAAAAAAGAGATTTATTCTGAATTATGTGATATTCACCATTCACAATTCTTTGGTGATTATGAAAAATGATTAGATAAAGAACTTGCTATTAATGAAAACACCGCTTATGATGCTTTTTACAATGATTTTAATACTAAAGTAAGAGAATTAAAAAATAATTATTTAAACAAATTTTTAGATAAATATATTGTCGAAAGAGAAAAGTTAAAAAAACTAACAGAAAAAGAAGCTAAGGCTTTATTAATTAGAGAAATCTTAGGTTCAGTTGGACTTGATGAAACTGTTTTAGGAAGATACCCATTAGAATTCTCTGGTGGTCAACAACAACGTATCGGGATTTGTAGAGCAATTGTTCTAAAACCACAAATCTTAATTGCTGATGAACCTATTTCAGCTCTTGATGTTTCAATCCAAGCTCAAGTTATTAACATTTTCAAAGAACTTAAAGAAAAATATGATTTAACAATTTTATTTATTGCCCACGATTTACGTATGGTTGAATATATTTCTGATCGTATCGCTGTTATGAATAAAGGTACACTTTTAGAAGTTGGACCTGCAAAATCAATAGTTCATAACCCTCATCACCCATATACACAAAGTTTATTAGATGCAGTTCCTTCTATTGAAGCGGAAAAAGGTTCACTTGTTGGTGAAACATATGATCCAAATATGCATAATTATGATGAAGAAAACCAACCTAAATGAATTCAAGTTGGAGATCAACACTTTGTGTTAGCTTCTGAAAAAGAAATTGATCAATTTAAAGCAAAAGCAACAGAATACAAGAATAAAAAGTTAAATAACAATCAATAATTTATTAAATAAAATTTGACACATGTTTTAGTGTCAAATTTTTATATGCTTAAAAATAGTATTAAAATGATACTTCCTAGAACGAAGTATCATTTTTATTATTTCTTAAACACAAAGGCTTGATCTATATTTTCGGTTTCAAAACCATTTTTAAATAAATGAGTTTTATTTTGTACACTGTTTTTTTCTAAATATGATTTAATTGCTTCACGATATGAAGTTTTTTGATCTTTACCAGTTCCGTAAATAATATCATATTGAGGCATATTATAGTCACCATATAATTGTTCAAGATTATATCCATTTGATCTAATTGCTAAAGAAGCTGATAACATGCTTCTTGCATAACCGGTTGTTATTATTGAAACTAATTTATTATCTTTAGTTCTAATTGAAGAACCTGATGAACCACCTGCAGGTGAATAGTTTTTTAGCGCATAACCTAAACCAGCTTCGTAATAGTCTAAACCATCATCTTTTGAGTGGAATAATTTACCCGTGCTTGATGGAGCGTGTATAAATTTATCAAATACACCAGCTTTATCTTTAAAACTTCTCATTGAAATTGTGCTAGATAATTCACCACCTTGATCAAGTATATCTTTTGAAATCTCACTCATTAAATTTGGCTTATTGTAATACTCATAGGTTTGATTAGTTCATAAACTAAACTTACTATTTGCATCTTCTAATTGATCACTATTTTTTAACTTTTCTTCTTCATTTAATTCTAAATAAAAGTCGTTAAGATGTCTAGTTTTGGTTGAAGGGTATGATAATGCATATAATTGGTCTTTATCACTATCTAGTTTATTACTATTTGTTTCGTCTTTATTCATTTTTGAATATTCATTTAGATAATCATAACTTAAGAAACCAATCTTTTTATCTTCTGGTAATAGTGCATAATTATTTGTAACTTTTTGTGCCAGTTCTTCTGCACTATTAGCATTTAAAAATGAGTTAGCATACATTTGTTCTTGATCATTAAAAAGTTTTTCAAAGTCAATTTCGAAAATAGCAAAATCTAGGTATTCTTGATTTTTATCATCTTTATTTGTACTATATTGAGATGGAGAAGTATTTAAAAAGTCCCTTCCATCAACTACTTTATTGTATGAAGTAGGGTTAAAATATATCTTTGGAATATTTATATCATTACCAACTACTTTTAAAGTTTTGTTCAATTGGTTGTACTCGTTATTTAATCTTGCAAGTGATATATTTTTTATATTTTTTAAGTCAAAACCATTAACCACGTGGTAATTGGTCATAAAGTAAAATTTAGTAGGATATTTATTTTTATCACTTGGTTCTAAATAATCTATTATAAATGCAGTTCCTGAACCTGAATTATATTGATCAGAATTTAATATATTGTAATTTAAAGCATAAAAATTATTGTTATTTACTACATAATCTTTAACTCTATTTTTAGTTCCTTCACTTATATTTAACTTATTTATTTCTTCGTTAAATTTAATAAAGTTTTGATCAAAATATTTTTTATATTGATTTAATGTTTTAATAGGATTTAAGAAATTATCATTATTTTGTTTTAGTAATATACCTCAAATTTTCTTAAATAGAAAGTTACTTTTATCAGTTTTAGTTCAAGTAACTTTATTTCTTTCTAATTCATCCTTTAATTGATTTTTAGTAACTTGATCTTCTACAAAATTAATCATTAGACTTAAATCATCATCAAAATTCATAATTTTAATTAATTCTTCTTTTTCTTTAGAGTCGTTAGTTATAGGATATATATTAAAAGTAATTTGAAATGTTTGTTTAGCAATATTTAAATATGTTTCATTAGTAAGTGTTCTTGCTAAACCAATACTTTTATATGGGTCTTTATTATATGAATCTGCTATACCTTGCACAGCTCCTGGATCATTTTGTTGAATTAACATTCCATTATAATTTCCATTTTGATCATAACTAGGTAAATTAGCGCCAAGTTTGTTTAATGTATCATAATCGAGAAAATTAAGTTTATGTGCTATTTCATTAAATTTATTTTTAGATTCTTGAGTTATATTAGTTTGTCTAATATTAAATGAGTTTTCTAAGTTATTTAAATATTTCATTTGATAGTCAAATTTATCATTTTCACTTAATTTAAAATATTCATTAAAGTTAAAATCTTTATTTTTAGTTTGGTTATCTGGTGATGTTGTACTATTTTCCGAGCTAGGTTCTTTTGATTCTCCTGTATGTTCAGTACTTCCGTTAGAATTAGTTTCTGTTTCTTGTGTTTTTCCTGTGTTTTCAGTTGGGTTTCCTTCCTCTGTATGTTTTGGATTTTGAACTTGATTTTCTTTTTGTTGATCATCTTGTTTTGTATTTGTTTCTGAATCATTATTTATTTTATTATTAATGTTGTCACTTGTTGCTTCATGATCTTTTTCTACATGTTTACTAGTGCTTTTAGGTGTTTGTTGTGCACATGAAATAATAGAAACAGATGATGTTCCTAATAAAATAATAGAACTAAAAATCTTTTTATTTAATTTCATATAAACTCCTTTTTTTGGTTATTAATTTAAATATTTGATATTATATTTTAATTTTAATTAAATTATTATTTTATGATTACTTTTCATAACTTAATTATATTATTTTATTTTTAAAATAAATTTTTAATCAAGTGTTAATGTTTTTATACAAAACAATCTATTTATTTTTATACATATAAGTTATAGGTATTAAGTAATTTAAAAAAATAATATAATATTAATATGAATAATAAAGAAAGAAAAGAAATGATTGAAACTTCTTGAGTAAACTTTATATTACCTAAAAAAAGTTCTTTAAGTCATAATTCAAATAAAATAGATAAATTTTACGAATATTACTCACTTTATAAGTATAGCAATCCGGATTTTATTAGCAATCTTTTAAGGGATGTGGAATATTATGTTATGAAAATTTTCAAATTTCTTGATAGTAATAACATTAAAGTAGTTGATAAATTTAAAAATGATTTATTAGAATGAATTCTATTTAGAATATCGGAACGTTGAACTTCAAAAGATACTAGCACTTTAGAAATTATTAATATGTATAGTACATTAAAATCTGAAATACAGGATTTGGCATTAAGAATTCCACTAACAATGTATGAAAATTTTTTGTCTGATGACGAAATTGTAGACATTAACGAGCATAATGTACCTTTAACAAAAGAAGAATTATTAGACATTGAAAAAAGCATTGAAAAATATGGACCTTTAGAAATTCACTATGAAGATAACACAATTAGTTATAGAAATGAACCTATTATCCCTGATAAAAAAATAACATATGCTTATCGATGATTTCTAGAACATTATAAATTAAATTTAAATATGGCTAAAAGTGATTTAAATGGATTATATAAAAAACTTAAAGAAATTAATGAGTTTGGTTGTTTAGATAAATATTTAGACAGTAATGGTTATCTTGATTATAAAACTTTGTTTAAAGAACAAAAATTATACGCAGAATAAAAATAGAATTTAGACATTATTAGCATCAAATAAATGCTAATATTTTTTTAATTTTTAAACTTTTTGAGATTATCATAATATAAATTAAAAAATTTAAAAGTTGTTTTAAATCACAAAAGTGAATTTATTTCATATTTTTAGTATAAAATACTACATTTATTCAAATAATTAACAAACTCTTAAAAAGTAGTAAAATTATTTAAATAGACAAAAAAGTGAGGTTTTTATGAAGAAAAAAAGAATTTTTATTGCATTTCCTATGCTTTTAACTTTAACAACTGGGGTAGTCGCTTGCGGAACTAATTCTAGATATGAAAGTAAAAATAAAGATGAAAGCGTTAATTCCAAACCAAGTAACCCTGATACAGAGACTGGCAGTGAAAATCCGCAAACACCAGATAGTTCAACAGGAGATAAAATAATTCCTGATAAACCAAATCCTGGTGAAGGTGATACAAAAAATCCTTCAAATCCTGATATATCTAATCCTGATGATGGCGTAGTAAAAGAACCTGAAAATAAAAATGATAAAGATGGAGAAACAGAGGGAACTATAACTGAACCTGAAGTACCTTCAAAACCAGAACAACCAAACCCTGATGAAGGTGGAAGTGAAGTACCTTCCAATCCTGTTGAACCTCAAAAACCAGGTGATAAAGATGGTGAATCAAGTGGTGGAACTGTAACTGAACCCGAAGTCCCTTCAAAACCAGAACAACCTAACCCTGATGAAGGAGGAAGCAAAGTACCTTCCGAACCTGTTGAACCTCAAAACCCAGGAAATAAAGATGGACAAACAGATGGTCAAGATAATTCAGGCAACAATCAACAAGAATATACAATATCTAAAAATGATATAAATGTAACTTACGATAGTGCTAATGTTAAAATTCAAATAAGTAATTTTAATAATTTTTATACTAGTGATTCACAAATAAAAGCTAAATTATCTGATGATCAAGTTGTTACGGGAAATGTTACTATAGAAGGTGATTTGATAAAAGTGTTATTTGCTTTTAATAACCTATTAGAAGGTAAAAAATACGATATTAGAGAATTTACATTAATAAAAAATTCTCAAAATACAATTTTGAAATTCGATGAAGAGATTTCATTTACCACAGGTATAAAACCTACTACAACAGACTTTGAACATAAATCAAACAAAGAAATTTCTAATAATGTATTTTATAATAGTTTACAAACTGCAAATGATTATAGTGAAAATGATCTAAATTTAAGTTCATCATTTGATAATAATAATCAATTTTATAATTCATACATTTCAGTAGTTAACAATAATGTTTCTGAGTCAAAAACTATAGAAGAAGAACCAAAAGCGACAAATATGCAAGAAATAACCTTCGAAACTTCAGAAGTTAATAACGAAAATATAACTTTTACCGTTCCTCATTCTGTTTCGAATATTAATCAAATTTTTGTAAAGAGTTGAAATAGAGTTAAACCTTGATCTAAATGAATAACAGTAACTCAAAGTGGTAATAAAATTTTATTAAATACATCAGATTTAAATAATGATGTTAAATTTGTTGTTACTTATGTTAAAAATGAGGAAAATACATATGTAGTCGGTTTAAATGGTAAAAATATTTTCTTAAATAATTCAAAATTACAAAATCTAAGTATAAATTCTTTTGAAGTCGTTAAAGAAGAAAAAGAATTATTCGGTAGATTAATTCTAAATTGAAATTCCGAACAACTTGAAATACTAAAAAATAAATTATTTGAAATAACATTCAAAGCCAAACAAAAAGTATATGAAGAAAAAACAAGACAAGAAGAATCTAGTGATATTTTTAATAGACGTACAATAACAGTAGTTACAAATAAACACGAGCAAATAGATGATAAAAACAGGGTTCAAGACATTAAGAAAGTATTTGTAACTTTTGATCAACTTCAAAAATTCAACTTAAGTGGATTGCAAGAAAAAATAACATATAAATTAGAAAGCGTTCAAATTTTAGATCCTGATATGCTTGTTTCGTTATCGGACGAAATTAAATATAGTAGTGATAAATACTTTAGTTATAATGTTAATTGAAGTTCTAACATACAATTAAGTGATCAATTATACAATTCTACAAACAATAATGTTGTTTCAGCAAATAGTAATTTAGTTTCGACTAAATTAGATCTAACTAAAAAGGAATTATTTTCTAACCACTCTATAAGTAAGGATAAAATTCCATTTTCAATAAATAATTTATCAACTTTAATAAATTACAATTATGAAGTTTTTAATGTTAAAAATTTATTTAAAAATAGACAAGAATATAATGGCGCAAGAAATGAAAAAGAGTTTGTTGATTATAAAATTTTAAAAAATGGTAGTGAATATGATCTACATTGATTTAAAACAAGAGATTATTTAGCGGAGCAACCTTTCCAAATAAATGAAGATAAAACCTTCGCTACAATATCTAAAGATATAAGTGGTATTGAAGGATTAAATTCAATTTCTGATGAAGACGTAATTTTTTGAATTACTTTTGAATTAAACCCTAATCCACAAAAAGCGTTGCATTGAACTGAATTTAATGATGTTTCTTCAAGAATTACAATTCCAGTTTCGTATAAAAATATTAAAGAAAGCAAAATGATTCCTAACGCTGAATTTATCTATAATACAACTTCAGAAAATAATAAATATCAAGCAGATATTGCTTCTAAAATTAAAAATTTGGTTCAATTTGATATTGAATTACAAGGCGATAAACTAATTATTAAATTAAGATCTAAAAATAAAGCTGTATTTAATAATACAACTTGAGAACATAATTCATACCAAGGTAGATCGATTTATATAACTACTGCTGACTTATTTGTTAATTGAATTCAACAAAAAAGTTCAAGTAAAAAATTGCTAAGTTATAAACAAAAAGATAAATTAGATGAATTATCATTAGAAACAAGTGCAACAGCTTATAATGATACTTATGAATTAAAAACTAAAACATATAAAAGAGACCAACCTTCTGAAAATGGCACTGTTAAAACCATCACTATAGAAGGGCATTTAGTTGATCAACCTTTAAAAGAGGATGTGGTAAAAAGACTTTTTGAAGAAGATAAATCTAAAGGTATTGAACAAGGTAGAAAAAGAGTTTATTCATTATCTAAAAAATCTGATGGTTCATGAAATATTTTCGCTAAAGTTAATGATGATCCAAATGATTATCGTTTCTGAACCTTTGCTAATTATCATGTTTGAGACACTAACAGAAAAGATACATCAGGTTTAGCTAAAGAATCGATAAACTCTTCTGGTAATAGAGTATTAACTATTAAAAAAGGTGAAATAATCGCACCGACAATGATTTCCAAAAATATAGAAGATAAGCAACAACCAATTTTCTATAGACCTTCAAATGATCAAACTAAAGATCCTTTAGGAAATATATTTGAATTTGACTTTAGTGACTCCGAAGATGCTATAACATATGAATTAATCGTCGATTTTTCAAATAATGTTAAGAATAATTTTGATTCATTTAATGATAACTTAGGTACAAAACAAGTTAGAAATCCAGAAAATGAACAAGTTAGCAAATATGATGATACTAAATATCGTGATCAACAAATGAATCGTGCTGACTTATTAATGGCTATTGTAGATTTTAGAGCAATTTTCAAAAAGTTTGAAAATAAAAATTTAGCTACAGATGAATTTGATGGAAAACATTTAGATGTTAGACAACAAAAAGCTATTCAACATATTTTAGATTTTAAAAAGTTAAAACCGCTGAGAGTTTCTAAATTATCTAGATATATTAACACATATAATAATATGAATTTATATGTTGCTTCGTTACCTAAAGTGCCTACAAATAACCATGATGGTACAATTGAAGCCTCAAGATATAGAGAATACATTTTTGGAGTAAACTCAATTAAAGTTGATTTTACCGCTCCGGAAAACACATCAAAATCATATAATGCCGCTGTTTATAGTGAAATTGATAACGTTGACTTATTTAGTGGTGCATCAGGATCTGCTATTTATGATCATAATGGTGATTTTATTGGATTTATTGAACAAGGTACTTATGCAACTATAAATAACTTTATTTTTTCCGAAACACAAAAGTACTCATATTTTGGTAATGATGATACTAAATATAACCCAGGTACATTCAATTCTATAAACAAACAATTAGCTTATTTATATCCAAGTAAATTTAAGAATTTATTCGATAAATAAAATATTTAAACAATTATTATTAGGCCTAATTTAGGCCTTTTATGCTATAATATTTTAGTAAAACAATAAATTTTTTAATTAAGAAAGGTTAACATGAAGGAATTTACAGTTAAAATAGTAGACCCAATCGGATTACATGCTCGTCCAACAACTTTAGTATCACAAGCTGCTGCTAAATTTAAATCTGATTCATTTATAATAAGTAATGGTCGTGAAGCAAACTTAAAGTCAATTATGAACATTATGGCTTTAGGAATCAAACACGGTGCAGAAGTTACTGTTAAAGTTTTAGGAGAAGACGAAGAAGAAGCTATCAAAGCACTTCACGATACATTTGTATCACTTGAATTAATATAATTCTATTTATCTCTAGATATTTTCTAGAGATTTTTTTGTGTTAAAGAGTATATTTAATTATTAAAAAATTCATTACAATTTATTTATATAAATAAATTAATATATAATATTAAATATGAAATATAACGTAGGTATTGATTTGGTAAAAATTTCAAGATTTGAGAATAAATCAATAAAATTTGCAAAAAGAATTTTAGGCAATGAAGAATTCAATTGTTATATAAACCTACCCGATGATAAAAAAACTTTATTTTTAGCTAGATCGTGAGCTATTAAAGAAGCAATTTTCAAAGCTGATAATAGCTATTTTAATTTTTCTCAAATAGATTTAAAAAAAGAAAATAAAGTATGAAAATTTAAAAATTTTGCAATTAGCATTTCACATGAAGAAGGTTTTTTAGTCGCTTTTGTGATTGTTGATAAGGAGATCTAAAATGAAAAAATCAATAAATATAAAAATAAAAATATTGTTTTCTGCAATACCATTTTTTCTTAAAATGATAAAAATTAAAAGAATGTTAAAAAAATATAAAAAAACACCTGAAATGGTGAGCGAAGAACAAAGATATGCATACTTAACAAAAGTTGCTAAAAAAGTTCTTAAAATTTACAATATAGACTTAGTAGTTAAAGGGTTAAGTAATTTACCAGCAACAGGTGGAAGTATTTTAGTACCAAACCATAAATCATATCTTGATGTTGTAGCTTTAATGGTAGCTTTAGAAGAAGAATCTAATGAATATAACATAAGCCAAAGAATACCTGTTTTTATTGCTAAACAAGAACTTAAAAGTTCAAGATACATTAATCGTGCAATGGAATTAATGGATACATTTTTAATTGATCAAAACTCAATTAAAAATAGTTTAAAAACATTCAAAGAATTTACTACATATGTAAAAGAAAATAAAAGGTTCGGAATTGTTTTCCCTGAAGGTGAAAGAGTTTACAAAGAAGAAGTTGGAGAATACAAAGCAGGTGTCTTTAAAGTAGCTGCAGAATCATACATGAACATTATCCCTGTAACAATTTCGGGTGCACTAAATTCATTTGATGTTAACAGAAAAGGTAGAAGAACTATTACAGTTAACTTTTTAAGAGAAATCAAAGCTAGAGACTTAATTACACAATCTCCATCGTCTGTTGCTAAAAGAGTTCAGATGATAGTAGATAAGGAAATTGAAAAGTATGAAGATAGTTAAGAAAAATATTAATTACGATACAAAGTACGAATTTAATTTAAAGAACTTTGATGGACCTCTTGATTTATTATTAGAATTAATTAAAGCTAAAAAAATTGACATCATGGATGTTAATTTAGTTGAATTAGCTACTCAATATATTGAAATAATTAACAAAATAACTGAAGACGAATTAGATGTCGCTGGTGATTATTTAGCTATGGCAGCTAACTTAATTAACTTAAAATCAAGAATGATTTTAAGAGATCCAGAAGATGAACCAGATTTAGAACTTGAAGAAGAAAAACAAAAACTTATACAAGAATTGATCGAATACGAGCACTTTAAAAATGTTCGTGAAGCATTAAAAACATTCCAAGGTTTACGTCAAGATATTTTTATTAAAAAACCAAGTGATATTGAAGAATATTTATTAGATAATGATAACTCTAAATTAGACGGTCATTCAAGTCCGCTTAAACTTATCAATGTAATGCGTAGAATGTTTGAAAGAGTTTATGCACAAAGATTACGTGAAACTAAATTGGAAAAATTTAATTTAACTCCTTCAGATCAATTCCCTTTTATTAAAGGGTTAATGAAAGTTAACGAAAAAGTGGATTTTGAACAAATATTTACACAACCTTCAATTAACCACTTTGTTGTTACTTTAATTGCATTACTAGAATTAGCAAGACAACAATTCCTAGTAATTCATCAAGACGAACAATTCGATACTATTTACATAACAAGAGGAGAATCATACAATGAAAAATAATATTATTGAAGCACTTTTATACATTCAAGGTGATGAAGGTTTAACTTTAGAACAAGTTAAAGAAATCTTCGGCACACAAACTTTAGCAGAAGCTAAAAAAATATTAATGGACTTCCATAAAGAATTTAACGAACAAGGTAGAGGGTTAAAAGTTGTTAACTTCAATGATGTTTATAAATTGGCAACACGTGAAACAGTAAAAGAATACGTTACAAAAATGGTTTCAATTGTTAGACCTAATCGTTTATCAAATGCTGCAATTGAAGTTGCAGGAATCATTGCTTATAAACAGCCTATTACTAGAAGTCAAATCAACAAAATTCGTGGTGCAGCTTCTGAACAAGTAGTTAACACTTTATTAATTAAAGGTGTTATTGAAGAAGTGGGTATCGCACACACACCAGGTCGTCCTGTTTTATATGGTGTTACAAATAAGTTTTATGATCACTTTAGAATTTCTACATTAAGAGAATTGCCTAAAATGGATGATTTCAACTACATAGATGGTGTTGAAAACGAAAATAATGATTTTGATTTATTCCAAAGTCAAAGAGAAGAATAATATAATTCGCATTTATTGCGAATTTTTATATAAAAACATTCACAGTTTAATAAGTGAATGTTTTTATATTGTTAATTATTTTCTAAATATTATCTAGAGCTTCTTTTAGCTCTTGGTTAATACTATATTTGCTATTTGTTATAAAGTATTCCGCGTCATAATCATTATTTTCAAAATCAAAATTTTTTTTGAATTTAGTTCAAATTTCGGTCATTTTTGTTTCGTTATATGTAGTTGAATTTAGATAATCGGCTATTTTGACTAGTGTATATAATAAATCATAATTAATTAATATATTAGAGTATTTTCAATTAATAAAATTTTTAAGATTAATACGGTGGTCGATACTATATGAACGGTAACTACCATACGAGTGTAAATAACCTCCCCTTCTGATTAAAGCTGAATTTCAATCTTCTTTATCATTTGTAACTAAAACATTTAAATTATTAAAACTATTATTATTTATTTTAAGGTTATTATTATTGCTAATTGTTGCAAATGTTAAATCATTTTCAGTTATTTTTTCAACAAGTTTTTTAAATCTTTTTTGGATGTGGTATTTATTGAAATCAAGTTTAGTTTCGTTCTTGCCGTTTTCCTCGCTTAAATACTCATTTTGTGAGTAATTAATATTTGTTTTATTTTCTTCTTTTTCGAAGAAACTTTTACGTTTTTCGAAAGCGGTATTGATATAATTGTAAATTGCATTTAGTTTATCTTTGGTGTTATTTTTATTTGATAAATTAAAGATAAACATATCGAAACCATTTTGTAATGTGTTTCTAAAGTTTTTCTCTATACCTTTATTATTGTAATTTAATAATTCTTTTTTTGTGTATTCTTTACTATTATTAATATCAATACGAGCAGCTTCGTTTGCGGCATTTTGGTCACCTCTAATATAGTATAAGTCACCTAATCCACTTCCGTTATTTTCTTCATCATAACCAGTTGGTAAGAAAACAGTATCATTAATGTTTGCATCAAATTTAGATAATAAAGTAATTACTTTATCTTTGTATGTTTGATCTTTGCTATCATATCATTTTTTATATGTTCTATCATAGTATTCGGTATTATTGTTTTGTCTTCCGTTGTAGTATGTGTTTTCTTCGATTTTGTTTTTGTAAATATCTTTATTTTCGTTAATATCTAAAACATCATTATTATCAGGTAATTTTAAAAGTTCATCATTAAATTTTCACATAATTGAGGAAATAAATAAATCCCTAAAATCTCCTGAAGAAATATTGTTTAATTTATCCATATTGATTGTTTTATTTTCGATTTCATTTTTGTAAGAATTAATACTATTTATAAAAGTATCTTTAATGTCTTTTATGTTTATAGTACGGTTTTTATTTTCTTCGCTAGCTTTATCTAAAAATGATTTTAATAATTCTTTATAGAATACACTAAATTCAGCAAAATCTCTATTATAATTTGGTTTATAATTTCAATCTCTATTGCTTTTTTGTATGTATAACTCATTTAAATCATTTTCATACGATAAAAATAATTCTTTAATAAAATCTTCTGAATAAACTAAATTAGCAAAATCAACTAATTTAATAGTATCATCTGGAGTTTTTTGATCGATAAATGTTTTTAAGTTATCTAATTGAGTAATTAGCATATCGATTGACAATTTATTAATTTCATTTAAAATAACATCAAATCTAAATGTCTCGTCCAGATTTTTTTCGTTTTTGATGATTTCGTTATTTTTAAATATTTTCTCATTCTTTAAATTGTCTAATCACATTCAATCTTTATTTGTTGTATCTTTAGTTAGGTTTTTTATATTTTCATCTTGATCTTGTCGTTGTCTTGGTGGTCTAGGTCCTCCTGAATCATTAGGGTTGTATAAATATTTATCGTAATTATCTGAATAATAATCCTTAGACTCATATTTTAAAAAACGATTAATTATTGAAACGTTAAATTGATGAAATCTATTAATTGTATAGTTAGGAAATAATCAATTATCTAGTATTTTTTCAAGATTTTCTAAATCTTTCAATTCTACACTTTGAATATTATCTAAAAATTTTTGATCATTACTAATAGTATTTAAAAATTCAATTAATTTATTTTTAGCATTGATGAGGTCTTTAGGTAATATTATTTCATCATTATTCTTAGATTCTCTATTTTTATAATAAAAATCTAAAAAATTAAAAATATAGTTATTTCCTTCGTTATAAACCTCAAACTTTTCAAAATTAAATGCAATATATCTAGAAATACCTTCAACTAAATTTGTATTTTCGACATTTTTCAAATAAAATTGATTGAATTTATCGAATGTATCTTTTATTTTTAAAAGATTATCCTTAATTTCGTTTTTTCTTCTTTGAATTTTTTTAGCCGATAATAAAACCTCAGTCTTTTTATCGAGTGAAATTGTTAAAAAAGCTTGTAGTTTATTAACATCACTTTCGCTTTCGAGCGCTTCTTTAGCTATAGAAATATATTCGTTCGCTTTTTCTGTAACATCATTCATAGCTTGATCGTTTATAGATGATTTAACTTTTTCTATTTCAATAACAGCCTCATTTAATTTTTCTCTAACGTTATTTCTCGCTTCAATAAGTGACACATTAATGATATTATCGGCAGGTTTTTCTGAACCTATATTAATATTTGTGTTATTATTTCCACCATTTAAATTTGGATCACTTTTAGCTTCTTCAAGTAAATTATTAAGTTCTTCTAATTCATTAATAATCGAATTGTTATCTTTAATTATTGTTCCTAAATTCGAACTTGAATCCTTTAGTTTTTCTTGTAATTTAATAATTTTAGGATCTTGCTTTGATACATCATTATCCTTAACAAAATTTTGTGCATCAATAATTTTATCGGCAAGTCTATTTATTAATAAAGTTGTGTAATCTATTTTAGCTTTATTTGGGTTATTTTCATCTTTGATGATATACCTTATATTTATTTCTTTTTCTTTGGTTATTTTTTTCTTTTTATTTGTCATAACTATTGCAGTAGTGGTTGTGGCTACTGATAAAAACGCTGTCGCAATAAGAAGAAATTTATATTTTTTAGTCATTTTAACTACCTCTTTGCTAATTTTTATTTTCACCTTTTATTATATATAATTTTCTTGCTCAAATTTTTGCATACGAAAAAATTAAATAATTTATTTATATCTTATTTATAGAGATAAAAGCTCTGTTTTTTTTTTTTTTGAAAAATAAGCTTTTTAATCTGCGATAAAATGAACTTTTAAGAATAAAATAAAGTACATTATCAATAAATAATTCAATGTATATATATTATTTGTTGATAGTTATTTAATTGATTAAAAGCAACTTTAAACTAGAGATTAAATGTAAAAATTTAATTTAAATGATTTATATCTAATGTTATTTTTATTTAATTTATCGCGATGTTAGACTATTAATAAATTAAAAAACAGTCGTTTTTAGACTGTTTCCAAATATTCATTATTTATTCTCTAATAATTCTTTTAGTTCGTTGCTAACTGTGTAGTCGCCTTGAGTTACGAAATAGTCTACTTCGTAGTCTTTATCTGATTGGCTCATAAAATTACTTACAAATTTATCTCAGATTTGTTTCATTTTTACATCATCATATGTATTTGAATTTATGAAGTCTGCAATTTTAACTAATGTATATATGATTTCATAATTGATTAATATATTATTATACTTAAAATTAATAAAGTTTTTGAAATTTACAAAATGATTATAGTAATAATATTCTGGTAAGTAATGAATTTGAGAAAGTTCTTTAGTTTGTTGTAGTGGATAATTTCATTTTTGTTTACTTCCTTGAAGTAATACATTTCATTCATTCAAGTTTGTGTTATTAGATTTAAGATTTTCACTTTTACTAATTGTTGCGAATTTAATGTCTGTACTATTTATTAAATCAACTAATTTTTTAAATCTATTTTTAATGTGGATTTCATTGAAATCTAATTTATTTTGACCCTTACCATTGTCCTGGCTTAAATGTTTTCTTTGTATTTCATCAGTGTTTATTTTATTCTCATCCTTAGCAAAGAATTCTTTTTTGGATTCAAACGCATCTGAAATATATTTATAAATTGCGTTTAAGCTTTCTTTATTATTGTTTTGGTTTGATAAATTATAGATAAACATATCAAATCCGTTTTGTAAATTATTTCTAAAATTTTCGCCAATTCCGTTTTCATTATAAGTGAAAACATCTTTAGATTTAGCTTTGTTTTCGTTATCATCAATTTTTCAAAGAAATTCTGAATATTTTTTATCGCCCCTACTATATTTAATTGTATTTAAATCGTAATCTTCATCAAAATTAAGTAGAATAGCATTGTTTTGGAATATAGTATCATTAATATTTGTTTCAAAATTAGACAATAATTCTAAAATATTATTTTTGTAGTCTTTGTCTTTAGATTCATATCAATTTTTATATGATTTATGGTTATATTGACTATAAAATTTCTCATTTTCTCTATCTTTTTGTTTAGGTGAAATTTCTGAATTTTTATTTTCGTTAATTAATTCATCTTTTGAAGCATCGAATATATTTTCATTTTGTTTTAAGCTTAAAAGTTTTTCGTTAAATTTTCACATTATAGAAGAAGTGAATAGATCTCTAAAATCACCTGTTGAAATTTGATTTAAGTAATTTAAACTAACATTATTTGTATTTATTTGATTTTTAAAATGATTTATATTTTCTAGGAATTTATCTTTAATTTCTTTAATATTTATTTTAATATTTTTATCTTCATCGTTTGCATATAATTTAAATGATTCTAATATTTTTTTATAATATTTACTAAAATTTGCTAATCTTTCTTTTCTTGAATTAATTTTGGCACCATGCATTCATTCTGAATTAAAATATATTTCGTTTAAATCGTTATCATAAGCTAAAAATGATTCGTTAATAAAATCATCAGAATATATAATATTTGCAAAATCTAATAATGTTATTTCATCGTTAGATACATTTTCGTCAATAAATGTTTTTAATTTGTTTAGTTGAGTTTCAAATGCTTTAATTGATAATTTGTTAATTTCATTTAAGAGTGAATCAAATTTAAAAGTTTCTTTTAGTTTTGTGTTATTTTCTATTATTTCATTATTTGAAAATAATTTTTCATTTTTGATGTTATCAAGTCACATTCAATCACTATTTTTAGTATCTTTACTAAAGTTTTTTATTTCATAATTTATATTTTGGTCTCGATTTTGATTTTGCCCTTGTAAATATATATCATAAGTACCTGCATAAACGTCGGTAGATTTGTATTTAGTAAAACGGTTTACAACAGAATTATTATTTTCGTAAAATCTATTAACAGTATAATTCGGGAATAGTCAATTTCCAATAATTTTATCTAGTTTTTCAAGAGTTTTTAATTGAACATTATTAATATTATTAATGAACTTTTCATCATTACTTATCATGTTTAAAAATTCAATTATTTTATTTTTTGCATGTGAAATATTTTTAGGTAAAATAACTTTATCGTTGTTTTGGCTATTATTTATTTCGTTGTAATAATTTAAAAACTCAGAAATATAGTTATTTCCTTCGGCATAAATATCAAATTTATCGAAATTAAATACTAGATATCTTGAAATACTTTCGAGAAGGTTTGCGTCATCATTTTTTCCCGCGAAAAATATTTTTAAATTATCAAGAGTTTTTTTAATGTTTAAAAGACTTTCTTTTATTTCATTCTTTCTTTCTTGGATTTTTTGAACATTTAGTAAAACTTCAGTCTTCTTATCAAGAGAAATGGTTAAGTACGCTTGAAGTTTATTAACATTATCGACTTCATCTAAAGCCCTTTTAGCTAAAGAAATATACTCATTTGCATTTTTAGTAACTTCATTTAATGATTGGTCATTTACTTCTGAACTAACTTTTTCAATTTCTTTTATAACATTATTTAATTCTTCTCTAATGTTATTTTTAGCTTGATCTAAAGGTATATTAACAATACTATCACCATTAATGATATTAGTATTATTGTTAGTTTTTCGAATAGCTTCTGATAATAGTTCGTCAATTTCCATTATTTCTTTAACAATTAAATCGTTATCCTTAATTGTTGCACTTAAATTTTTAGTTGAACTATCAATTTTCTCTTTTAAATTAATTATCTTTTGATCATCTTTTAGATTATTATTATTCCTCACGAAGTTTTGAGCTTCTGTCAATTTATCAGCTAATTTGTTTATTAATAAAGTTGTATAGTCTATATTAGCTTTGCTAGGATCTTCTTTATCAGGAACTATATATCTAAATTCCTTATCGTTTGTTGCTTCAACTTTCTTTCTTTTATTAATCATTATTAACGATGTTGTGGTAATTGCAACAGACGTAAATATTGAACCTAATAAAAGGAATTTATATCTTTGTTTCATTATTTTTATTACCTCGTTTAATTATTTTTTAATTTATTACTTTATTATATAATATTAAGTTAGAAATTTTTATTATAATCTTGATGCTACAAAAATTTTTTAGCCCTTATTTTAAGGTTTAAAAGAACGTTTTTTTTTTTTTTTTTTGATAATAAGTTGATTTTTTGATGATAAAAAATTGATTATTTTCGCTTTTTACTAGAAATGCAATATTTTATTTTTCTTTAAATTTAATACCTTTACTTAAAGGTGTAAAGTTTAATTTTTAACTATAGTTTTATCTTCTTAAATTTAGTATAAAAAAGATATTTGGTTTACAAACATCTTTTCATTTATCGTTTATTTATTTGGTCTAAATGAATAGTTTCTAGCTGCATAATACACAGCTTCTGCTATTGTTGGGTGTGTAAATGATACTTTTTCTAGGTCGATAAATTTATTTTTATTTTTAATTGCTTGTGCAATTTGATTGATTATTAAATGTGCACCTTCAATAAACATAGAAGCACCTAAAATAAGTCCAGAATTTTTATCAACTAAGAATTTTAAAAATCCTAATTCCATATCTAAACCATCGGCATGTGCTCTAGGTAACTTACCAGCATTAATCATTAAAACATCATATTCGATTCCGTTATTTTTTAATTCTGCTTCTGTGTATCCGATACCAGCGAATTCAGGATTTAAATAAACTGCTCAAGGAATACTTTTTGGATCAAATTCTTCATCGTTACCATTTTCTAAAATGTGGTTAGCAATTATATCTGCAGTTTTATAAGCAACTGTTGATAACATCATTAAACCTGTTAAATCACCTAATGCATAAACATGTTCTAAACTTGTTTGCATGTGTTTATTAACTTCGACAAATCCACGTTGGTTTAATTTTAAATTTAATGACTTGAATGAATCGTTATTTGGAACTCTACCAATTGCTAAAAGTGTTTTATCTGAGTTAAATTTAACTACTTTATTATCAATTTCAGTAACTAAATTATCACCATTAAATTCAATAATTTTTACATTTTCATAAATTTTAATACCTTTGTTTACAAGGTATGTTTTAACTGAATTTTGTAATTCTGTTTCAAAATTACCCATGAAAGTTCTTGCTTCTAAAATTGTTACTTCAGATCCAAGTGTTGAATATAAATATGCGAACTCTAAAGAAACAGGACCACCACCTATTATTGTTAATTTTTTAGGAACGCTTGTAAGTTCTAAAGCTCCTGTTGAATCAATTAATTTACCTTGTTCTTTTGCTTCTGCGAATCCTTTTAAATTTAATTCTCTTGCACTAGCACCGGTAGCTAAAACTAATTTATCAAACTCTATTTTAGTTGTTTTAGTTTCAATTGTATGTTCGTCAATTACAGTTGCATCTTCAAAGAAAATATTTACATTAGCGCTTTCTAATGTGTTTTTAATACCGTTATTTAATTTCTTTTTATTATCAATTCTTCTTTGCTGAATTTTATCAAAATCAAAACCTAATTCTTGAGATAACACACCATATTTATTTGAATTATTAATTGCATCTATTAATTTAGCAGATTTAATTAGTGTTTTAGAAGAAACACACCCTTCATTTACACATGTTCCACCAAAATGTTTTTTCTCAAATAATGCTACTTTTTTACCATTATTTGCAAGTATTGCTGCTAGTGTGTAACCACCAGGACCAGCACCTATTATAGCTACATCAAATTTATTCATTTTTGCTCCTTTATTTATAATTATTTATTAGCTAAAATATATTATAAAACTTTTTAAAAGTTATAAAAACATATTTTTTTAAATAAAAAATACACTTTTTAACATTTTAATACAAAGAAATGCTTATTGTATTTATAGTTTATTTTTTTAAAAAATAGTTATTATTTAAAATAATTAAAAAAATAGTTTTATTGATTATAATATATAATATAAAACATCAAAATTTAAGTGAAAATCATTAAGGAGTAGAATGAAAATTAAAAATAACAAAAAGATACTATTATTATCTTCGTTGATAGGTATTGGTGTAGTTGCCAGCTTTTCAACTTTAGGTATTTTATTGACTAAAAACAAGTCAAATACACCTAAAAAAACAGATAATAAAACAAGAGAAACCTACATGACTAAATTGGGTAATTCTCTAAAAGAATATAAAAATAATAATGAGATTCAACCTGTTTTATCAAGAATTTTAGAACAATATCCATATTTAAATAACGAAAGTGAATACATTTCATTAAATAAAAATATTGAGTCAATTCTTGCTAGTTACGAAACTTCATCGAAAGTTGAATATAAATTTACAAATTTAGAAGTAAATTATGAATTAGAAAATAAAATTAAACATAATTTAGATAGATTAAATTCTGTTGTAAATCAAAAAACAATTAATTTTGCTAATTACAGTTTAGATTTAGCAAATAATTCAAAAACTATTATTACAGACATAGATAAAATAAAAGAAAATCAATATAATTTATTTAAGACCAGTTTAGAACAAAATTTAGAAAGTTTAAATACACCTAAATTTGTTGAATTTAAAAAGAATCTTTTAAATTCATACCCACATAAAACAAATTCAGATGAATATTTAGTATTAAACGACAGTTTAAGTACTTTTTCTACATTATTAAATGAATACTTAAAAATTAATTTAACTAGATTAGAAGAAGGGGTAAGTGTTAAATTTAGTGATGATGAAAAATTAAACAATTCAAAAGAATTTTTTGATAATATTGCAAGCACAAATACTTTTAATTTTAATGATCTTAATCAAGAAAATAATGAAAAATTAGTTGAATTAATTTCATTAAGCAAAATTAAAAATAAATTAATTTTAGATAATAACGCTAAAATGAATTTATACGTATCTAATTTAGATAATTATGATTTTAAAAATCAAACAACAAAAGATATATATTTACAATTAAAGTCAAAAGCTTATGATAACCCAACAACAAAAAGAGAATTAATTGAAAAATTACTAGAAACTGATAAAAAAATAACAAATATCAAATCTATTTTTGATAATTATAACTTTACTAATATTCTTCCTCCTTTTGAAGCATTTTTTAGTGCTGTAGTAAGTGATTTTAATGAAGATAATAATTTTAGTTTATTTGAGGAATCACTTAACGAATTAAAATTAAAAATCAAAGAAAATAACTTACAAAGCACTGAAGAAGGTTTTGAAGCTAAAAAACAAGAAGCTTTAAATAAAATTAAAGATGATCAAAACTTATCTGCAGATTCTAAAAATGAATTAAAAGTAAAAATAGAAAATTCATTTACAATGTCAGAATTAAGTGAAATATTAGAAACAATATTTAAACACAATGGTGACTTTAAAGAAAAAGAAGAGGAATTAAATAATTTAATTAAAAATTCACTAATTGATACAGATATAAAAAACGATTTAGTTATTATTACTTCACAACTTAATGATTACTTTAAATTTGATACTTTCTTAACTAAATTCAAAGAATTGGTAAAAAGTTTAGAAACTTTAAGTTCAAAAATTAATGAATTTAAATCAAATATTAATTCTGGAACTATTAACGGTAAAAAAGAATATGAATTTTATTTATTTTTAAATAAAAATAGAAAAATCTTTAAAAATAACTCTTTAAAAACTTTTGATTTAAGTAATATGGATTCAAATATTGATTCAGTAAAAAATCTTTTAACTGAATTAGAAACTGTTGAATCATTAGTAAATCCTGATAATAAAACTGCTACAGAATATTTAAAAGATAATACTGAATCAGTTTTCAATTTAGAAAATTACGAAGGTGAAACTAAATATAATTTAGATTCAATTAAAAATGCAGGTTCATTTAATTTCGGTAATGCAAATATTTTCTTCGATCACTTTGATACAGACAAATTTAATTTTACAATTAAAGATTTAAAACTTACTGGTGAAGCGTTAAATACATTAGAAGTAACTATTGAAGCCAAAATTAAAGGAGTTGATAATTTCTCTTATACCTTTAAAAAATCAAAAGAGTACACCAATGGTGCTTTAGCTGAATATGAAAGTATTACTTTAGATACAATTGATTCATTATTTAACGTTAATTATGAATTATTAAATTCATATACTAAAAAAGAATTTAATGCCTTAACTAATGAACAAAAAGAAGAAATATTCGTTCCTAAAAATTATGGTTTAAACAAATACTTTAAATACAATATTTCTGACATTTTTGTTAGTTTTGGTAAAGTTTATGGATATGTAAACGTCTTATTTAATAACCAAATCTTAAAATCAGCTCAATTAAATACTGAAAGAAACTTCCAATCTAGAAGCGGTTCTAAAGAAGAGTACTGAGATAAAATTAACGAAAAGAAAATATTAGATATTATTCATTCAAATAGTAAAGCTGATTTTTTCTTAAATGTTACATTAAAAGATCCAAAAGTCAGATGAAATCACTCTGATTTTATCGCTTCTCAAGCGAAAGAAAAAATGACAAAATATTACCAAATGCCTAAATTTGGTAAATATGAAATTTATATTGATGAAGTTACTAATGTAAAAGATCAAGATCACAAAGCTAATATAAAATTATGATACACAATTGATGGAGTTGTTGCACCTAAACCGGCAACAGGACTAAAAAATCAATTTGAAATAAATGATTTTATGTTCCTAAAATATGAGGATATTAAACCTAAAGGTGAAAAATTCACAGAAAATGATTTTAAAGGTGAAGGATTTACAATTGAAGGTTTATCTAGCGACCATAAAAACTTAATGGATAAAATTAATGAATCATCACTTGGATGAAATCTTGGTATGGGTACAGTCGAAAGAAAAGGTTCGGAAACTGTTAAAATTGACTATAGAACCCTAAATCCGGTTTCGTTATTAAAACAAAAAGCATACAATAAACTTAACTACTTTATTAGTATTAAAGTAAGGCAAGCAAATCAAGGTGAGTACAACTTAAACGGTACAACTAGAGATAAAGCTGTAAAAGGTGAATTATTAGATGGTGAAGATTTTATCGGAGTTGAAAATAGAAACAAAATTTACAATAAAGATGTAGAGGTTGTTAATGATGATTTATTTAACCTTTTAACAAATTACTTTTACTACTTTTATGATTTAGAATTAGTAGGTCGTAGAGGTTTAAACTTTAAAATAGGATGAATTAATAAAAATAACAATAATATTAGATATACAAATGGTAAAGTTTATAGCCTAATTAATCTTGTTAACGATTATGAGCAAGCTTTATACCCTGAAATAATGTTAAATAATATTAAATTAAGTGATTTAACAATTAACAATTCAATCATTTCGTCACATGATTTAAATTACTTTATTTCTCACAAAGATGAATTAAATAATGCCATAGCACTTAAAGACAAAGATAAAGATGGGTTTGTATCATATAACGACTTTAAAATAAAAGCAAATAGATTTAAAGTTAATAATATTTTAAAATTAAACAATGATGAAGCATATGTTCAATTAAAAGTTGAAGGTTACGATCCTGCGCATAACGTTGCTAAAGATTTTATTGGTAAATCATGATATAAAATCTCTGGATTTTCAAGTACTGAAAAAGGTTCAAATGCTACACTTAATTTATATGATCAATTTAGAGTGGATAAATCATCTAATTTAATTACAGTTTATAACTCTGAGAATGAAATTATAAGAAAAAGATTAATCGAGCCATACTGAAAAGATGTATTTTGAAATTATGATAAAAAAGAACAAAATGTTTATTGATATTTAGATAAAAAATATTTAGAAAAAACATTACTAGAAAATACAACCACATCATCAACTTTAGATTTTATAATTCATGCAAACGTTCTTTTAAACGATAGCAACAAATCAAATAGAATTACAAATTCTAGTGAGGATAATAGATATTCAATTAACTTTAACAAATTAAAAGAAGATAAGGTTATTATTTTTAATAAACACGTAAACTCAGGAACAGAAAATTCATTCATAGACTACAAAGTTATTTTTAAATGAGAACCAAACAAAGGTATTAAAGTTATTATTGATACAAATGATAAAAATAATAAGATTGTAATAAATGATCCTGATTTACTTAAATTTCAAGATAACAAAAAATTTGATTCTGAAAAAGCAATAGTTGTATTACCTGCTGCTTCAGAAGTTATAATGACTTACACAAGCTCTCTTGAACATGAAGATTTTAAAATTGAATCAAATAAATTTGATTACAATGATACTTTCTATACAGATAACAACCAACCTATTATGTTTAGTAATGATACAAGTTATCTTAAAAATAATGAAGTATATTACCCTAACCAAAATGTACCATATAAATTACATGAAGGTTATTTAATGGATTTAGATGTAATTAACTGAAACAAACAAGATGATTGAGAGTTAGTTAAAGATACTTGAATGAGATCAGTTCAATTCTTAGCTTATACAAGACCTAAAAATTGAGATTGATCAAATGGTGCTATTGGTTCAACATCTATTATAGGAAAAGTAAATGATGATATTAATGATCACAAATATTATTTAATAACAAATAGACACGTTATAGGTGATAATGTTCATAAATTTAATGAAATTCCAAATAATACTTGAAATTATGGTTTAAATTTAGGATCTAAATTTAGGGATAACTACATAAGTAGATATTGAGATTATTTCCAAAAAGTTTCTTGAAAGAAAATGATTGATAAAATCGAAACTGATACAGATGTATTTTGAACTGGATTAGATCAAAAAAATGAAAACGAAGGTGGCAATGATTTAAGTAAAATAGACATGACTATATTTGTTGCTGATTTTAATAAACAATATAATGATGCTAAACGTGACGGAAAAATGAATATAGTTTATAAGTTAGATTATATAAATAAATATATAGGTGAAGTTAAATTTAATGTTGACTACCAAAAAGGATATGTTTCAGTACCTGCAAATAGAAATATTGCTTCTATTGGATATCCACATGGTCAAATGTCTGGAATAATAAACCGTAGACCATGACCTTCATATACTCATGAAAAAGATGATCAAATAGGAATTGGTACTCAATCAAATTATGCGCCTGTTTATTTAGGAAAAGGTGGATCAGGAACAAGTTTATATCTAGATGATAATACATATTTTGCTACTTGATGAGGTGGTAATAAAGGGTATGATAGTTATGCGTTTAGATACTTAACTAAACAATATAACTTAATGGGAACAAATATTAATAATCAAAATCCATTTGATGTTAAAAATATTCACTCATTTGCTAGTCAAATTCTGAGAGCAAACTTAAAAGATCCAAATGGATATAGAGCTCCATGATTCTATGAAAATAATTACAACAATGAAGAGGAAGATAATGAATAAAAAACTAAAGAAAATATTAATTGCTAGTTCAATGATGTCGGTTTTACCTATAACAGTTATTGCATGTAGCAGTGCTTCAAATATCCAAAAACCTCAATCTAAGGAAAGTGTATTTACTAACATTGTAGTAGAATCAACATTCAAAAATGCAAGTATTACTAATTATGATGAATTAACAAACGAACAAGTTAATAATCAAGAAAACTATATCTTATCAGCTCCTTCTAATTATAAAATTCAATTTTTATCAGCAAATAAAGTTGAACAAGGTATAAGTATTAATTTTAAATTAAGTTACAAAAACCTTATTTCTAAAGAAATGAAAACAATTATTCAAAAAACAAGTTTTTTAAATAATACTCCTATTATTTCGGTTAAAAAAGATGTTCCTAATTTTGATGAACTAAGTTCTCAAGTTGTTTTCACTTATAAAAACATGGGCGATCTTTCAAATAATGCTTCTAAATTAGATTTAACAAAAATATCTAATAATACAATAGAAGGTTATGTTATCAATCCTATTTCAGCATATAATTTCGAAAAAGAAATAATTGTTCAATATACAATTTCAAATGATTCATATTCATCACAACCATTTGAGTTTATTATTAAGAAAAATATAGAATCAACAGATAATGGAGAAAAAGAAAATACAGATACAGAGGGATCTACTGATCAAGAAGTAACTCCTGAAAATAATGACGAAAAATTAAAAACAGAATTTAATTCAGCATACACTAAGACAACAGTTACATTTGATAGTGAAGATTTTTCTGACTTTAATTCATTAACAAACGAACAAATTAACAAACCTGAAAATTACACATTTGCAGGTAGTGATCTTAAATACAAATTTATTAGTGCTAAAAAAATAGACAATAATAAAATTTTAGTTGATTATAAAATTGTAAAGGATACTGTTGAATCTTCAACAACATACCAAACAACAACATCAAATAACTTTAACAACGTTAACTTTTCATATTTAAATAAAAAAGTGAAAGTTAAATATAAAGATTCTCAAAACATTCACTTTGACCAAGTTGTAACAACAGGGAACAATGAAATTGCAAATGAAAATATAGAATTTGTACCGGGAGATACTGGTGCAACTTTCGAATATATTGATGCGGTTAAAGATGATTCAAAAAATAGAATTAAAGTTACATATAAATTAAAATATAACAATGAATATTCTCAAGTCTTTGTTAACTTTATTGAAAAACATGAATTTAAATTAACAGATCAAGAATTAAACGAAATTACAAATGGAGTTTATGTAGATTTTAACAACCCTGGAAACTACAACTGAAATAAGGTAAAAGAAAAGATTGATTCTGAAAGTGAGAAAGCTTCTTTTGCTACTAAAGAAATAGCTATTAGTTATACAAATCCTTACTATATTCCTGAGTATGTATCTATTTCACATGATGAAAATCAAATTACAGTTAATTTAACTATTGATAATTTCGGAAATAAACATCCTTTCTCAAAAACAATAAGTAAAGATATATTTATAGATACTCCTGCTGAACCAGAAGAATCTAGAGTTATTAAGCATACAGTTACTACATATTCTACTTCTTTAAGATTTGATGATTTATTTAATAAACAAAGAACTATTACAATTAAAGAAGACGATAATAGTGCTAAAGAGCAAGGTATTAAACCTGGTGTTTATAAGATAAAATTCCTTGAAGGTCAAGAAAAAACTATTTATCATAAAGATGAAAACTCAAGCAATATTCAAAATGGTAAAACTAGAACTATATATGCGGAATTAACTGGTTTCTATAGTGAAAATGCATTTAAAAAATTAAGATATGAATTACACTTAAACTTTATGAACGTTCAAGTTCCTGATAATCAACGTAAATGACTTTCAAGCCATTTAAGTGAGTTTACATTTGATCAAGAAAATTCAAATGAGCCAGGTATAAACAAAATTATTAGCACACCAAGAGATAACCGTTGAGATACATGAAATAAACATAACAAAGATCAAACTAACGATAAAAACTACATTACAATTAAAATTAATGGTGATCAACCTAAAGTATTTTATAGAGTTGATATAAGTTATTGATCTGGAGCTAGTCGTCTAGATAGTAAATTAATATTACCGGAAAAATCATATATTCAATATTCAAATGATGGTAAAAAATGAATTAATGCTAAATATCAAAATAAAGTTGACTTCAAGGATTTTGGTTCTTATCGTCTATATAGTGGTCAAGCAAATAGCGATAGAACTGCTCAAAAATACTTTGAAACATATAATGTTAATATGAATGATACAAATGCATACTTCAGACCTGAAATTAACTTTGTTCCATTTGAAGCAAAATACATAAGATTTGCTTGAGAACCGCAAAGAAACCAATTAGAATCATTGAACGGTAGAATTGAAAATAGCTTAGTAGGTTTCCGTAAATTAGATTTTCAATATAAAGATAATGATGCCAATTCTTATGATGTTGAACCAACATTTACATATGAAAATGATTCAAAAAGAGGTTTATTAGATAAAATAAACGAAGTGATAGCTTATGCCGAAGGTTTAAGTAGTGAAGGTAATGAAGAAAAAATTAATCAAATTCGTACCAAAGTTCAAGAAGCTAGAACTTTATTCTATGGAACTTATAATGAATCAAGTTTTAATGATAAAATAAGCGAATTAAACAATTTAATTGCTGTAGAAAATAATTAATTAAAAAATCCTCAAATCAATGAGGATTTTTTAATTTAAAAATCAATAAGTTCAAATTTGCTTGGATTCTTTGAAATTTCTGAAGTTAATTTGTTCTTAAATGAGTTAGGGTTATTATTTGAATTAAAACCAAAATAATCATAATCAGGTGATGCCAATAGACCAAAACCATATCGGTCATCGTTTCCGATGTTTTGCATAAATAGTGCAACCATATTTAAGTTATTATCAAAAACAACACTTCCTGAAGCACCTGAGATTAAATCCAATTTATTTGAAGGTGTATCTTTTAGAACAAATGTTCTAAAATGACCATATTTTTCAAATTCTTGCGCTTGATCATTTAAAATAATTTTATCTATTTTATTTATTATATGTTCTCTATATCTTCTTCCACTAAATCCTGCAAAATTATCTAGAGGGAAACTTCCGATTCTAAAGTCTACATTTGAATGTTCGGATAAATATTTAGAATGAGGACTTAACTTAATTGCTTTTAAAGTTTTTCAGTTGTTTAGATAATTTAAGATATTAATATTATTTTCGTTTTGTGCTTTATTTATTATAGGTTTAATGTCAATTATAGAGATTGCAAAGTCGGCGTTTTGTGTACCATCGTTTTTTAAAACACCACTTGTATTAGTTTGGTTTGATGATTCTCAAAAACCGAATTCAAATCATTCTTTATTAATGTCTATTGAAATACTTCTATCAGCATTTCTTACCAAACTATCATTACTATGTGGTATCATCATTTTTTTCATGACTCTATGGTCTGACCATCTATTTTTTAATATATCTACCACATGTCTATTTGTTATAAAGTAATATCTAAAATCATTATCATCACTAGGCTTTACTTTAGATAACATAGTCATAGTTCCGCCACCAACAACAAAAACACGTTCCCTAATTTTTTTGAATAATTCATCTTGATTGTTAGCAACGTCAAGAAGTTTAGCACTAGTATTATTGTTGTAGAAATCTTCATTAGAATTTAATGTAGATAAATTTTGATTTGTAGGTTTACTAAATAAAGTAAATTCTTGTTCTTGATTAGTGAAATATGAAACAGATGTTACTGTTGATAATTTATCTACTAACAATCCATTTTCTTCTAATTTATCAAATGATATTTTATTTTTATTTAAAGGTTTTATTCTAACTTTTAAATTATTGTTCACTATTTCTGCATTAATTTCAAAATTATTACTGTCATCAACTGTTTTTAGTGGCGTTTGAATTAGTAAATCAAGATCAAATGTGTAGTTAAAAGTTAACACTTGAAATGAAGTTGTTGTTTTTATATAAAAAGAAATCTTTTTATTAAAAAACTTTTTATTTAAATAATTTGTTATATCTCTGTTTAAAATTATTTCTTGATCGTCTATTTCTAGGTTATTATCTTGAACTAACGTCGGCATTATTTTAGTTATATAAACTTGAGCGTTATTTGTTGTCGGATCTTTAAACTTAACTTGTAGATTAGGTATTTGTTTATACCCGTCAAAACCATCAAAAGTTTGAAAACTTAAATGTGTTCATTTTTCTGGTTCTTCCATAAAGTTACCGTTAATAAATGATATAGACTTTAATAGTTCGTTTTGAAAGTATCTTTCAATTACCATTCTATTTTGTATATTGTCTTTTATTATTATATTTTTTGGAAATTCGTTTTTACTAAAAATATCTTTTGGGTTATTTACCTTATCTATAATTTGTTCTTCTTTTTGTTCTATTTCTATCTGCTTATTTAAAATATTAAATTTAATATCTTGGTTTTCTGAAGTTAACGAAATTATTTCAATGCCATCTATATTATTAATATTAAATTTTATAGAATCATCAGTAATTGAACTTAATTGTTTATCAATTTCTTTTAGTCTATAGTTTAAGACAGTTCTAGAATTATTTAACAATTTTATTTCTTCATTATTTTCTAGTTCAAAAATTAAATTGTTATCCACTAATTTTATTTTTGAAATATTTATTGTTTTTATATCTTGATTATCATCAATTTGATTTATTTCATTTTGGTTAGTATTATTATCTTCCTTTTCTTCTTGTGCTTGATCATCTTTTTTTGTTGTCGCATCGTTGTTTATTTTATCATCGATTATTTCTTCTGTTTTTGATTTATTTTGTCCTTCGTTTGGGATATTTATATTATTACTATTTTCTTTTTCATTCTCAACGTTATTTTTTACTACGTTAGAATTGCATGAAATTACTAAAAACGGTAAAGGTAAATAAATAATTCCTTTAAATATTTTTTTCATTATTCTCCTTATAACTTTTTCTTATGAAGCATTAATTATATTATAACTTATATAAATAAGGCATTTTTGTGTTAAAAAAATAATTTATTCTCACTAGTTTTGGAATAAAAAAATATTTTTCGTTTTTCTAAAAATTTGTATAATAACTCGAGAAAAAAATAATTAAATTAAATGAGAGGTTAAAATGAAAAGGAAATTATTAAAATTCGGTTTAGTTTTAGCTGCGGTTACTGTCATTACAGTTCCTACCGTTGTTGTAGCTACAACTAAATCTAATAAGAAAAATAAAAATGAAGTGAAAGTTGATTTTAAAAACATATCAACAACATTTACATATAAAAATGCCGATCAAATTACTTTTGCCCAGGCAGATGTTAAAAATTCAGATAACTTCATTTATAAAAATGTAGAAGGGTACGGTTTTAAATTTATAAAAGCTGAAAAAACAACTAGTGGTATTACAGTTACATATAAAGCTTCTAAAGATGGGAAACTATCAGAAGATAAAACATCTATGATATCAAAATCAAGTTTTAAAGCTGAACCAATTGACTTCAGTAATGTTTCAACAACATATACATATAAAAACTCAAGCGAGACAATATTCGAAACAGCTGATTTAACAAACGGAGAAAACTTTGTTCCTGCTATGAAAGAAGGGTTTACATTTAGTTTTATAAAAGCTGAAAGAGACTCTAATTTAATTACAGTTACATATAAAGCTTCTAAAGATGGGCAACTATCAGAAGAAAAAACAGCTACAATTGAAAAATCAAGCTTCAAGCAAGAAGTGTTAAACTTAAATAATGTTTCAACAACATGAACATACACTGAAGCAGCTACAACAACATTTAATGATGTTGTTTTAACAGATGGTACTAAATTTACAGCTACTAAAGTTGAAGGATTCGACTTTACTTTTGTAAAAGCTGAAAGAGCAAATGATGTAATTACAGTTACATATAAAGCTTCTAAAGATGGTAAAAATTCTGAAGAAAAAACAGCTACAATTGCAAAATCAAGCTTCAAAGCTGATAAAATTGATTTCACAACTGTTTCAACAACATGAACATATTCTGAAGCAACTACAACAACATTTGAAAATGCTGTTTTAACAGATGGTACTAAATTTACAGCTACTAAAGTTGAAGGATTCGACTTTACTTTTGTAAAAGCTGAAAGAGCAAATGATGTAATTACAGTTACATATAAAGCTTCTAAAGATGGTAAAAATTCTGAAGAAAAAACAGCTACAATTGCAAAATCAAGCTTCAAAGCTGATAAAATTGATTTCACAACTGTTTCAACAACATGAACATATTCTGAAGCAACTACAACAACATTTGAAAATGCTGTTTTAACAGATGGTACTAAATTTACAGCTACTAAAGTTGAAGGATTCGACTTTACTTTTGTAAAAGCTGAAAGAGCAAATGATGTAATTACAGTTACATATAAAGTTTCTAAAGATGGACAAGAATCTGGAGAAAAAACAGCTACAATTGGAAAAGCAGGATTTAAAACACCATTTAACTTTGGTGATACATCTACAGAATGATCATATAAAGATGCTGCTTTAACAACATTTGAAAAAGTTCAAGAATCTGATTTAGCAAATAAAGATAATTTTATACCTGCTGAAAAACAGGGATTTGTGTTTAATTTTATAAGTGCTGAAAAATCAACAGACTCAATTATAGTTAAATATACTATTACAAAAGAAAATGAAACATCAAAAGAAAAACAAGCAACAATTTCAAATAATTCATTTAATAAAAAACCAATTGCACCAGAAAAAGAAACTGTTATTTACCAAGAAATTATAACTAATTCAACTGGAGTAAGATTTGATCAAATATTTAAAGAAGATTTAAGTTTTAATGTTTCTGATGAACAAGCTAAAAGTTTAAATATTTCTGCCGGAATGTATAAATTAAAATTTAATGATTCAGATAAAAAAGAAATTTATTACGCTGATGAAAGTAAGCCATTAAACAATGATGATGGTGATGTTATTAAAGTTGTTGAAGCCACTTTAACAGATGTAACAGATACAGAAATTCCAAATGTTAAATACAAATTATCTATTAAATTTTTAAGAAGAACTGGTGCAGTTTGATTATCGGACGGGAATAATAAATCTAACTTTACAATAGATGCTAAATTATCTTCCGAAGATAATCCTGAAGATTTAGATAAATTAAAAACATTTACAAACAATAAAACACATACATGAACAAGTAAACCTAATTCAAATGGTGAGAATAAAAATTACATAACTTTCAAAACTGTTGATGGGCAACCTAAATTATTTAGAAGATTTGCTTTTAGTTTTTCAAAAGATTTAGAACATTTTAATAAGATAGCTTTACCAAGCGAAATTTATTTTGAATATTCAAACGATGGTGTTACTTTCGAAAAAGTACCTTACCAGTCAAGAATTAAAATGAAAGATTTTGGACATGTTCATGATGGAAAAGTAACAATTAATGGCAAAGAATGATCATTTAAACATATAAATGATGATGAATTACGTATTGAAACAACATTCAATGATGTTTCTGCAAAGTATTTAAAATTATCATGAATTCCACAAACTATTACAAATAGCGATAATGAAACTAAAGTAGTTCCATTCAATATTTTTGGTGTTGATATTTTATATAAAAATCCAGGAACAACAGAATTTGCACCATCTGAAACAATAAATTCATATAAAAAAGATGATTTAAATGAAGCGAATTCTGAAAAAGAAAAAATTCAAACTCTTATTAATTCTCTTGGAACAAAAGAAAAATATAGTAAATTAAAAACTTCGTTAGAAGAAGAAATTCAAAAATATGATGCTCTTAATGACTATCAAAAAGTTAGATACATAAATAATTTAAAAACAAAATTAGAAAATTCCGAAAGTGAAAAAGAAGCTATAGACAATAATGTTGAAAAAGAATTAGAAATTTATGCTAATAATGTTAAAATTAATGTTCTTGATAAAACAACTATTAATTGATACAACGATAATACAATAACAAAAGAAAAATTTAAAATTGCAGATAATGATCAATATAAATCTGTTGTAAATAGTGTTCACAAGAATTCTAATTTTACTTTAACTGTTAATTTTACTCTTACAAAAGACGGTAAAAACAAAACTTCTGAAAAAATAATTCCGCTTAGAGAATTTAAAAATTATTCAACAAATTTTGAGATTTTAAATGTTACTTTAAATACTATTTATGGTGATCGTAGATATATTGATTTTAACGTTAAGATAATAAATGATCAACTTAATGTCAATGATGTATTAGGAAGTAAAACAAATAATGGTACCGGTAAATACAACTACATGAAACCAGATAAAGAAGTAAAATTTGCTTTTATTAATAAGGATGAAGAAAATAAAAAAAGTGAAATTCCTCTTAAAGTTTTAATTGTAGGTCATGATAACAATAATAAAATTCTAAACTTAAGAATTCAATATCCAGTTTCATACAAAGAAGCAAATAATTACTATTTAACTTTCTATGAAAATAACGAAAATGATTCTTCTACTTTTTTTGGTAAAAAAGAACTTAGATTTAACTATGATCATTACTACAACTTTAACGAAGGTGTTGCTACTCCTAAATCAAACCCTATAATTACAACCAAACAAGAAGATGTAAGAGGATTTAACTCAGGATATCCAATTACAACAAAAGAACAAAATTAATTTAAAAAAGAAGCGAATATTACGCTTCTTTTTTTTAAATAGTAATGATATTACTCATTATCCTCATCAATAAAATCTAGTTTTGTAAATCATGGTTCACTAAATTTATTTGGATCACTTAAATTTGCTCTCAATATTTGAGCATAAAACGAATTTGTGTTATTAGAATCAAATGGGTTATTACTTTTATTGTTAATTCCAAAATAATTAACAAATTTACTTTTATATTTGATACCAAATGTATAATAACCTTTTCAACCTGATGCTCAAGTTGCTATGTAAGTATCATTATCTACATACATACCACTACCTGAACCACCTCCACCTAAATAAGCTGGGTTATCGTTTTCTTTTTGAGTAATTTTTACGTATATGTCTTCAAGATTTTTTTCATATCAACTTTTATAGATTTCTTGTCTTCTATAAATTAGTCCCATCATTTTCATACCAGGATAACCTATTATACCGATGTCTCTAACAAATGGTACTGTTATCCTATCTTTAGAATTATCAAAATCTAGTTTTACACCACCTATATTAGCTAATTGATCTAATTTATAAATGAGGTTAAATTGACCATTAGATTTAGCGTCTTTATATACATTATTAAAATCGGCAATAAATATACTTAAATCAGATGTGCTTGGTTTGTATTTACCTAACCAATAAAAACTATTGATTTTATCGGTTATATTTTTATTTTTATCATACTCTTCTCAACCTTTTTCTGCTTTTTGATCAACGGCAGTTCAAATTAATTGAACGCTTGGTTTTACACTATCTGGATGATTGTTTGATAATACATCGTAATATTTATTAACACTTGATTTATTATATTTTGGAGCGACAACTAAATTAAAAGGTTTTTCAACTTCAACATTTTCAATATTTAAAATCTTATCAAAATTATGAACTCCCCCATTGTATACGTGTCTATTGGTTGCTAAATAAAATCTATAGTCATGTGGATCATTATTAACTTTACCAATAATCGAAGTAGATCCAGTTCATCTAGATGCGACTACTTGAACTGATCTTAATCATGTATTTTTTGAGAACTCTCAATCTTTTTGTTTGTTTCAATTTAATGAGTCTTGATTCATTAAATAACCTTCATGGAATTTATAAGGCACATTTTGGTTAGGGTAATACACTGATTTATTAAATAAAAATTCCGGATCATTACTAATTAATATTGGTTGATTTTCTTCAGTGAAGAAAATATCATTATAGTTAAATTTATTTGAATCAACATTAAAATCTTCATTTTCTTCGTCGTTTCAATATTCAATTGTTATTTTGCTACTATTAGGTAATATCAACATTGATCTATTAGAATCAAATTTAACATTTTCTTCAAATAATTGTGTTTCAGGTTCGTCAATTACTATTTTATAATCTCTATTTTCTGTTTGTATTACAACTTTAATACCTTTTAATTCATCTCATATAAAGATTACTTTATACTTAAATTTAGAATCATTTTGGAATTCAGAATTATCAACTTCAATTGACTTATCAAACTCAATAATCTTATTCTTCATAAGTTCTAGAAAGTCTATATTATAGTTATAAGTATTTCAATTAAATGTTTTATTATTACCTCTAATTCTATCTTCTTTTAAATTATCATTATAAAGTATATTGGCTCTTATATTGAATTTTATATTAGCTTTTTTAATATTTGGTTTTAGTAAGGTTTTATCAATATATTTTTTATCTAAATATCAATAAGCATTATTTTCTTCAGTATTTATTTTTCATTCCAAATCTCTTCAATATGGCTCAATTATTCTGCGTCTAATTACTTCGTTAGTGCTTTGATATATTACACTTAAATTAGAATTATCTAATAATTTATCTAGATATTTTGTGTTTTCATTATCGCTAATTTTATACCATATATGTGATTCTATTTTTTTAGTACTATCACTATCAAAAGTGAAACTATTCACTCCTAATTTGATGTACATTTGATTGTTTAATTCTTTTACAGAAGAAATATAGAAATTATTTCAATTTAATTTATAGTTTCTATAAATTAAATTTCTATTCGAGTCTTCTCCTTTAAATGTAATTAAATTAAATAATTCTTTTCTATGAGTATTTCAATAGCTAAAATTACGTTTATTTAATTCATCTTTATTAATTATAATATCGCTTAATTTAATGTTATTTAATATCATTTCTGGATATATTGCTTGTTCATAATCATTAACAATATTAATAAGATGATATGTTTTGTTATTGGTATATCTTTTATTCGAATTATGTTTGTTTATTCAACCGAGTTTGAAACTCATTCCACGATTACCTTCTTGTTGTACATCGTAAAAGTAATAAAAGTAATTTGAATTAATATTATTAATTCTATTATCTAGATATGGAGCAATATCTAAATCATAAAGTGATTTGTCGCTTGAAAGTGGTAAGAACTGCTGTTTATCTAAATTAATACCTTTTCTTTTATCTGCATCACGATGTGTAATTTCAAAGAAATAATTTAATTTAATAAAAGCTTTTTGTTCAACTAAATTAGCAACGTTTATGCCTCTATAGTAATACTTAGCAGGTTCATTTCTTCCATCTTTCATAGCTGCAAGGGTTTTTCGTCAACTGAAATTTGATTCATTAATATTATCGATTATTTGCTTATCATCATCGCCAATAGAAGAATATTCAGTTGAGTTAAAATCTGAATTAGCAAATATATCTTTTTTAGGTTTTATGTTTTCATAATTTAAAAACATAAAGTTATTAATTGTAAATTTATTTACTAAACCACTTAATGGTAAAGGTTGTTCTTTGCCGTCTTTTTTATATCATAGTTTAAAATCAGCACTTCTATTTCAATTATTTATATTCTCAATTTGAGCAATATAGATTTCATAATTTCCAAATTTAGGCATATTGTAGTATTTTTCTAATGCTTCTTTTGCTTCTGATGCAATATGATCAGTGTGATTTCATCTATTATTAGGATCTTTTAATGTTAAGTTATTAAAGAAAGCTTCTTTACTATTTGATTTAATTATTTCCATTATTTTTGAATAATTTAACTGATCTCAATATTCTTGTTGTGTTATGTTATCTTTTCTGAAATTAATATTTTTATTTGATTTAAGTTTAACAGTTTTTAAAATTTGATTATTAAAAGTAATGTTTAAATATCCGTTCAGAACATTAAATTCGTCTAGATTTAAATCATTAATTTGGTATTTAAAATATTTTCCTATGCCGCTATAAAGTGGTTTTATAAAGTTGTTAACTTTAGCGGCTTTTAAATTTTGAAATTCATCTTTTGTGTATGAATTAAATGAATCATAATCTAGATCAAATATCTCATCGATATAAACATATTCAATATCATTTAAATCGTTAATTATTCCTTTTTCGAATGTTTTAACCTTTGTGAAATTATAAGTAAATTCCTCAACCCCTTTAAACTTTAAGGTTACTGATAGTTCTAATTGATTTAACTGGTTACCAACTATTTTTATGTTATTTATAGTGTAATTGTATGTTTTATCATCAAAGTGGTCAAAAAATAATTTAGCAGTTTTTAAATTGAATGAACCTGGTGTTTTAAAAGTATCTAATTGATATCTATTTTCGTTTTCGTAGTTTTCAAGTGTGAAATTTTCATCAGCAATATTTTTTAATAAGTCTAGAGCTGAAATGTTATCGTTTTCATAATTGCTATTATTTATTTTTTGGATCTCTAAAATAAAGGAATTTATTTCAGATATACTTGAATCAAAATTAAGAATATCAAAACTTTTTAATTCGTTTTTATATAAGCGTCTTTTGTCGCTTAATAATTTATAAAAATTGAATTCTTTTAAGTTATTTATTTCCTTACTTTTGATTTTTTCCTTAAATGAATTAATTTCATTTTTTAGTTCTTCTAGTTTATTCTTAAGGTTTTTGAAGTACTCAAAATATTGTTGATATTGTTCTTTAGTTCTAACTGATTTAATAAATAAGTGTAGATCATCTTTTATACTCTGTTTTATATTTGTTTGATTTAATATTTCTTCTAATTTTAATTGATATTTATTTAAATAATTATCAATATTATTTTTTCTTAAATCAAACTCGTATTTTATGTAAGAATTATTAATTTGTTCTTTAAATAATTCTTTTTCTTCATTAGATAAAAGTTGCGAATTTGATATTAGATCAATTATTTTATTTTTTTCTTGTTCTAAATTAATAGATTCGTTTGCTAATGAATTATTTTTAATGTAATTTTTAATTTTTTCTATTAATTTTAGAGCATTACTTGAATTGTAATTATTTTTTTCTAAATTAATAACATTAGTGAATTCTTCTTTAAATAAATTATCTAGTGAATAGTCATTGATTAAACTTTCTAAGATGTTAATGTTATCGTTTAATTTAATTAATTTCTCAATAAATTGATTTTTTTGATTTGGGTTATTATAATAAATTGATTTGTTTTTTAAATAAATGTCTTTAACTACATTTTGGTTGAATGAGTAATTTTCTAAAGAATGTATATAGTCGCTTATAGTTAAATTATGTTTTTTTACTTGTTCATAATATTTAACTTTAAAATCATAAAGCTTCTCTATTTTTTCTAATGAATCATCACTAAAAATAGTTTTTAAATCTATTGTTGATTGATTTAATATCTTATTTAAATATTCTTCAAAAGTTAACATTTCTGAATTTTTATTTATCACAACACCTTCAAGTGGTTCAATTACTTCTAATTTATTATATTTAGAAATAATATTGAATAATCTATCGATGTTATAGTTAAATAAAATATATTGTTCATTATTTAAAAATGGATATTCATTAACAATTCTATTTTTTAAAATATTCATATTTTCATCATTAAAATGACTTAAATATTTGATTATTTTATTTTTATATTCATTATTTTTAATGGTTATTTCTTGATTTATTTTGACTAAATTTAACATATCGTTAGAAATTAAGTAATATTCATTTAAATTTTTGTTTAATTCAAATAAAGAAATGTCTTTATTTTCTAAAATATCATTGACTAATAGTGCTTCTTTATTGTTAATTTCTTCATTATATAAATTAATATTATTTTCTTCTTTAAATTTTCAATATTCGCTTATGTTATTCAAAATTTGAATAATTTTTTTATTAAAATTTTGATATTCTTCCTCTGAATCAAAATAAATATAATTCTCTTTTATAGCATTTATAAAATTAAGTGTTTTTTTATAATTTAGTTTACTTATTTGTTCAATTAGTTCTGTTTTATATCTGATATTAAGCTCTTCTGCTTCGCTATTTATTGAATTTAATTTAAGTTTATAATCTAAATAATTTTCGAAATATTGAATATCAATTTCTTTTTTATTTAACAAATGGCTTAAATTATTTTCAATTTCATTAATTTTTATTTTCTTTTGTTCTTCGTTTAGTTTGTTTAAATATTTATTTTCACGTGCAATAAAAGAAAATATGTTGTTTTGAAGATTGATATATTCCTCATCATTATTTATCTCTAGCGTATCATAATATTTAAGTATTTCATTTTTTAAATTTGCTAATGAATTATTATTGATTTTGTCAAATTTCTCTTCAAAATTTAATTTATAAAATAGCTGTTTATCATTGTTTCATGTCTTTAATTTATTGATATAGTCATTTATTTTATTTAAGTTAATTTCAAGAGAATCATTGATAAATGTGTAATTAGTTATTTTGTTATTAACTAAAGTTTCTAGTCATATTTTTAGGTTATAGAAATCATCGTTTATTAATCCTAATTGATAAACATTTTTAAAAGTTTCTACATTTTCATTTAGTAAAATAAAAGTTTCAACTAATTTAACAAAATTATTATTTAATTTTTTGTATTCATCTGGTTTTAATTTAGTCGGATAGCTAGATGTAAATTCGTTAATAAAATCATTCAATTTATCATCATTTATGTTCTTTAATGATTCTGTTAATTTGTTTTTAGGATTAGAATTATCATAATCATTGCTTTTACACGCGATCGTAAAAAGTAGTGGAGATGCACTTATTATTGATGAAAGTATAAATTGTATTTTTTTATTTTTCTTCATGTTTCCCCTTTTGCTTTTTTGATTTTTTAGCTCTATGTGTAGGTTAATTTATTTTAAAAAATATTTGTTTTATTATTATATATATTATTTTTTATTCTGTTTAGAATATTGGTATTTAAAGGAGAAAAATTTTTTGAATGTGGTAAAAAAAAACACATTTTAATGTGTTCTTTTAATTGGATTATAACCCTAAACTTTCAAATGAAACGTCATCTCTCTGTTTTTGGCTTGCTTGGAATAATGGTAATGTTGTTAATTTCATTGTTGTAGATACAACATTGTTTGGTCATGTAAAGATACTTGAGTTGAATTCGTTAACTCTTGAGTTGTAAAGTCTTCTAGCTGCTCCGATTTCTCTTTCGATGTATGTAGATTGTTCCATTAATTCTTTATATAAATCTGATGATTTTAATTCTGGATAATTTTCACGAACTGCGATCAATCTTCCTAATGCAGAACTAGTAAGTTTTTCTAATTCAACTGAATCGTTAATGTTTCCTGTTCCTGTAAGTGCTCTCATTCTTGTAACACTTGTGTATAGGTCTTTTTCGTGTTCTTTAAATGATTTAACTGAACTAACTAATTTATATAGTGTGTCAGCTCTTTTTGCTAATTGAGTATCAATTGTTGATGCTGCTTCATTAACATCATTTTGCATTCTTTTAAATCTGTTTGATTTTATAACGTATGCTACTGCTGAAAAAATTCCTAAACCAATAATTCAGAACATGATTTTTCCGAATAAGCTAACTTCTGGTTTTTTCACTGAGTTATCTACTGAAGGTTCTAAACCTTCAGGTCTAGTATACTCTCTATTATTAAATAAATTTGACATTTTTCTCCTTAATATTTTATTTACGTTTATTATTATACATTATTTGTTTTATGACTTAACAATTAAAATTATATGTAATTTTTTAATTATAGGGTATTTTTGTGTTATTTCGAGAACTTGTTCTTTTAAATTATCAAGTAATTTATCTTGAACATCAGTTGATTCTCCACCGTTTAATTCAATGTCAAATTGAATTTTAAGTGCTTGATCCATTATGGAAGCTAACTTTTCTCATTGGTCAAAGTTTCTACTTGTCATAGCTGCTGTTCCAATTCTAATTCCACTACATTGTGTAGGTGGTAATTTATCAAAAGGAATGCTATTTTTGTTAATTGTTATATTAATTTTACCTAATACTTTTTCTGCTTTGACACCGGTTAATAATACTTCATCTTTATTGAATTTATCAACTATATCAAGCATAAATAAGTGGTTATCAGTTCCTCCACTAATTACACGGTAACCTAATTCTTTAAATGCATTTGAAAATTTAGATGCATTTTCAACTATTTTATGTCCGTACTCTTTAAATTGTGGTTGTAAAGCCTCGTAAAAAGCAACAGCTTTACCAGCGATAGCGTGGAAAAGTGGTCCACCTTGATAACCAGGGAATACTCAACGATTCATTTTTTTAGCTATTTCGTCATCGTTTGTCATGATTATTCCACCACGACCACCTCTTAATGTTTTGTGTGTTGTTGAAGTTATTATGTCAGCATAACCTACCGGAGAAGGGTGAACACCAGCGACAATTAAACCAGCAATATGTGCAATATCAGCCATTAATTTAGCTCCAACTTTATCAGCTATTTCTTTAAATCTCTTGAAATCGATAGTTCTTGAGTAAGCAGAATAACCACAAATTATTAAATCCGGTTTTTCTTTCATTACTAATTCTTCGATCGCGTCATAATCTAAGGTTTCATCTTTTCCTAAATCATAAGAAACTGAGTTATAAAAGATACCACTAAAAGAAATTTTGTACCCGTGTGTTAAGTGGCCTCCTGAACTTAGCGAAAGACCCATGATTTTTCCACCGCTTGGAACAACCGAAGCAATAGCGGCAGCATTAGCTACTGAACCGGAATAAGGTTGAACATTTGCATACTTAACGCCAAAAAGTTTTTGTAAACGTTCAATTGCCGCACTTTCGACAATATCTACGTATTCACATCCGCCGTAATAACGTTTATTTGGGTATCCTTCACCATATTTATTAGTTAAAACGCTTCCTTGCGCTATTAAAACGTCTTCAGAAACGTAGTTTTCACTAGCGATTAATTCGATGTGTTCAAATTGTCTGTTTAATTCATTATTAATAGCATCTGAAACAACTTTATCTTTTAAATTTATTTTTTTATACATATTATTCTCCTTTTTGAGAGTTGTATTTATTATTCAATAACTCAATTTCTTCTTCAGAAGCGGTTATTTGTAGTGTTATTTGTTTTGTATCATCTTTGTGATATTCATCTATTTTTTTAATTGAAAAAGCATTATTATTAGTTGTTTTTTCAATTTCTTTTATTATGTTTTCTAAATATTCTTCTTTGGTTAATGAGAAAGTTAAATCAATTGTTTTAAGTGGATTTGTATTAACTGATTGGTATGCAAAATTATTTGAATTTATAGGCTTGTTGATATCTTCTAAAATTGAAGGTTTAGCAAATGAATCTAACAATATTTCTGCATAAAGGGCATCTGTAGAATCATATTTTGGATGTAATTTACCAACTCATCCAATTAATTTATCGTTTAATACTATGTAAGCACTTGCGTATGGGTTAATTGATAAAGCGTCGTTTGTTTCAACATTGTTTATATCTAATTTAAACTCTTTGTTATCTTGTTTAAATTCACGTACAAACTTAATTTCTTGGTTTAAAATGTTAATAATATCATTTTTGAAATTTACATAATTTTTAGTTGTGGTAGCCATACCTAAAACTAATTTATTATTGTTGATCATACCTTTTTCGAAAACATTAATGTCTTTAATTTTTCTTTTTTGGTTATATTCAACAACTTCTTGAATCGAAGTGATTATAGAATTTCTAACAACTTCTCTTTCTTTTGAAACAAAAGTCATTAACTTCATATCAGTATCAAACTTAAATGGGTTAAACGCACTTTTTTCAATTGATACAAGAGTAAAGGTTCTAACTTCATCATAACCTTGAGATACTAAAGTGTGTTTTAAATTATTTCTTTTTTGCACTACATTATATGGTTTTGAGAAATATTCCATTGGTTTGAAATTATCATATGAATAAATTCTAAATAATTCTTCGATAATATCTACTGGTAGTTCAATATCATATCTATAGTTAGGAACTAAAACATCTATTTTTTGATTTTCTTTATCGATTTTAACTTCAAAATCTAAGTTAACTAATTTTTGAATTGAATCGCTTAATTGATCGATATTATCAAAATTACCGTATAGTTTTAATAAGTCAAATTTAACGCTAATTTGTTTTTTCTCAGGGACACTAATTGGGTTAATAACTTGTGATGTTTCAAGGTTATTTACATAACTTTGAATAAAATCCATCCCCATTTTAGCTACTTGTTGTGAAATAACTCTTGATGCTTGTGAAGAACTATTTGTGCTTAATTTAATTTCTTTGGCACCATGACGAATTAATTCATTTGGGAAAACACCTACTTCAAATAAAAAGTGTTTTGAATCTTTTTCGCTTTTAGATTCTTCTAACCCCATAACAGAAGCTATTGAGATCTGCTTGTTTTCGTCTTCGATAACTAAAACATCATTAACTTCCACATTTTTATTTCCTAAAATATTTAAATTACCACTAAACATTTTGTCATTAATTTTGTTTGAAATTTTATTTTTATCATAAACATGAGCTGTAGCACCAATATTAAGTAAAGTTAAGTTTGTTAAATTAACCGCTCAGTTATGTAATGAAGAAATATTATGTTTTGCAAGTAACATTTTATCGTATAGACTTGTTTGTGTTTCGCCTTTAACTTCAAGGAAGCTTAATTCTTTAGAAATTGTATTTTTAACTTCTAAATTTGATTTAAAAGTTGGTTTAACATCATTAAAATCAAATTTAAATTCGAGATTATAGTAAGAAGCAATTTCTTTTGCAATATAGTAATATGAATTCAAGTCATTTCTATTAGTTGTTAAACTAATTTCAATAATATAATCGTCTAATCCTAATACTTGCACAGGATCATCTTCAAGAGAAGCAAAATCATTTGGTAATACTAAAATTTCATCTCTTTCATTTAGTAAGTCATACTGGTAACCAAGTTCGCTTCAAGCGGCCATCATCCCTTCTGAAATTTCACCTTTTAGTTTTTTAGCACCAAAAACAAAATCACCTTTTTTAGCACCTACAGGGAAGCAAGTTATGAAATCGCCTTCTTTTAAAATTCTGTTTGTAGTTTGAATTTGGATAATTCCGTTTTTAGTTTGTAAACTAACCATATCTAATCTATCAGAATTAGGGTTTAATTTAACGCTTAAAACTTTAGCGAATAATACTCCTTCTACATCGCTAAATTTTTCAGTATTTTCAACTTCAATACCTAAATTATTTAAAGCTGTTTCAACTTCTTGATGTGTAAGTTTTTTATTAGAAAAAAACTTATTAATATGATTTAATGATAAAAGCATTAAATTACCTCCTTAACTAAGTCTCAATTAATTTGTCTTGTTTTATGTTTTTTTAAAATAGCATTGATTTTTTTGAATAGTTCAAAGTTTTCAAAACCCTTTTGATAGCTGAATGGAGAAGGGTGAGATGTGGCTAATATATTATTTGGGTCTAATTTATTTAAATTAGGAAGTTTGCTAATATATTCTTGAGCTTGTTTTCCTAACGCTACTATAATTACATTATTATTTTCGTTTATTACGTTTTCAACTACTTTTAAAGTAAAGTTTTCTCAACCGATATTTTTGTGTGAGTTAGCTTTCCCATATTCAACAGTTAATACTGTATTTAATAATAATACACCTTGCTTTGCTCACGCTACAAGTGAATTTGTTTCGATTTTTGTGTCAGGATAATCTTTTTTCAATTCTTTAAAAATATTGTTTAGTGATGGTGGAGTTTTTTGCCCTCTAGTTGAAAAAGCTAAACCATCAGCAGTTCCTAAACTATGATATGGATCTTGACCAATAAATACTACTTTAGTTTCTTTAACTTGGAAGAATTCAAAGGCTCTAAACATATCTGTTTGATATGGTAAAACTACTTTATTTTCTTTTTCAGCTACCTTTAATTCATTAATTATGTTGTCAAAGTAAGGTTTTTTTCCTTCGCTTGTTAGTATATTTAAAAAACTATTTTTCATATTTAAATTGCTCCATTATTCTCATATCATTTTTGTAAAGGTCTCTGATATCTGTGAAACCATATTTTATCATTGTTATTCTTTCAAGTCCTAAACCAGCTGCAAATCCATTGTATTCTTGATTATCAAATCCTGCAAGTTCTAGAACTCTTGGGTGTAACATACCTGCTCCAAGTATTTCGATTCATCTTCCTTTGTAAAATACGTCAACTTCAACACTAGGTTCAGTGAAAGGGAAATAACTTGGTCTTAATCTAATTTCAACTTCTTGTTCTAAAACATATGATAGTAATGATTTTAGAGTTCAAATTAAATTTTGGAAACTTACTTTACCAACTGAAACGAAGTCTAATTGAGTGAATTGGTGTGAGTGTGTTGCGTCATCTTCGTCATTTCTGTAAACTTTACCAATTGAAAAAATAGATACTTCTTTATTTTTTTCTTTTGAGTGTTTATATTCATCTAAAGCTTTGGCTGTAATTCCTGTATTATGTGTTCTTAATAAAGTTTTTTCATTAAAGTAAAGTGAATCGTGCATTGCTCTAGCCGGGTGGTTTGAAGGTATGTTTAAACGTTCAAAATTAAATTCATCAGAAACAATTTCACCATCTTCTTGTTCATAGTACCCTCTTTGTAAAAATCAATCTCTTAATCTTTCTTCTGTAATTGTGATTGGGTGTAAAGATGCTTTTTTAGTACTTGGTTCGGTAAAATCGATAAAACTATTTTTAAGTTTATTTTGAGTTTCTAATTCTTGAATTTTTTCTTCAGCTAATTTAAAAAAGTCTTCATATTCCTTTTTTAAATTTTTAATTTTCATACCGATTTCTTTTTTCTCTTCAGGTGAACTTGTTTTAATTTTTTGTTGTAATTCAAACATTTCACTACCTTGATTAAATAATTCTGATTTTATTTTTTTAAGGTCTTCTAATTTATGTATCTCATTAATATCTAATTTTTTATTCATAATTTATCCTTTTTTAATTTTTTCTCAATATTTCTTTGAATCTTGTTCGAATTTAGAATTTCCATATTCAAATATTTTAATATCTTTTAATTTTTGCGGTAGATAATTTTGCTCAACTCAATTATTTTCATAATCGTGAGGATATTTATAATCTATTCCATAACCTAATTTAGCAGCCGATTTATAATGCCTATCTTTAAGGTGTTTTGGTATCGGGTAAATTTTACCACTATCAATAAGTTCTATTGCTTTACTTAATGCTAAATATGTTGAGTTGCTTTTTGGTGAGTTTGCTAAATCAACAATAGCCGCTCCGATTGCTAATCTTCCTTCGGGCATACCAAGTCTTTCGTACGTTCTAATCGCAGCTTCAACTCTATAGCCTACATTTGGATTCGCCATTCCAATGTCTTCGTATGCTACACAAAGCATTCTTCTAAAAAGTCCATTTTCGTCACCTGTTTTTAAAATTAACATCCCATAGTAAAGTGAAGCATCAATATCGCTACCCCTTAAACTTTTGTGAAAAGCAGATAGGTTGTTAAAGTGTTCATTTGAATTTGAATCACTATAAAAATTAATGTTAGGTATAACTTTTTTTAAATCTTCAGTAGTAATTTCTTTTTCAGAACCTATAACTAAAGAAATTAACTGAATATTATTTAAACATAATCTTAAATCACCTGAAGAAAATCTTGAAAGTGATAAAAGCACTTCATCACTAATATTTAATTTAATTTTACCTTTAGCAATTAATTTTTTTATGTACTCGACAATTTCGTTTTCATCAATTTTATGTAGTTCTAATATTTGCATCCTACTACGTAAAGCTGGATTAACTTTAAAGTATGGATTTTCTGTTGTAGTTGCATAAACTATAACTTTATCAAATTCTAAGTAAGAAAGTAAAATATCTTGCTTATCTTTGTTTAATCTATGTATTTCATCAATTATGATAATTTGATTGTCTTTTAAGATTTTAACTAATTTACTCTTATCATCAATTGAGGCGTTAAAATATTCATAATTCAAGCCCATATTTTTAGCCAAAATAAGTGCCATAGTAGTTTTACCAACACCACTTTCACCAAAAAAAATAAAACTTGAAGTCATTTTATTTTTAGAAACTTTTTTGAGAAGATCTACTATATTTTTTTGACCTACCAGATCGTCAAAATTCTCTGGTCTTAACTTATTTGCTAGATTATTATTCATATTATTTATATATTATATTATTTTTTTTAACTTTTATATTGATATATTTAAATAACTCTTATATAATTTAAAATATGAGATTAAGACACGATAATACAGCACAAGATAAATTAAATAATTCAAAATTTTATTTAAATAAATTCCCAATTTCTTTAAATAAAACAGATGTTATTGAAATAGGAGCAGGAAAGGGTGAAATGATTGCTCAATTAGCTCTAAATAACCCTGATATTAGATATTTTGCGATTGAAAAATATCCTACTGTTGCTAATAAAATTTTGAACAAAATTAATGAATTTAACTTGAATAATTTATTTATAATAACAGAAAACGCAGATAATTTGGCAGAAATTTTTGAAAATCAAGTTGATAAAATTTGATTAACTTTCAGTGATCCATGACCTAAGAATGCTCATGAAAGAAGAAGATTAACTTATAAAAAATATCTTAGTTTATATGAAAATTTATTAACTAAAGATGGTCAATTACATTTAAAAACTGATAATGATGGATTTTTCAATTATTCTGTTGAAAGTTTAATTGAAAATCAGTGAGAAATCATTGATCAAACAACCGATTTACACAACTCAAAATACAATGAAAATAACTATCCTACTGGCTATGAATTAAAATGATCTAGCAAAGGAAAAAACATTAATTATTTATATGCTAGAAAAAAATAGCATTTTATTAAATTAAAAGTTTATAATATATATTAACTATATAGAAAAAGGAGGCGAAAATGAATAAAGAAAATAAAAAAATTGACTTCATTCAATTTAGAAAAAACGAAATTGAATACGCTAGAGCAAAAGCTTTATATAAAGATAATAAAGTAAAATACTCAAATGAACAAAAAGAACTTCCGTGATATAAAAGAGATATTTTTTATAACTCGTTTGGAGCTGTTGTTGCATTATTTTTAATTGCTACATTTCTTGTGGTTGCTTATGTGGTAGGGAGAATAGCTTAAGATGAACGTAGTTAATTATGTTATTTTAGGTTTTGTTATTGCAATTTTTATTCTAATTTTAATTAGTTTAATTGTTGTGATCATACCTCATATAAAAAACTGGTTTAGTAACTATTTCAAGAAATCTAAATACGATAAATTGGGACGTAGTAGTCAAATTCGTTTAATTAACCAACTTAGAGAAAGTGTTGAATATTTATCTAAACACAAAATTGGTGCATTGATAACAATCGAAAACAATGATAATATTGATAATTTAAGAACAGATGGTATTGTTTTAAATGCAAATATTTCAAGTTCGCTTCTAATTTCTATCTTTAATAAAAACTCACCTTTACATGATGGTGCAGTTGTTATTCGTGATAATAAAATTTATTATGCTTCTACTTTTTACAAAATAACTAAAAAATCACTTGAAAGTGATTTTGGTTCTAGACACCGTGCTGCTATTGGAATTTCTGAACAAAGTGATGCTACTACAATAGTAGTTTCTGAAGAAAATGGTAGTGTAAAAATTATGAAAGATCGTAATATTACTTCTGTAAAAATCGAATATTTCCAAGAGGAATTAATTAAATATTTAATTGAAAAATAATATGGAAAATAACAACATAGAACAATTACAGAACCAAATCCTTCACCAAGAAATAGAAAATTTAATAGCAACAAAAAGTGTAAAGTTATTAAGAGAATTAGAAGAAGAAACTCCACATGCCGATTTTGCTAAAGCGGTAGAGAGTTTAACAAGTGAACAACAAATATATGTACTTAGAATACTAAGAACTGAAGAAGCTGCAGAAGTTTTTTCTTATTTAGATGACGAAATCCAAACAAATTTAGTTATTCAATTCAGTGATGACTTGGGTGAAAAAGTTTTACAAGAAATTGAAACTGACGAGTTGGCTGATATTATTGAAGACTTACCGGTTAATATCACAAGAAAAATTTTAAGTAGCACACCAAAAGAAAAAAGAGATAAAATTAACCAACTTTTATCATATTCAGATGATCATATTGGTAGTTTTATGAGTGTTGATTTCTCAATCTTAAAATCAAATTGAACCGCTAAAAAAGCAATCTCAAAAATTAGAGCCGATTATAACAAAAATGTTTTAATGGGACACAACTTTTATATCGTAGATCAACAAGGTAGACTGGTTGGTGATATTACATTAGAGGAATTAGTCTTTTCGGACGAAAATGTTTTATTAGACGAAATTTATAATGCAGTTGCAACAGTTAAAACTACTGACGATAAAGAATATGCTGCTCAAATATTCTCAAACCATGATAGATCTACTTTACCCGTTGTTTCATCTGATAAAAGGCTAATCGGTATGATTACTTCTGATGATATTATTGATATTATTCAAGATGAAGCAACTGAAGATATTTATAAAATGGCCGGTATCCGGGACGAAAATGTAGAAGATAGTTATATCAAAAAATCAATCAAAAACATTGTAAAAGCAAGGGTATTTTGATTGATTATCTTAATGATATCGGCTACAATGTCTCAATACATTATTCAAGAATTTACCGCAATAAGCGAAAGTTTTTTTAGTAGTGTAGTTCACGTAACTATATCTACTGGTATTATAACTTCTTTAATACCAATAATTAGTGGAGCAGCAGGTAATGCTGGTTCACAATCATCAACCACGGTTACTCGTGCTGCATCTTTAGGTGATTTTAAAAATCACGAATATGGAAAAGTAGTTTGAAAAGAAACTACAATTGGGATAATAATCGGTTTAATAATGTTTATTGTTAACATAATTAGACTATACATATATTATTCAATACCATTTTTTAGAGATCCATCTCTTAAATGAGGTGAATTATCGTTCATAATAATCGCTAGCTCACTTTCTTTATGATTAGTAGTTATTTTGGCAAAATTTTTAGGTACAGTAATACCTCTTTTAGCAATTAAATTAAAAAAAGACCCAGCGGTAATGTCTGCACCGATTCTAACAACTTTATCTGACGCATTAGCTACATTAATTTTCTTTGGGTTAAATATACTAGTAATGTATATTGCTTATGCTGCAGGTTTAATAGGGTCATAGATTATTAGGGAGAATTAGTAATGGAAGAAAAATTAGAAGATAACGTTATTGATTTTGATAAATTAAAATCATTAGCCGAAGAATATAACGAACACAATCAAGAAGCTAAACGCATTAAAAAAGAAATAGAAAGCGAACTTGGTGGGTTAGATTTCGAAATAAACGAAAGATTAAATGATGGTGGAGTTTTAAGTTATAAACCATCTACTACAGTTACTAAAGTAGATAGAAAAATGCTTTTAAATCTACTTTATAAAATTATTATCGATGCTGATAGAGAAAATGAAAAAATACCAAATGATGAAGAACTTAAAGACAAAATTCAAAGTGAATGTACAGTTGAAAAAGAAGTAAAATGAAAAGTTACAATCAAGAAAGGTAAAAATGTTAATTAAAATCGACAGAATGTTTGAAGAAGCTAACACTACAACTAAAAGTAGTTCTATTAGTGCGTTAGGTAGTGGGAATATAATAATTTGAGTAATATTAGGTGTTCTTTTAACTTTAATTGGGGTTTATTTTATATACTCATATGTAAAAGAAAAAATTGAGAAAAAAAGAACTAGAATTGCTGCAAAAGAGTTCGAAAATGATTCTATTAAATATCGTTATGAATTAATGATAAAAGTTAATAAATTAATCGAATTAAACACAAAAATTCATGATAATTTTGTTGTAAGTATTGGTGAATATAAAATGGGTGAAATTAATAATGCAACAAGAGAATTATTAGATACTATGATGAATTCATACGAATACAAGACATTTATTATTCCGGATGAAAAATTAAATGATTTAAAATTAAAGTTAAATATGTTGAAAGATTTAAATTCAAATCTTTGAAATAAAAAACTAAATGATTTAATTGAATTTTTCAAAAAAGAAGAAGTAAAAATTCATAAACAAGTTACAGAACAAAACAAAACAGAAATCGAAGACTTAAAAGATGCAAAAGTAATTCATCAAGAAATTGAAACAATGCATAGTGAATTTTTAAGTAAAAGTAAAAAAGAAAGCGAAAATGAATAGTTTACACAAGAAAAAAATACCAAACGCTTTAACTATTTTACGTATTTTATTTGTTGTTCCAGTGGTTGGATTATCTATATATTTTTCGAATTATAGTTTAATAAACACTAATGAAAAAACAATAATAATATCACTTATCTTAACTTTTTTCATTATTGCTATGACAACTGATTTTATAGATGGTTATTTAGCTAGAAAATGAAAAGTAGTATCTACATTTGGTAAAATATTTGATCCAATTGCTGATAAACTAATGACAACAACTGTTTTACTTTTTTTAAGTGTAAATAACTTTTTACCATACACTTATTTAATATTGCTTATTTTAAGAGATATAATTGTAGATGCCTTTAGAATTATTATGTCTAAAAATAATGTTAAAGTTGAAGCGATTAAAACTGCAAAATGAAAAACTATGACATTATCTATTTCTATTGCACTTTTATTAGTTTTAATTTTAGTTGATATAAACGTTAAAAATCATTTTATTCTACATCCAAATTGAAGTAAATGAGTTTATTCAATTTTCTTTATAGTTCCAGTATCGTTATCTACTATTTCTGGTTACTTATATTACAAAAAAGCAAAACCATTTTTATTTAAATAAAGAAGCATATGCTTCTTTTTTATTGTTCAATATTTATATCCCATAAATATTTTCATATATAACAAGAGTTTTCAAAATAATATCAAAATCACTATGCTTATAGTCTTATTTCATATATAATAAATTGTAAAAAAATTTAAAGAGGTCTATTTATTATGAAATTAAACAAAAAAGTTTTAAAAAATATATTAATCACACTTTCGGGAATTAGTGTCGTAACAACAGTTAGTTGTTCGCAGTCTCAAGCTAAACAAGAGGTAAAAAAAGAAGATAATTCCGGTACAAACGCGGATACAAATGTTGTTAAGGAAAATGATTCAACATCAGATAATGTAAATAACAATTCTTCTAACGAAGAGAGTACAACCGATTCTACTAATGATTCAAAAACAAAAGTTGAAGAAGAAGAAGTAACTACACCTGCAGATTCAACAAACGAAAGAACAACTGAAGGAACTAACAGTGACTCTTCTTCTAGAGAAGGTGAAAATACAACTACTGACGAAAAACAAACAGAAGAAGTTGATAGTAATTCTTCAACTGGCGAAACATCGTCAGATGGAAGCGGAAGTACATCTGGAGATAATTCATCTACAGGTGAAGCGTCTTCAAGTGAAGGAGATAGCACTTCAGAAGGGTCTAAAAGTGATTCATCTGAAGGTGAAACATCTTCTAGCGAAAGCGAAAGCACACCTGACGGTGAAAAACAAACTGAAGGAACAGGTTCTTCAAACGGGGAAACACCTTCTTCTGGCGAAGGTACAACAACAGGAGAAAAACAAACAGGAGGGGCTGACAGTGATTCATCTGGCGAAGTAACATCTCCTGATGAAGGAGAATCTGGTGGCGATGGTGAAACTGAAGGAACAATAGGTTCAAACACTGATGATTCCGGAAAAGAGAATCAAAAGCAACAGGTAAAAGTTTTTGTTGTAAACCCAAAATTAAATAAAGAAAAAATGATCGAAATAATTAATTCTAAGTTAAAAAACGGACAAGTTAAATTATATAAATATGCTAATACAGAATATTTTGGTGTATATCGTGGAGGAAGCAACGAAGAAAATAGATTTTTTAAATTTGATGTAAATTACTCTGAATCAAATGTTAAACTTGATTATCCTGAAAATGCTAAAACAAAAACTTTCCTAGGAAATTGAGATGCCGATAAAAAAGTATTAACAATTTCATATAAATATAAAGAAGAAACAATCGAGCAATCATTTAATTTATCAAATGATGAAAGTACAACAGATGAAAATGGATCAGAAGATTCATCGAGTTCTTCTAGTTCATCTTCATCTTCAAGCGAGGTCAGTAACAACTAACGAAAATGATTTTCAAGAAAACAGCATAAATGAAACGGTTTTTGTTAGACCTCCTTTTGGTGCAATATTTGAATTAAAAAATCATAATAATTTCCCAAACATAGTTACAATATTTGATCATTTGGATAGTCCTGGTAAGAAAAATAATAATAGATACAGAGAAACAAGTGCTAATACAAATGAATTAAGTCACAAAAGTAACGGTTCATCTTTAGGTTCACAAGAAGCGAGCGAATTTCTTGCGATACCTAAATTAATGAAATATTATAAAAAACATTCTAATGATAATTCACTTGTTATTTTTGGTGGTGACACTAATATAGAAAATGATAATTTCAATTTAGATAAAAACTTTGATTCTGATATAGAAAAAGTGTTAACTACTCTTGGAATAGGGCAAAAATACTTTACATCAATAAACAGAGATGGTACAGGATATGTTCAACCATACGATAAAATGTTCTATCTTAACGGTGAAAATAACTATTATGATGTTATAAATGACAAAGATGATCCAAAATTAGATTTTAAAATAGATATAATCAAAGAATTTAATAAGTTTTCTAATAAAGAAGAATTTAAATTAATGAAATGATATAAAAGAAGTGAAAATGAAAACTGAAATATTAGAAATCGTTTATCTGATCACGCTCCCGTTTATCTTGATTTAAATGTTAAAACAAACGAGAGAATCAACACTTCTAATGCGATAATAAATCCAAAAAAAGATAGTAATCATTTGAGAATTGCGCATTGAAATATCCTAAACTATGGAAATGATGATTTAAATAAATACAGACGTGAAAAAGAATTTAAATATAAAGCTATTGCTAAATTCATTGATAATTCAGGTTTCGACATTGTTGGACTAACAGAAATAAATGATAACGGTTCTGTTGCGGTAGATTTAATTTTAGAAGAATTAAATAAAAATAATCACAATAAATATAAAAAAATTGTTCAAAGTGTCGATGATTCAAGTTGAAAAAATACAAAATATAGTCATTTTGACGGTAAACAAACTGAACAAATAGTAATTATTTACAATTCAGAAATTCTTAATAGTGTTAACTTTAATAATAATAAAAATCATCTAACATATAGAGAAAAAATTAAACTATATGGAGAAATTAAAAAATAAAATTGTTTTAATATACTAAAAAGTCTCTTTTTGGTATATTTTTTTATTAAATACTTACTTATTTATAATAATTATTTATAATAGAATTAACTTTTAATTTTTATTATGAAGGAGTTAAAAATGAGTAAAAATAACCTTATAAACCAGTTTTTTTCTGGCTATTCAATTAATATTAGAAATATAAACAAAAATTAAGAAAATGTATAAAAAAATAGCTAAAACATTTTTATCTCATTTTCCATCAAGTAAACAAAGATGACTATTGTACTCAAAAATAGCAATTCCTATTATTTTTTCAGGTATCATAGTCTCATTAAATGGGTTTATCGATAACTTTATGGTTACCGATATAGAAGGTGGTGTATCTGCTCTAAGTTTTGCTAATGGTTATTCCGCAATAATAGGTGGTTTACTTATTAGTATCAACATTGTTGGTACTTCTATCTTCGGACAGTATCGAGGTTCTGCTAAAAAAGAAGAAACGATACAAGTTGTTAGAGCAAGGTATATTTTATCTTTTGCTCTTTCGATAATGTTTTTTACAATAATAATGTCAGCTCCGGCATTTTTTATGAGTTCGGTTGCAAAAGGTGATCCAAATGATATTTCATACCAAACAGTAGTTAAATTAGGTACAGATTATATTAAAATAATTGCCTTTTCATGACTTATTACTGGTATTAATTTTTCAACAATTTCAATCCTTAGAGAAACAGGAAATGGTGGTGTTTCGTTTTTTGTGTCACTTGCTTCCTTGCTTTCGAATGTTGTTTTCAATCTTATTTTAATACCTAGATACGGTGTTGTAGGTTCTGCTTGAGCTACAATAATTTCAGGAATAGTATCAATTATTTTATCTTTAATTTTTATTAGATTAAAAATTAGAAAATATTTAATTAATCCTTTTAAAATCTTTAAGGTTTCAAAAGAAATCTGAATTCAATTCTTTAAAAGAATGCCAAGCTTTTTATTAAGTTCAACAAACTTTGTTTTTGTTGCTGTTAGAGTCTTTTTATGAGCTGCCGCTTTCCCGATTGGTTCTCTAGGAGCGCATTATAGTACACAATACTATAAACATTGAGGTCTAAGTTCTGGTGATGTTTTAGGAATTACAGCTTCACTCACAAATATATTTACTGCCGCTTTTGGGGTTGTAGGATCTAATATAGCACTTTTTGTCGGACAAAAATTAGGTAATGACGAGTTTGAATTAGCAGAAAAAAATGCTAAAGAACTTAAAGGATTCCATGTTGTTTTAGCTTCGGTTTTATCCTCGATATTTGGATTTGTAATCATTTTCATTCCATATATGTCATTTTTATCAAATGGTATTCAAGAAAATGTTCAAAATAATCTAAGAGCTGAAGGAATTACAGATGCAACAATAATAGCTAAAGAAAAAGCGTTAGCGTCTTATTACTATTTAAAAGAAGTTCAACTTACTTCTATTTCAATCGCCGTATTTAATCCAACTTGAATTTTCTTTGCAACTAGCGTAAGAATACTAGAAACAGGTGGTAGAAATAATGTTACTGGAATAGTAGTGTTCGTTACTGGTGTATTACAAATGGCGTGATTAGCTTTAATTTCATACTTAATGGTACCTAACACATTAAATTCATTAAAATATCCAGTTGGTTTCTTCTACTTTATATTCTACTTATCTGATTTAGTTAAAATGTTTGTTATAGAAATTTTATATATTAAATTAGATTGATTAAGAAATATAACAAAGGTGTATAATAATAAAAAATCTTAGTGTAACCTAAGTTTTTTTATGTTAATTATTAAAATTTATTTCTATATAAATTTTTAAGGAGTTAAATGATAAAGCAATTTTATACAAATAATGAATTTAAAGATAATAAAATTATCCTTAATGATTCGAAAGAAAACTTTAATTTAAAGGTTAATGATTTGATATCAATTTCGTTAAAAAATCAGGAGAAGCAAGTTTATAATATTTTATCTATTGATTTTTTAAATAATGATGTTATTTTAGAATTAGAACCTTACACAATTAAATTAGATAATATCGATAATTTCTTTTTTGACTTAGATAGTACTTTGTTAAATTCTAAAAGTATTATAAATGAACCTAATCTTGATAGATTAAAGGATCTAATTAGTCAAAATAAAAATATTTTTGTAGCAACGGGTAGACCACCTTTTACTGCTTGAGATATTGTAAAGAATGTACCTACTAAACATCCTATGATTTTCGCAAATGGTTCTATTATTTTAAATAATGATTATTCTTTATTAAAAACATTTCATATACCAAATGAAATAGGAGTTAAAATTTATAAAAAATTAGTAGAATTAAAATACGATTTCTTAGTATACACTCCTGAATTTGTTGCGGGTTATAACACTTATAAAACAGATTTTTTTGTAAAGAAAAAATATTTCTCAAGAATTAGAGACGGTGAATACAAAGAAGGTGATTTTACAAAAGAAATTAAAGATTGAACCTTTTGTAAATTCTTAGTTCTAAAAGCAAGTAATCCTATTGAAGAGTGAGATAAAATACTAAATTTAGAAAATGAATTAGATGGTATTTACGGGGTTGTGTCTCAAGAACCTTTTCTTGATATAATGAGTGTTGATGCAACTAAAGGAAATGCTATTAAATATTTATTAAATAAATATGATTTAGATATAGACAGAACATTTAGTTTTGGTGATGCAGACAATGATGAATCTATGTTTGAAGTAACCAAATATTCTGGAGTTATGCCAAATGGTATGGTTAGTGTTCAAAATACAGCTATACTTACAATGCAAGATAATGATACAAATTGATTTGATGATTTTATAAAAAGCATTGAATAAATTATTATTATACATAATTCAAGTACGTTGAGTACTTGTTTTTTATTTTATTTTTTAGACCTATTTTATTTTTTTATATGCAAATAAAAAGCATAAAAAACTATGCTTAAAAATTTTTTTTATGCTTTAAATTTACCGATTTTTAACTAATTGAAAAAGTAATATATATTCTTATATATTAAATTTTTTCTTTAAAATTAAATAAAAATATAAAAAATTCAAGAATTTTTGCTTTTTTATATTTTGTGTATAATATTCCAAAATTAAAATTAAAGTTAAATATACGTAACTGAAATAGGAGTTTTATGAAAAAGAGAATAAAAATTTGACTATCCAGTTTGTCGTTGTTCGGTTTACTTAGTGCAACAACAACTACTGTAGTTATGGTTAAAGGTTATCAAACAAATCAAAAGGAATATCAAAAGAAGAAAAAATATATTAACAACTTTATCCTTAATATTGATAACAAAATTGAAGATATCAAGAACAATGATTTTTTAGGAAATGAATTTACTTTACTTGAAAACTTAAAAAATCAAATGAATGATACAAAGAATGTTGATATTGATAATATCGATGATTACATAACCAATTATAAAAACAAATACAATGAAGTGTTTGAAAAAATTATATACAAAGTGCACGACGAAATTAACAACGAGAACACTAAAATAGATGAATTATTAAAAGATGTTGAGCTTGGAAGCGATGGTTTTGATCTAGAATTTAACAAAGAAATAAATAAACTTAATGAACTAAAAAAGAAATACGAAATAGCTAAAAACAATATTAATCATGAAGGTGATGGCTTTGGTGAAATTGTCAATGTTATTGGTAATTCAAAAGAATCATTATTAAATCTAGTCACTGAAATTAAAGTTAAATCTAAAGAAAAAGTTAGTGACAAAATTGATACTTCAGTTAATTGAATGGAATTAATTGATTTATCTAATCAAGATGGTATAAATGGTAATGATTTAGAATGAGAATCTGCAAAAGGTGTAGAATTACCAAATATATATGAAGAAGTTAATAACGCGATTGAAAAAGCTAAAAAAGAGAATGGTGATAATTTAACAGTCGAACAATATAAAGAAATTTATTCAAATGTTAAAAAAATCATTAGTAACGCTCAAGATAAAATACAAGAAATAAAAGAGGAATATTCATCAAAATTATCAGACCAAGCTGGTAGAGAAGAAACTAATAAATACGGTAATTCAGTTACTTTATTTAGAAAATATTTTGCATATTTATACGCTGTTCCTTACACAGGAGATCAATATATAAACTTTTTAATGAAAACATATGAAAAAATATATGGTTTCATAACTGCTGAACCAAATAAATTTAAGTATATTTCTGACATTTTTAAAGATATTGATGATCAAAATAAAATGGAAGAAGCGGAGAAAGAGTTTGATAGAATTGTTAACCAAGTTTTAGAAGAAGTGTGATTAAAAAAAGGACACTACAACGGATCTAACTCTAGAGGAGTAGAGTATGTTTGACGTCATATGGATACATTTTGAAATGATGAATTCGGTACTATAAGTGCTATTAGAACTTTAAATGCAATAAAAGATCCTGATACAACAGATAAGAAATGATCTTATTCAGAAAGAGTTAAATATACTGAAAAACCTGATGCTGATAAATTATTTTCACCTCTAACTTTTGCTCTTAGACCAATTGAATCATTAATTAAACAATTTGGCGAAGATAATAAACATATTAGAGTATTAATTAAAAAGAAAGATGCGATAGTAGAAGAAATTAAAAAGTTCACAGGTAATTTTCAAACAAACGAAAAAACAGGAAAAGAAAATTTAAAAGAAATCCACGCTTTATTTGAGAAACTTACAAATGTTTATTTTGAAGCTATTGATGCAATAGTTCCAGGAAACGATTCAGCTACATTTGTATGAGGTGATGGAATGGATTTATATTTTAAAAACGCTAAACACATAAAAATTGGACATTTTCCTAATTTCGATAAGTTAGTATTCGGTACAATTAGTACCACAAAAAAAGATTAACAATTTAGTTTAAAACTGCATACAAAAAATCAAGCACAACTAAATGCTTGATTTTTATGTTTACAATTAATTCAACTAAAAATAGCTTATTTTTTTAATATCCAACAATTTATTTTCTTTCAAGAATGAAAGTGGAATAAAGATAGTATATAAAACAAAAGTGTAAATAGGAATAATTATTACTGATCTTAAAACAATTGGATACATTAAAATTAGATAACGATTTGATAATGTATAAGCTTTACCTAAGTAAGTATTTGCAAAAATTATAAATGCAAAAGGCCCTCAAATTCAACGAGATATAACTATTAAAGAAACAATTAAAAAGTAAAAAAGTATCATGTAATTTAATTTAATTTTTAATTTTTCTTTTTTAGTTTAAGAGTGCTCATATAACCATAATATTAAATGATAATATAAGGATGCCTGAAAGCACAGATAAACCAATCATAGTTCCAAAAGATAAGTAAGATAGTCCTAAGAATTCTGAAATTCTGTATCCTTTTTTCGCAACTCTAGGATCTCCGGTTTTGTATATAAATACTCATATTAATGCTGCGAATGTTAATACTAAAAATATATCCATAAAAATATAAGATAATTTTTTGTTCTTTTTAAACATATCAATAAAAATCGATATTGTAAAAGTTGAAATTATTGGTACTATTGCGTAGACTCAGTGATAAAATCCTATTTTCCCTGAAATTAGTAAACCAAAAAAATCAGCAATAAATGATAAAAGAGAACCTTTATATTTACCGAAAAAGAATGCGAATATGATATAAAAGACATATTCAAAGCTAAAACTAATTGTTCTTGCGATAGTGTAGTGTGTTATAGTTGTTAAAATAATAAATAGCCCTAAAAATATACCGGCTAGGCTTATTTCTTTAACTGTAAATGAACCATTTCTACGTTTTTTTGCTAGTTTATGATCTATGAAAAACAATTGATCTTCATAAACTAATCCTGCTAAGATTATAAATCTTATTGGTGTTGTTAAAATATTACCTATAACTAAATATTTATAATTTTGTAAATATTTGTTATTAGTATCTATTTTAGAAAAAAGTATGTACTCCTTATAAGTTGTGTTTAAAGTAAGTGATAAAAATATTGCAAATATTGGTCAGATAATTAAATTTAATTCATTACTTTCCTTTAAACCAAAAAATGTATGTGCTCCAAGGTTTCCGAAGATATTTATTAACCCTAAAATAAACAATAATAGTGTTATTATAGTAGAAAAAGAATTTTTTCAGAAGGCACTTCAATATTCTTTAATGTTGTTGTTTTCTATTTTCATTAATTTATTTTAGCACAAAAACAGTTTGTAAAAATTATATAAATTTTTTTTATAGAATATGCGAAAATCGCTCATAAATTACTGTGAATTATATAAATTTTTATTTGCTTCCTTTTTTTGAGGATATATGTATGTTAACTTTGTAAAACTATTATCTTGAGTAAAGTAGAATTTAACTTTATCTAAAATTGCAAGTTCATTGATTTCGCTAACTCTTACATCCTTAAATTGTTCGTCAAGTTCTGAAAGGAACTCGAAAAACGTTGCATTCATTCGATAAAAATTATCAAACAGAATCGACATTTCTCATAGGGAGTTGTGATCATATAATTCAATGTAATTTTGTTGATCATTTTTGTTGTAATTAAATACAACTTTACCTAATAATAAATCATTATCAACTCGCATTATTGGTAGTAAATATTCTACTTTATCTTTGTTATATTCTTCAATAGAATGTTTTAGTCTGTCCTTAATTTTGTAAAGTTTAAACAATTGTATTTTATACATCTTTTTATTTTTCATTTTTCCTCCGTCTAATATATAAAAAAAGTAGAAAAATGGAACCGAAAAAAGAAAAAATAAGTATAATTAATATATTAATTATAAATTAAGGAGCAAATATGGTAAATGTTAATGAATTTAAACCAGGTATTACATTCCAGTTAGATGGAGAAATTTATATTGTTTTAGAGGCACAACACTCAAAACAAGGTCGTGGGCAAGCAAACGTAAAAGCTAAAGTTAAAAATTTAAGAAGTGGTTCAACAACTATTAAATCATTCACAGGTGGAGATAAAGTTAAAAAAGCTCATATCGATAAAAGAAAAATGAGTTTCTTATATTCAGACGGTGAAAACATTATTTTAATGGACGGTGAAACATTTGAACAAATTGAAATATCAACAAAATTAGTTGAATGAGAATTAAACTTCTTAAAAGAAGGTTCAGAAGTTTTAGTTAGAAAATTCGAAGAAGAAGTTTTAGATATTGAACTACCTGCAAATATCGTTTTAGAGGTTACTTCAGCTCCAGATGCTGTTAAAGGTAACACAACAACAAACCCACAAAAGAAAGTTATTGTAGAAACTGGTTTTGAACTTGAAACACCTATGTTTATTAAAGAAGGTGACCAAATAATTATTTCTACTGAAACCGGTAAATACGCTGGAAAAAGTAATAAATAATGAGCTGAATTAATGTTTCATATCATTCTGATCAAGTCTATGTTGTTCAAGAAAGTGCAATTTTAGATTCTATAAAATTGTGTTTTGCTAATAACAAACAAATTAAATTAGTTAATAGACCTAGAATTAGTATTGATTCAAAAAGAAATAATTGTTATATTTTCTTAGATGTCAAAGTTAAATTAAATAGTAATAAAAAAGTTAATGTTATTATAAAAGAATTAACCAAAAGCATTGAAACTAGCGTTAAAAAGTTAATTAATATCACTCCTAAAAATATTCAAATTAGCTTATTATCCTTATACTAATATAGATATATGAAAAAAAATCAAAATATAGATATTAATTTTGCTATTCTTAGAAATAGATTTATTAATGATATTGATAGCGAAATTAAAAAAGTTGAAAAAAGAAGGAAGAAAAACAAAAGTGATCAGAAGTATTTAACTATGTTATCTAACTTGAGAAATCAACTTTATCATAATATCATCAAAAGCGAGGACTTAAGAATCAACTACCTTGCTTTTTTAAAAATAAAAAAAGAATATAACATAAAAAAAGTATCTAAATATATACTTTTAGCAGGAGTTTTATTTATTATTGTAGTTATTTCGATAATACTTTCTGCACTATTATAAAACTAATAAATTTAAGGAGTACCTATGAGTAAAAAAGTTAAATTTCATTTAAGTCAAAGAAACAAAAATATTTTAACTTTTGTTATAGGTATATTATTAATAGTTTTATATATTGGTGCAGTAGTGTGAGAATGAAATGATAGAACAAAAGACGTTTGAGATTTTTATCACAAAAACCCTTCAATTATTAGAGAAATTAACAAATTAGCAGCTAGCGAAAAAGATTTTCAAAAACAGAGGATAATATATGAAAATATATTACCAAATGCTGTTAATGATTTATGAGGTGGAAGTACCCATTGATTTACATTCATGTGTAATGTTTTAATGGCGGTTTCTATTTTATTGCTTCCTTTCTATCATAAATCATTAATTGCACATAAAATATATTTTTCAAGTATGATTTACATCATTATAGTTGTTATTGTATTTTGATCAGGAACAATAACCGATTCTACTATTTTAGGATACATGAGTTGAAATGACATTTATAGAACTATAATCTGACATGTTATTGGACCTGCAATTGGATTATCTACATTAATATGACAACGTAAAAAAATTAAAATAAGCAATAAAACAATATGAGCAACTTTTGTCTTTCCTGTTTTATATCTTATATTTGCAAGTACAATTTATTTTGTTTCATACAAATATAACAATTTCAATAATTTTCAAAAATTACCTCCTTTATTTGAAACTAATTTACCTAATGATATTCCAAAAGAATTTAATAGAGAAATTGACCGTGGTATAGCAATTTATTCTATAATATCATTCCAACACCCATTAGGATATAGAGGAAGTAACGTTTACTTTAAAGTTATTAATATTATTTTAATTGTTTGCTTTTCATTTCTAACATCACCAATAATTGGATTTATATTACGTAGAGTGCTTAGAATTAGACAACCACATGAAAATAATTTACCAAAAGTTTGGTTTGTATCACCTACATCATATAAAGGTATAAAAAAACAAACTAAGGAAGAAAACAAAAAATAGTTACCTAGGTAACTAATTTTTAGAAAAGGATAAAAAATGAATAAAAATGAAAAATATATTGCTAGTTATTTTCATAAAACTGCACATATATTAGCTAACGAAAGACCTAATAATACTATTATTATGCAGTTTTTCCAAAGAAAAGACGATTCAATTCTTGCTGGTATAGATGAAGTTTTAGAATTTTTAAAAAATAATACAGATATTTCAAAATATAAAATAAAATACCTTCCAGAAGGTTCTAAAATTAATAATTTAGATGTTGTTTTAGAATTAGAAGGGCACTACCAAGATTTTGGTATTTGAGAAGGTGTTATTGATGGTATTTTATCTAGAAATACATCAATCGCTACAAATGGATACAAAGTAAAAAAAGCTGCTAGAAACAAAGAAGTTATTTTTATGGGTGATAGAGCTGATCATTATATAAATCAGGAAATAGATGGTAGAGCAATTAAAACAGGTGGAATCACAATTGTGTCAACATTAGCCCAAAAAGAATGATGTAAACAAGAAGGTTTTAGTGTTTTCGGAAGTATGCCGCACGTTTTAATCCAAGGATTTAATGGTGATGTTGTTGAAGCTACTAAAGCGTTTATTAAACATTATCCAGATACTAAAATTATTTCTCTAGTAGACTATCACAATGATATTATTAAAGATTCATTGAGAATATGAGAAGCTTTTGGTGATAAAGTTTGAGGTGTTAGAATTGATACTTCACAAAATATGGTTGATCATATGTTTGATAACCAAGAACCACATTATGGTGTTAATCCGACTCAAATTATTAATCTAAGAAAAGCACTAGATCAAGTTGGAGCAACTAATTATAAAATAGTTGTGTCTTCAGGGTTTAATGAAGCTAAAATTACTGAATTTGAGCAATTAAATGTTCCTGTTGATTATTATGGTGTAGGTCAATCAATCTTTAAATTGAACAACTCATTCTCAGCCGATGCAACCATTTTAAATGGTGAGCACCAAGCTAAAGAAGGAAGACAATATCACCCAAACCCAAATTTAATTGAATATAAATAAGTTTAACTGCATATGCAGTTATTTTTTATAGCTTAATTTAAGGATGGAAAGTTATACATTTTATCAAACTTTTTAGCTTACATTATATTAATTTTATAAATATATAACATTAAGACCTACTTTATAAGGTTTGACTAAATTTAATGTAAAACATAATCTATATTTTAGTATTTAAAAACCCCAAATCCATTCTGGATTGGAGGTATAAGTTGTAAAATGAAACATTTTATTTTAAGGTAACTTTTAAATGTAAATATTTATTATTTTTAAATCCTTCTTGTAAAATTTTACCTTCAGGTAAAATATCTAAATTAATTTTAATTGCATCTAATGAATCAAATTCAAGTATAGAACTAAGATGCTCTTTTTTTAATGTAGAATATTTAATGTTATTATAAACATTTTTTAAATCTTCAACTAAATCTGAATTGGCATCACATTTAAATTTGTGATTAAATAATTCTAAAAACCATCTTACATACACGAATGTAGATTCGTCATTAAAATGAATTCCATTAATTACACCATCGAATTCTTGCATAACTTTATCATCGACTAAACCTCATTGTCAAGCGTCATAATCTGCTGTTTGTGCATCTAAAATTCTATAATAAAAAATTCTATTTTTAATTTCTAAAATATCTTCTAACGAATATCTAAAATCAAATTCAGGCACTTGATATTCATCATCTAAAAAGAATTTTAAGTCATCCAAATGAAGTTTTAAAGTTTCGATTTCTTGATCTGAAATTAAGTAATATTTATTATTGATAACTTGATATTTATCTTCATTTCCAAGTAATTTTAAAAGTTTTTTATAACCCTTCTTGTCAAACGGAAGTGTTTTATCTGATTGGAATGTATTTGGTTTAACTAAATTTCAAAACTTAATTATAAAGTCATTAATATTAAAACCTTGTATTTTTTTCTCTAGTATAACTTGTTTTTTAGGTTTTATTTCATCATTTTTAGATGATGTTTCTCCACTTGTTTGTTCTTTTAAAGAATTTTCGATAGTTATCAATAAATTATGTATATCTTGAGGATCAAAAGAATATTCAGCCACTGTTAAATATTCACGGCTTTCTAGCAAAAATATATCGTAATCAAGGTATAAATCATCTGTAATTACAAGATATCTTGTATTATCTTCAAATATACTTGTACCAACTTTTAATAATTCTTTATCATTTAACTGATTTTTAGTCTTAACTAAACCTATTTTTTTATAAAAATTAATTTGTTCTAGTTTCATGCTTCTCCCTCTCAAATATACTTTAATTATGACATATTTTAAGAAAATATAAAACAATATTATTTTGCTTAAAATATGAAAAAATACTACTCCCATATGAATTTAATTAATTTAATTTTTCATTATTATAAGGCAAGATTTTACTGAAAAGATCTTTTATATCTTCAACTAAATACAAATAAGGTTCCTTAGAATAAAAATCTAAATCTATAATGGATGCAGCTGTTAAAAATTCTGAATCTGCTCATATAAATCGATCTATATCTAAATATAAATTATCAGTTTTAAGTTTATGCAATTATTTTTTTATGTCTTAATTTGAGGTATAAAAGTATAAAAAAATATAACTCGTTTTTGAGTTATATTGTATTTATCAAATTTAATTATTCAACTGAAACTTCAGCACCCGCTTCAGCTAAAGATGCACGGATTGGTTCTGCTTCGTCTGCACTAATGTTTTCTTTAATAACAGCTGGTAAGTTGTCAACAACTTTTTTTGCTTCCATTAATGTTAATCCAAGAACTGCTTGAACTGCTTTAATAACTGGAATTTTTTTACCGTTATCTGCTTTTAAAACAACTTTTACGCTTGATTTTTCTTCAGCAGCACCTTCTGCTGGAGCAGCAGCAACTGCCATAGCAGCCATAGGGTCGATTCCGAATTCTTCTTTCATTGCTTCAACAAGTTCCATAACTTCTTTAATTGACATTTCTTTTAATGATTCGATAAATGTTTCTTTTGTTAATTTTGCCATAATATTTTTCCTTTCGATTAATAAATTATATTATTATATTATTCTGATTTTTCACTATACATTTTAAGTGATAATCCAAGTTGTTGTAATGGTTGCATCATTGAACGTGCAAGGATTGCAAGAGCTTCTTCGTATGTTGGAAGAGTAGCAACAACTTTAACACCATCGGCGTTAACAACATTGCCTTCGTGTGTTCCTGCTTTAATTACAAATAATTTGTGTTTCTTAGCGAAAGCTACAAATAATTTAGCAGCAGCCATAGGATCTTCTGAAAATGCGAAAATGTTAGGTCCAAGTAAGTATTGAGATAATTCACTTAAACCAACTTTATCAGCAGCTATTTTAAATAAACGGTTTTTGTATACTTTAATTTCTACTCCAACTTTAGCAGCTTCGTTTCTTAATGATTCTAATTCTGCAACTGTAAGTCCACGGTATTCAGCGAATACGATTGATTGTGTACTTTGAATTTTCTCAACGATTTCAGCAACAACTTCTCTTTTAGCTGTTTTAAATTTTGATTCTGACATTTATGCCCCCTTTCAAAATTAATTATTGCAATACGGGAACAAATAGTAAGTTAATATACATTAGGTAACATATTTAAGTTTTCACAGTTACTGTCTTTACGTATTGCTTTTTAATTATATTAGATTTTTATAAAAAGCAAAACAATAAATCCATTTATTTTAAAGCTTTTTTGAATTAAAAATAACAAGTATTTATTGTTATTACTTGTTATTTTTTAATAATTAATTATTGTTTCATAATGTGGCATTTAAGGTCTTTTTAATGCGTAAGACATTTGGTATGTTTTAGTTTCTGTGTTAGAAAGTTTTAAATCTAATTCGAAATTAATAACTACATAATCACCTTCAACATTAGGTGTAACATTAATATTTTTAATAGTTATATCAGTTGGTAAATCTTTAGTTATTATTTCATCGTTTGTAATTGATTGTACATTATTATAACTTTCTTTTTTGGTTGTTACATGTTTTTCTATATTTTTGTAAAAATCAATTGCTTTATTATACTTATAATTAGTTGCTGTAACCGTAATAGGAACTTCTACTGTAATCTTTTCTGTTTGTGTAGCTTCATTTTTTGTGTATTGAATATCATAACTAATTGTAAAATGTGTTTTAGTTTTTGTCATTTTTACTGATGAATCTACTATTTTTATGTGATCACCCGGTAAATTTTCAAAAAATGCTTCTACGTTAGAATTTAATTCGAATTCAACAGGATCAAATGTTGTTTTTGTTAAGCTTACTTTATTTTTTTCAGCTTTATATTTTTCTAGTATTTCATCAATACTATTAGATTTATTTTCTTCTTTCGATGTATCGGTTTCAACATTTGTTTTAGCGTTAATATCTGTAGCCGGTGTGTTAACTTCTGTAGTTGTTTCAGTTGTTATAGTTGATTTGTTTTTTTGGGTTTGTGTCTTTGTAGAGTTATTATCATTTGAACATGAAATTGTTGCTATTGGTAAAATAATTGATGATAAAACTCCAGTCAATAAGAACATTTTGTTTTTTAATTTCATTTTATTCTCCTAATATTTCAAATTTTATATTTGATTTGATAGCACAATTATAAAGAATAATTTAATTTTTGGAAAAAATGATAATAATATTTATTTATATTTATTTTCCTTCAAGTATTTCTATAAATTCTTTTAGAGCGACATTATCGGCTTCGTTACCACTTAATTCTTTTAGAAGTGAAGCTAATTCTGTTTCTGATTTTTTAATTGATTTATTTATATCTTCTAATGTTTCGCCATATTTTTCATTTAAGGTATTTAATTTAGAAATAAATTCATCAACTATTTCATTTAATTTATTTTTAATCTTATCAAATGAATCTTGTGTTCATTTGATAAATAATGTTTCCATTAATTCGTTGTTTGATAATGATAATAGTTTTTCTCATGTTTGAGTTATGAGAAATTCGTTTAACTCTTTTAATTGTTGTTTAGCTTCTTTTTCGCTATTTTTAGCATTTTTAAGCTCTTCTTTTATTTCTTCTTTTGATTCATTTTCTGTTTCTAAATCGTCTTCTTCATTTTTTAACTCATTATTTAATTCAGTTATTTTATTTTTTAATGAGTTTAAAGTTTCTTGTAATTTTGTAGCTTTTTCTTTTTGGTCTTTAAAATAGATGTTTGCTATTGTTTGGTAATCAACTAATTGAACGTCTCACTCTTTTAATTCTTTGTTTTTCTTTGACTTTTTATTATTTTCAATTTCTAATTCCGCTTCTTTAAAGTCTTCAACATATTCTTTTATAAAATTATCAGAAATTTCATCGTCAAATGAATTAATTTTTTCAATATCATTTGAAATCAATTCTATTATGTTGTGTAGCAGTTGATATAATTCATATTTTTCTAATAAAGGAATTTCAGTTTGGTCACTAAAGAAGAAGTCGTTAAATTCTTTTTCAAAAACTTGAGAATTAAAGTTTTTGAAATTATTCATATCTTTAATATGATCTCTTAAAAAAGCGTCTATTTTATTTAAAACATAATTATAAACATTTGAGTATTCTGTTATATCATCATTATTTCAAATAGTTTCGCTAATGTTTTGAATATTTTTAAAATTATAGTAATTTTCTTGTTTTAAACTTTTTTCGAACAATTCATCTTTTAAATTAGGAAATACTTTTCAATATTCACTAAATTTGTCTATTTCTTGTTTTGAAATACCACCATTAATAATTGAGTATAAATCGTACTCTTCTGGTTTGTCAAAATTATCTATATATCTTGAAATGTTTAAGTTAAAGTCGTTTTCTTTAATTTCTTTGTAACTCACAACTCTAGAAAAGTTGTTAATTTCACTCTTATTATTTACAGCATGAACTATTTTCTTAATGTGTGAAACATTGAACTTATTATGACTATCAAATTTAGCGTATAGTTTTGATGCATCGATAAATTGAACACTACCGTTAGAATTGTTGTTTTTCTTTAATATCATTATTATTGTTGATATACCAGTGTTAAAGAACATGTTTGAAGGTAGACCAATAATTGTATCTATAGCAAACTCTTCAACTAATTTAGTTCTAATATCTTTTTCGCTACCACCTCTAAATAAAACACCGTGTGGTAAAACAATAGCCATAATACCATCGTTATCTAAATGGTAGTAAGAGTGTAATAAGAAAGCAAAATCAGCTTTACTTTTAGGAGCTACACCATAAGAAGAAAAACGTGGATCTGTAATTGTATTATCGTTTGGAGATCAATCTAAAGAGTATGGAGGGTTAGAAACTACCGCATCAACTTTTTGTGGTTCTCTCACACTTGGATCACTATTTTTCTTAAATGGTCAATCTTCAAGCAATGTATCACCTTGTCTAACTTTAATAAGTGAAGGTTGAATACCGTTCATAATTAAATTCATACGTGTTGATACATAAGCATCATTCATTTTATCTTGTGCGTAGTATGTAATTTTATTTTTAGTATTTGTAATACGTTCAAATTCTTTACCTAAATTAAGTAATAATGAACCTGTACCAGAAGTAGGGTCATAAATTGTAATTTTTTCTTTATTTTTTACATGGTTCCCTATGATTTCTGACATTAATACTGATACTTCATGTGGTGTATAAAATTCACCATCTTTTTTACCTGAACCTGTAGCAAACTTACCTAATAAATACTCATAAATATAACCTATTACATCATAATGTTGGTTATCTACAGGTATTTCATTAACTGTTTGCATTAAATCACTTATGGCTTTTGTTTGGTTTTTATCGTTTTGTTCATTTGATTTATCTAATGTTAAAAGAAAAATCTTTAGTAAACCTTTGTATAATTCTGTAAATTGTTCTTCATTGCTTTGATTTACTTTATTATCAAAACTTAAAATTGCTTTTCTTAAAACTTCAATATTAAAGCTGTAAGGAGAACTTTTATCATTTTGGTACTTAATTCATGTTTGGAATAAGTATTTATAAGGAATATAGTAACCTAATTCGCTAATTGCAACTTCTTCAATGTTTTCGATTGTTTCTTTAGAGAAACCGTATTTTTTAGTTTCATTTGTTTTAGGATCAATGTGTTCTAAATCCAATTCTTCCATTTGTTCAAAATTAATACCTTCATTTGTGTAAATGAAGTCAATAACTTTTTGAGATAAAAATTTATAGAAAATTAAAGGTAAAATAATGTTTTTATAATCTTCAGGATTAAAGTTACCTCTTAATTTATCTGCAGAATTTCATATTTTAGCTGATAATTCTTTTTTACTAACGCTTTTTTTCATTTGTTCTCCTTAAATATAAATTTAGTATAAATAAATTTTAGTATATTTTTAGTATTAAATAAATTATAAAATAAATATCAACATTATTTTAATAATTTTAGTTTACTTTTAGTTCTTATTTAGAACAATAGTAAATATTAATTGATGTACTTTTTGGTCTATATCAAAGCAATTACAAAAAATTAATTTAATTTAATATGATAATTAGCCCATTTTTTTGGTAAAATATCATAAACGTGATACTTAAACAAATATTTATAATAAGAAGGTAGGAAATATGTCAAATACAAACAAATGACTTGAGCTTTTAGAATCAAATAATTTAGATCAAGCACCACAGGAAGTTCAAGAATTAGTAGATGCTATGGGTGGTATAAAAAATATAGTATCTTTCAATAATAGTGTTTCTCAATTAAGATATGATATTAAAAATACATCATTAGTAGATGTTGAATCATTAAAAAAATTAGGAGCAAAAAAAGTTAATTTATTCACAGAACAAAGACACATTCAAGTTGAAATGGGTGATGTTGTTGAAACAATCAACAAAGTAGTTAAAAAATATGCTTCAGTTATAGTTGATAATTCAAAAGAAAGTTCAACTACAACTACAACAAATAAAGAAGTTAAAGGACAATCATACCCAAGTGAAATTAATGTTATTGCTCCTTTATCTGGTGAAGTTGTTTCATTAGAATCATTAAACGATGGTGTTTTTTCAAATAATTTAGTTGGGAATGGTTTAGCAATTAAAATGGCAGGTAATTCAAAAGTTGAATTAGTAGCTCCATTTAACGGAAGAATAATTAGTATGCCAGGTTCAAAAACACAATTTATTTTTAAAACAAATTGTGATGTTGAATTAATTATTTTAATTGGTCAAGAAAGTTATAAATTAGATGGTTTAGGAATCGAAGGTAAAGCTTCACTTAATGAAGAAGTTGAAGCTGGAAAACCACTTTTTGTAGTTGATTTAGAAAAATTCACAAACGAAAACATTGATAAAACTTTAATCATTTCTACAACAAGCGATTCAAGACTTAAAACAGTTTCAGAATTAGAAAAAACAGCTGTTTCTGGACAAAAATTATTCAAATTAAGCTAATAATTTTATAAAACTCGTAATAATTTATGTTGTAAATTTATTACTGAGTTTTTATTTACGAAATATTTCAATATTTTAAGCAAATTTCTTAATTTTTACATCAGTTAGTGAAATTTCTATATAATATAAAAATCAGATAATTAAACAACAAAGGAGATGCTATTATGAAGGCAAAACAACACGTAATAATTTTAATTAACGGAAAAAGAAGGAGTGGTAAAGGTATTTTAAGTCAAGGACTTAAAAAATTATTGACAAAGCAATTTGAAGACAATATTCATATCTTGTCTTTTGCTGAACCTATCAAAAAAATTACTGAACCAATTTTAGATGAAATTGAATGAGATAAAAAAGATAAAGAAGTGGTTAGACCACTTTGAATAGCAATGGGAGAAGTTGGTAGAAACATTAACAATAATATATGATGTGGACGTGTTTTTGAACGCATTACTCAAATTGCAGAAGAGTCAGCAAAACAAAATAAAAACAGTTTATTTATTATTGATGACCTTCGTTTTCCAAACGAATTAGATTACTTTAAAAAACATTTAAAAGATATCCAACTTATAGTAGATCCTACTAAAGAAAAACATTTAGCAAGAGTTATTTCAATTAGAATTGAAAAATTCATGGATGCTAATAAATTTATTCCTGGAGTTGACGATAACTCAACTGAAATAAGTTTTGATAAACTTGTTAATTTAGTTTTTGATTATATAGTTCCTCAAAACACATTAATTAACGAAGAATTAGTTGCCGACTTTAAAGGTGTTGAAGTTGTTGCGAAATTATTAGTGGAGAATTTCATTAAAAACAATGGCTAGACAATATTTTAATAAAAAACATTATATTATTGATGAAGAAAATAGAGTTGTAGTTTTATTGCCCGAATTTTATAATCAATTAAAAACTTTTGATAAGTGAAAAGGTTATAAAAAAATCGGTGGTAGTAGTGTTGGAGACATATTAACTCCTGGTAGATTTAAATCCGAATTTAATGCTTTTTGTCATATTACAAGATTAAAAGTTCCTGTTTTATCTAAAAAATATATTAATGCTGGTACAATATTGGAACCTAAAATTTTTGACGTATTTAGAAACTCACCTCAAGTTAAAAAAAGAGGAATAATTATTGAAAATTATGTTGCTTCAGAACATGATTATGACTATTTTAAAAATGTAGATGACGTACTTAGTGGAGTACCTGATGGTTATGACCCAATCAACAGAGTTATTTATGAGGTTAAAACAGCAGGTGAAGCTAAACGGGAAAAATGAGATAAAGAAGGAGTTGATCCTTCATACTTAAAACAAGCACAATTATATACTTATTTAATGTCTAAAAAATTGGGTGTAAATGTTGAATCTTATTCTATTTTAGCTGCATTTTTATCAGATGAAAAAGGTGATTATTTAGACCCTGATAAGGTTGATTTAAGCCAAAGATATATGAAAGTTTACTCAAGAAAAGTTAATAAAGTAGAAGTTGAAGATGATATTAAAACTGTTCGTGAATGATATCATAAATACACTAACACAGATACTTCTCCTCAATTTGATTTCTCGAATGATGCAGATCAATTAGATTTTTTAAGATGTGAAAATAATGAGCAATACCAAGAATTAATCAAGAAATGAAAAGAAACTGGTAAAGCAGACCCTGATTTTACGGGGTAATAAAAATATTAGCAAATTAATGCTAATATTTTTTTAGTCTTTTTTAGTTTGATTTTTTAATAATTTTTCTTCTTGTAATCTTACAAGATTTTTTAAGTCTTTAATTTCTTTAAGTTTAAGTGGACGATAATGACCTAAAGGTAGTTTTTCAACTGTTATCCCTGCATATTCAAGTCTTTTTAAGTTAATAACCATTTTATTTACAGTTTCGAATAATTTTTTAACGTGGTGATATGTACCTAAGCTAAGAACAACAAAATAACTCTTAGGACTATCTTCTCCAACTGGTATAACATCTTGGACACTTTTGGTGTTATTTACCTTAACAATACCGTTTAAACTTTTTAATTCTTTAGCTGTTAATTTTTCATTTAATCTAGCTCTATACACTCTTAAAATTTGATATTTAGGGTGAGCTAATTTATTTGCTAATTCACCATCATTAGTTAAAATTAATGCCCCAGTTGTATCGTAATCTAATCTACCAACTGGGAATATTTTATAAGGTGTATCAATTAAATCAGTAACTTTTTGTCTATTAAAATTATCTTTTAAAGTAGACACTGTTTTAGGAGGTTTATTTAAAATGAAATAAACTTTTTCTTCTTCACTTTCAATAGGTTTATTGTTAACTAATATTTCATCACTAAAACTTGCTTTATCACCAAGTTTTGCAATTACTCCATTAACTTTAACCTTTCCTTTAATAATTAATTTTTCTGCTTCTCTACGTGAAGCAACTCCCGCTTTAGAGAGTATCTTTTGTAAACGTTCTTCCATTTTTATTTTTCTCCTTTTATATGTTTTTGATAAATTTCTTTTGTTTCTTTATCAAAAACTACACCTTTATCAATGTTTCATTGATAAGTAATTTTTAAAAGCTCACTTAATGCTTGATCTAAATTTTCATTTGCAAGTTCTTTTATTCTTTGGACACCTTTAAAGTGTACTATTGAATTAATTTTGTCCGATAATACAATAATTTTATCTAAAGTTGTCATATTTAGTCTCATACTTGTATGATATTTAATTGATTCTAAAATTTCTAAATCATCTATACCATAGATATATTTAGCTCATAAGTAACCACAAACTTGGTGTAAAAAGTGATCTGGTGTATCTATTAGTTCAGGTTCTGTCATTTGAATAAAATTCCTTGAATTTTCGACACTTCATTCTTTAGCAATATCATGTAAGATTCCTGCTTTGTATGCTTTTAGTGCACTAATACCGTTCTTTTTGGCTAATTCAGCTGCAAAATTTGCTGTTAAACTTGAATGTTTTGCTCTTCTTGCTGATAAAGAGTTATGAATTATTTCAAATAAATATAAGCCTTTTTGTTGGATATAATTCATAACTTTTTCATCTAAATATGAACTAATTTTATCATTTTCAATAGTTGAATAACCTTTTTTGAAGTCACTTGATGAATAGTCATATAATTTATTATTTAATAAAATACCTTTATATCTTTTTAAATTCAATTTATTAATATTTTTGTCCCTGCGAGCAGCAACTATTGTGGTTAATTGTGCAATAGTATCTATATCTTTTCATTTATTTAATTTAGGTAAGTTATCTGAACCTATAATTAAGTATAATTCATCATCTTTATATTTATTTTTTAAATATTTGACAGTGTCTATTGTATAACTAATGTTGTTCCTTTTTGCTTCAAATAAGCATAATTCCATTTTGTCTTCTAAAACTAAATTAATCATGTTTATTTTATCTTCTGTTTTAACGCCACTTTTATTTTTAAATGGTGACTGGTATGTTGGAACAATTAATAATTTATCTAAGTTAAGTTCTTTTATAGCATCTTTTGCTATCTGAATATGACCTTTATGTATTGGGTCAAAACTTCCTCCATAAATTCCAATTTTCATGTTTCTCCTTATTATTTCTTAAAAATACTATGAGTTATTAAATCTACTTCATGATTAAATTTAAGTTTTTCTTTTTTATTTAATTCAGATAATCTAAAAACATTTGTGCTTTTAGTTTTTCTGTTTACTTGTTCGATAATGCTTTCAATTTTTTCGTTTTGGTTATTAATTTGTTTTGGGTTATCTAGAAGTGAATGGTATTCATAAATACTATCTTTATCTACTAATTTAGAAACTCTAATCCCGATGCCTTTTATATTGTTTAAAGCAACATTTTTATCGATTAATTTTTTAGAATGTTTATATATTTCGTTTGCATCATCAGTAGGTGATATATTTTTATTATATGCTTTTCATTTTTTATCATAATTTCTTGCTACTAATGATATATTTTGAGCTATTAAAAAATCTTTTTTTAATCTCTGACTTAGGTTAAATGCTATGTTTTTTACTTTATCTAGAATTTCAATTTCATCATATTGAAATTCGAAAGTAATTTCATTACCCATACCTTTATTTTGTTCTGGCTCAAGATTGAAATCAACGTTTTTATTAATATCTAAACTATCTAAATATTTATAAGCAGTTGTTTTAAAAACTTGCAATAATTCAAAGTCGTTTTTTTCTTTTTTGGCTAAATCTCCGATAGTTAAGATGTTTATTTGTCTTAACTTGTTAGCTATTTTTGAACCGATACCATGAAATTTTTCTATATCTAAATCAAAGAAATTATCCTTGTAATTCTCTTTATCAGTATAACCTATACCAAAAGGTTTGGAAATATTAGTTGTCATTTTTGCATAAAATTTATTTACTGATATCCCAATAGTAATAGGAATATCAAATTTATTTAAAATGGTTTTTTGTATATTCCTAGCATAATTAATAGCTTTTTCTTTGTTTTCTAGATCAATTTTAGGGATAATATAACATTCATCGATAGATCCTACTTCAATTTTTGAAGCAAAATTAGCTTTTAAAAATTTAAAAATCTTATTTGATAGATACTGGTACAACCTAAAATAAGGTTTTTCTATAATTGTTTTAGGTTCAATTGCGAGAATTTCATAAACTTTAGAACCTGTTTTTGCTCCTAAGCTTTTCAATTCGTAACTAATAGAAACTGCAACAGAATGTTTTTCTGATCTTGCAATAGCTACTGGTTTATTTTTTAAATGTGGTTTTATTGTCCTTATCGCACTTACAAAGTAAGAATCAAAGTCAATATGAAAAATATATTTATTGTTCATTTTCTAAAAAGTATTTAGGTGTTAATAAAGCGCAAGCTACTCTATTTAAGTGTGTTTTTGTGTTAAAAAACACTCATAAATCACCTAATGAAGCCACTTGTTCTTCTGTAACTTGTTCTTGGTTAACAAATTTTTCGAATAAAAGTGTTAGTTCTTTTATTTCTGGTAGTGATAAACCTTTGATTTTGTCTAAGAATATATCTGTAGAAGCCATAAAAACAGCACAACCGTGTCCGTTAAAATGAACATCAACTAATTTATCATTTTCTCATTTTGTTTGAATGTTAAGTTTATCTGAACATGTTGTACTAAAACATGTATGAAATTCACCTTCTAAATCCATTTTATTATTTGGTTTTGTATAATGAGACATAATTAATTCTCTTGCTTGATTTGGATTAAAATGCATAAAAATCACCCCCGTTTTTTAATTCATTAATTAATTTATCAATATCCTCAAAGTTATTGTAAATTGCTAAAGAAATTCTTAAATAAGAGTACTCTTCTTTAATGTTTCTTAAATATGGTGCACAAAAGATACCTGATATTGTATAAATTTGTTTTGAACCCAAATAGGTAGCTACATCTTGTGAATTTATTCCTTTAACGTTTATTAAAGCAATATAATCTCCAGATTTTGAAAATACTTCAACATTGTCTAATTTTGATAATTGTTCATGTAAATATTTTGAAAGTTTTTGTAATATTTCTTGTGTTCTTTGGTAACCTATTTCGTTAAAAAAATCTAAAGATTTATTAAACATATACATACCAGCAATATCAGGAGTACCAGGTTCAAAAGCGGCAATAGTTTTCTTAAGAGTTCAAGTTGAATCTTTATTGATGTCATCAATAGCTCCACCACCAAATTTAACTGGTTTCATTTGTTTTAATAATTCACTTTTGACTGCTAAAACTCCAAGCCCTGTTGGTCCATAAAATTTATTTGTACTAAAAGCTACAGCATCAGAAAATGAAAAGGAAACTTTTTGGTGAGAAATTGCTTGTGCAGCATCATTAAATAAATACGCACCTTTTTCTTTTGTTAATTTGTAGATTTTATCTATATCAAAATCTTGGTTAAAATTATTAGTTTCTTGTGCTAAAGAAACTATTTTTAAATTTGATGTATTTTGTATGTCTTCAATTAAGTTTTCACTATATTTAATTATTGCACCTGTTTGTTTTCCGATTTCAATTCAAGGTATTATATTTGAAGAATGGTTGAAAGAGCTAAGTAAAATAACATCATCTTTTTTAAGTAGTTGTTCAAACATTTTAACAAAAAGATTAATTGATTCTGTTGTTCCACTTGTGAAAATGATTTCAGAATCTTTTGCATCTAATAATGTTGCAACTTTATTTCTAACACTTATTATTGTTTGATTAATTTCGTTACCTAATGGAGTATCAGCTGTACGTGATGAAATTGATTTTTGAGTGTAGTATTCGGTAATAGCATTTGTAGCTATCGAAGGCTTTAACACAAGTGCTGCACTATCAAAATATGTAATGTTGTTTAAAATAGGAAATTGTTTTCTAATATCGTCATTCATGTTAAATAACCTTTCTTAATAGTTTTATTAAATATTTATTGTAGTCTTTGATTTTTTTGAATTCATCTAAAAAGTTATAATAGTAATGTCTTTTTTGATGGTTAAATTCAATTTCGTCTACTTCTTTATTAATTATTTTTAGTAAACTAAACTTTTGTAGTTTTCATTTTTTAAAATAAGCGTGATAAAAAACAAATGTGTAAAAATTGTTAATCATTATTTTTTTATCTTCATCTAGATTTTTTGTAAAGGTTATTTTTTTAAAAAAATTAACAATAAATTCCTCTATGTTATCTCACTTTTTATTATTCAAGAATTTTAAAACTTGATTTAATTCAATTTTTTCAATTAAACCCATTTCCTTAAAAATTAAAAAAGTGTAATTGATTGTTTTGTTTCAGGAATTAATGAATAGTTTATTTCAAAATCATTGCATTACTTAGTTTTGTTCGTTTTTCGCTTTATTTTCGATTAATAAAATAGCCTTATAAAAATTTTCTAGTATTCCGTTTACAAGATTCTTTTTATCTCTGTTTTGTTCACCTTCTTCAAGTGGATAATACATTTTTGTAATTTCAATAGCCTCGTTAAAAACTATTTTAGGTTGTATTAATTTAAATTCGCTTGCAGCGTTGATTAAAATAGCTCTTATAAGTGGGTCGATTCTATTTCATGATCAGTTCTCGTTTAATAAACGATTAAATATGTTTTTACTAAAAACATATGAATTTTCTATACGTTTTAATGTTTTTAATTGTTCGTTATTTAAGTTAAACTCTTCTTTAACTTCTTCTAAATTAATTTTCTCACCTAGTAATTCATATTTATATAAAACTGAAATTACTTCAATTCTTAATTCTCTACGTGTTTTTTTGTTTTTGTTGTTAAAAATTTCTACTTCCATGCATTCTCCTAATTTAATTATTATATAATTATATCAAAAATACATTTTTTTACGCATAAATGAGTTTTTATAATACTAGTATTTTGTATAATATGCAGTTTTTAAATGATTATAATTCACTAATGTGTCCATATACAAAGTTCACAAGTAAATTTTATGAAAATCACTAATTATAATCTATTTTAATATATTACAAGTATTATTTTATGTTTTTAAGTCCTACAAGCATTATTTTTATGTATAATTATTTTAGGAAAATTATGAACACATATTTACAGAAAATTAAACCATATATATATATATATATAAGCCAGTTTTTAATTCAGTCTCTAATACTTTTACCAATTTTGAGGAACCATATTTTAAGAATGTGGTTGTTTTTTAATGCGAAAAACTAAAAATAAAATAAAAGTATTAGAGACGTTTTCAGGAATTGGAGCACAGAAAAAAGCTATAACGCAATTAAACAAGAAGTATAGAAAGGATATATTTGAGGTTAAAGCTACTGCTGATTGAGACGCAAGAGCAAATATAAGTTATGCTCAAATACACCATAATTTAGAAGATAAATATTTAAAAATATTAGAAAAACATAACTTAGATACAGAAGAAAAAATAAACTTCTTTTTAGGGAAATATACAATTTCTTTAGATTCTAAAAAACCTTCAAGAATAAGGCAAAAAGATTATAAATTTAAACAATATTTAGCAGCATCAATTTTATTAACTAATAATCAAGTTGATATTACTAAATTAGACCCTAAAATAATAAAAAAAGAAGGTATTGATTTAATAACGTACTCTTTCCCTTGCCAAGGATTATCAGTAGCAAGCATGGGTAAGGCTAAGGGTATTAATAACACAGAATCTACATCAAATTTAGTATGAGAAATATATAGAATACTAGATGAATCTGAGGTAAAACCGAAGTATTTAGTTATGGAAAATGTCAAGAATTTATTATCTAAAAATTTTATAAATGAATATCAGGGGTGAAAAGGGGTTTTAGATCAATTAGGTTATAAAACCTTTACAACAGTTATAAATGCATTGGATGCAGGTTCAATTCAGAAAAGAGAACGTGTGTTTGCCATTTCACTTTTAAAAAACATTGAAACTCCATTTAGTAATGATGAAGAATTTAAACAATATTTAGATAAAAAGATGCAAAAACAAAAATTAAGCTTAGCAAAAAGAGAGAAATATTTTAAAGAAATTTTTGATTTTGAGAGGAATGACAATAATGACATTTTTATAATTAATAAAACACCTTCAAGAGAGAGGATGGTGGACTTTCAAATTTCTAAAAAGAAAGTTTTAAATAAATCGGAAAATTTTGTGATTGATACAGTCACTACAAAGCAAGACAGAATTCCAAATGTAGGTATTATTGAGTATGCGAATGATATTGAGACTAAATTACCGTATAGGTTTGTTTCTACCAAAGAAGCTTATATGTTAATGGGTTTTGAAGGAAATGATTTTGATAGTTTAAATAATTTAATAAAGAATAATATTTTAACTAAAGAATCTTTATATAGGCAAGCAGGGAACTCAATTGTTGTACAAGCAATTAAAAATATATTTGAAACAATTAAAGAAATAGAGGATATAAATAATGAAAAAAATAAATAACGAAATGCAAAAATTACTTAAAGATCAAGGTGTTGACATTTGAGTTGTTGGAACAGATGTAAGTAATTATTTAAAATTTTTTAAAAATGATTTTGATCGAATAAAGAGATATTTAAACGATGATTTTTTGGTAAAAATAGTTGAAAAAAATTATGGAGATAATGAAACTAACAATTACTCACTTAAAATAATTGATAGTAGTACTAATAATGAGAGATATTCTATTTATCAAGAAAATTTATCATTAAGTACTTACAACCAAATAATTAACTTTTTACTTGGTTTAAAGATATTGAATGTATATAAAAACGACAATTATAAATTCAATAGCAACTTTTCAAGAATATTAAAAAAACATGAAACTTGAGATAATGCGTTTAAAGAATACATTAGATTTTATCTTGAAGAGTATTCAAAACCATATTTATTTGATGTTATTGATAATGTTGTTTTTGAGGAAAGAGCATTACTTACATTAAATAAAGATGTTCAAGTTGTTAGAATATTAACAAATATATATGCTAAATTTAATCAAAAAGAAGGTGTGTTTTTAGATCACTTAATGATTAAAGCTAAAAATTTAGAACACTTTACATATTTTTATAATGAATACTTCGATGATGAAGTTATTTTAGATGTTTTAACCAATAATTTATCAAGTTTCTTTGAAACACACGAAATTAAAGATAACTCATGAGTTAAGAAAAATATTGAAGATTATGACTCATGAAACAAAATTTATTCTTTAGTTCGAGAATTAGGAATTAAAGACAATGCTGTTGGAGAGTTAGTTGCTATAAACTCTAGAGAAAGTGATAACTTAAAACCAATGTTTGCTCATTTATTTAGCTTAGGTGAAATTTTAAATGATGCAACAAAATTTTACATCCCTTCATTCCAAAGGGTGTATATGTGAAATGGTTATTTAGTTGAGGAATTAGTTGGTAATATTATTTCTAGCATGAATAATCAAAATTCTACAAATAAAGAACAATATGCATTTTTCAATAACATTATTCTTTCTTTTGGAAATAATTATGCTGAAATATTAGACGGACAACAAAGGTTAATGACTTTTATAATTTTATTAACTGTATTACTAAAATTAAGTTTATTATTTTTAGATCACTTTAAAAATGAGGACGGAATTATGCATGATCCTCACTATCAAAACTTGATACTGTTTAAAGATTTTTATAGTAAAGTAGTTTACAGAAGACGTATTCAAGAATTAGGAACAAATCTTGAAACAGGTGATTCAGATAATTTTAATACTATTCATGATATTTTAGGTGATTTCAATTCTAAAGCAAATAATAATTACATTAATAATGCTATTGAATTGTCTAAAGTAATTAGTTCAAAATTCTTAATATTAGATCATAATGGACTAAGAAAATTTTCACAATTTGTAATATTTACACTTAAAAATGTTAAATTTACAACAACTATTTTTACTGATATTGCTAATAACGCAACAGAAAAAATTAACATTTTTAGAAATATTAACTTACACAGTAAAGAATTAAGTGTTTTAGACTTAGTAAAAAGTAGTTTAATAACTCACTTCGATAGTAAATCATCAAAAGATAAAGGTCTTAAAATAGATACAATAGTTAATTTAAATAAAAATATATTTGATAAATATTTTAGAAAAGAACAAAAAGAAACAAAAGATGCAGATATGAATCTTTTAGAGTTATTTTATAATTCAATTTATGTATCAAATAATTGATTTGCTAAAAAAAGAAGTATTGAAGATAGATTTAGCATTTCTAAAAACTCTATTATATACAACAAATTTGAAGAGTTTTTATCTAAAACATCATCAACATGAAATGAATCAGGTGAAGAGTTTTACTTTATTTTCTTTAAACATATAGTTAATTTTGAATTTTCAAGAGTTGGTAATTTAAATAATATTGATAATATAGTTAATAAAATAAAAGATAATGGTTTAGAAAAAGAACAAATCCTTTGATTTAATAATTTTAAAAAGAAAATAAATTCATTCCCAATACTTTCAACACAAATTTTAAATTTAACTAATGACGGTAATACAAAAGTATTTACACCTTTAATTTATACTATTTTAAGTAAATTTAACTTCTTTGAGAATGAGGTTCAAGATATTAAGTATTACATTGATAAAATTAGTAAATTAATTTATGAAATGGAACGTTTTGGATTCTTATGAAAAAATATAATGTTTGCCGGTGAATCTCTTGGTAAAAAGATTATTGAATTATCTAAAATATTCTTAGAAAAAGGTGAATTATACGATATAAATCAAGTTGATGAATATGAATTTGAAGCTAAATTAAAAACATTCAGAAATGCATTATTTAAAATTCACCCAGAACTTAATAAAACATTATACATTAACCCTGAAACAGGTGAGTACAAATCAAATGAATTGTTAAGAGAAAAAATAAGCGAGCTTTATAACAACAAAGATATTGAAAAGCTTGATATTGACGCAAATACTAAGAAAGTAGAAAAAGATAAAAAAATATTAATGTTAAGATTAAACTCATTTATACTTAATAAATACAATAAGTTTGATAATGAGTTTCTAGACTCTTCTTTATTTGTGGAATTTCAAAATGATTATTCACATAACGAAATTATTAAATTATTTAATATCGAATTAAACGAAGATAATTTTAAAGAAATTGAAGTAATTAATATTTTAGGTAAAATTGGTAACTATGGTTTAATCCATACAAATACAATTAAATCTCTTGAAGGTAAAAAATCTAAAAACTCAAATGACTTAAATAAAGTTTCAGAAAATAATCTAGTATTACTAGGAGATTATGTAGAATTAGATAAACATCTTTATCTTTCAAGACTTAATAGTAATAATATTGATGAATTAACATTACTTGACGAAAAATTTAAAATTAATAGCCAAGAAGTTAAGCTATACCTTGATAATATCAATAAAAGAAGTGAACAGTTAGTTGATATTATAATGAAATTATACTCATACAAAGGGTAAAAAATAAAAGCACGCTCGTGTGCTTTTTTTGTTTATTTTTTCGCTTCTGTTGTAGCAGCAAGCATTAAATCAAGTGTTTTATTAACTTCTTCATTTAATGATTTTTCGTTGCTAATTATAGAACTTACAGATTCAACTTTCTCTTTCAATTTTGTATATCATTGTTCTTTATTTAAAATCATACTGTGGTTATCAAATGAATTTTTAAATTCGTTACCTAATGTGTATAAATAAAATAAATTATATAATGTAATTTGCTTTTCGTTTTTGCCATTATAAATAGTGTTTAAGTAGTTTTTGTCGTGATTATCACTTTCTTTAATTTCTTTAACGATTTCATTAGTAACTTTTAACACTTCTTGTATTGCGTTTTGAAATAATTTATCAAGTTCGGTTTTAGTGTGTTTAGATGTTTCTAGAGATATAATAAACTCTTTCTTTTGTTCATTAAGTTTATTTTTAAAATTATTTATTTTAGCTTCATTTTGATTTATATCACCTTTTTTATCTATTAATCAATCATTTAATGTGTTGCTAATATAATTAATTTCAAATTTTTGGAATAAACCATCGATATTATCGTTATGTTTCTTTCTTAATCAATATAAATCATGTTCATCTAATTGTTTCTCGTCAGTTTCTTTATTAGTATCATCTTGTGTTTCTCTATTTGAAGAGCTATCTTGTGAAATGTTATTTGTGTCTTCCTGGTTTTCTTTAGGGGTATTTGTATCTATGTCTGCAGCAGCATCTGAAGTATTTTCTTTGTTTGGTTCATTACTTTGAGATGTGTTATTTTCTTGGTTTTTTTCACCCTCTATTTCATCTGTTTTTGTTATATTTTCTTTTTTAGGAGTTTGATTAATTGGATTATTTTCACCTTGATTATCTTGTTTATTGTTATTTTCTAATTCTTTAGTTTTACTTTCTGTATTTGTACAACTTAATGCAATTAGATTCAATGAAGCTAAAGAGCCTAAAGTTAATAATAATTTATTAATTTTTAATTTCATTTTTTTCCTTTCAAAATTGAGAATATTATAGCATAACAAAAATTTAACAAAAATAAATTTTAAAGTCTATATTTAGGTCAAAAAAATCAAAAGAAATATAATTTAATGCTTAAATATTTGTTTTTGTTTTATTACTTAAAAATAAAGTAATATAATTAAAATATATTTTACTTAAACTAAGTATTTTTAGTTAATATGAGGGAGAAAAATGAGTAATAAGATATTAGAAAATTTAAAAATTTGAAAAAATTCATTACTAGATTTAACCTTAAGAAATAAAGCATTAAATTTTAATATTTTTTCGAATAAAAATAAAGTTGGGTTGCCCTTTATAACACCAAATTTAAATATTTTCTTAAACGATACAATTAATTATAAAAGTGTAGATATCGAGAATATTGACACTCGTAAATTAATTTTAGACCCAGAAACTGAAAAGTTAGATATTGAAACATTAATTAACAATAACATTAATGTTCATAACAAAAAATCTGTTTATTCAAGTGTTAACGGAAAAGAACAAGATGAAAGATTAAAAAAATTATATAAAAATTACACTTCTTTCCAGGATGAGTTTTCTATCAATACTTTATTTGTTTCTGTTGGATATTTAAAATGATATGAAACACAAGAAGATGATAATGAACATTATGCACCTTTAATGTTAATACCAACTAACTTAAAAGAAGAAAGTAAGAATAAAAAAAGAGTTTATCAGTTGAATTTTGATGATGAATCTGTACTTCAACCAAATGAAACTTTATTGCAAAAATTAGAAACAACTTATAAAATAAAAATAGATTCGTCAATTTTAGATAACGAATTAGATAATTATTCTAAATATTTAAAGTTCAAAGAACTTTTAATTTCCAAATTTACTGATCATAGGTGAGAAATTATTGATACATTATATTTATCTGTTTTTAACTTTACAAAAATAAATATGTATAAAGATTTAGAAGAAAACGAAAATAAAATTGTTTTAAATAACTTTATTAAAGTTTTATCTAATGTTGAAACTGATGAAGAAAAATTCGACAAGATTGATGAAGAAAACATTGAAGAAAAATTTACAAATAATGAGTTATATCATATTTTAGACGCTGACTCTTCACAAGAAATTGCGATACAAAAAGCTATAAACGGTGAAAGTTTTATTCTTCAAGGTCCGCCGGGTACTGGTAAATCTCATACAATCACAAATATAATTAGTGAGCTACTAGCAAGAGGTAAAAAAATACTTTTTGTTTCAGAAAAGAAAGCGGCTTTAGATGTTGTTTATAACAATCTTAAAAAAATAGGTTTAGAATCATATTCAATACCTATTCATAATGAAGATTTAGATAAAAAAGTTATTTTAAATGAATTATATAAATCTCTTGAAAAAGGGAACAAGACAATTAATATAATCAATTCTCAAATTGAAAATATTTACACTAAGTATAATAATTCATCTAAATTTTTAAATAATTATGGTAAAGAATTACTCATTCAAAAAGAACCAATTGGGATGAATTTATATCATATGATCTCTAATTACTATAAATTAGATTCTTTCAATGATTTAATTTTTAAAATTGATAATTTTTATAACTTAGATTTACCTAAAATTGAATCTATTTCTAATTCGTTAGTCGAACTTGAAGAAAGAATTAATTTTTTCAATAAAAAACCACAGCAAAATTCATGATATGGTCTAAAATGACACTCATATGATGAAATAAAAAAAGAAGATTTAGTTTCTTTAATATCTAACCTTTCACTAAATATAAATAGAATAGATGACTTATTAATTGAAAAACATCAAAGCTTTACGTTTAATAAAGAGAAATTTGGATCAAATATTGAAGTGATAACTAATATCTTTAGAAAAATAATTAATTTTAAAAATAAATATCAAGCAAAACTAGATATAGATGCTTTTAATTTTAATTTAGATAAAGAAATAGAATTATACAAAAACATTCTTGATGAAACTAAAAAAATTAATGAATTAGAATCACAGTTATCTAATTTATATAATTTGGACTCTATTGATTCATATGATTTTAATACAATTAAAGAATCTTATTTTGATTATAAAAATAAATTTCTTAAATTTTTAAATTCTAAATGAAGAAGCGCTCTTAAAAACATAAATAGTTTTTCTAAAGATAAAAAATCTGACCTAATTGTTTTTGAAAATAATATTGATAATATTATTGATTATAAAATAAGAAAACATTTAGTTAAAGATTATATACAACAACTAAATTATAAAATTAGTGATTATAAATTTGATAATTTAGATCAAACATATGAAATGTTACAATTAATTTCATACATTAAAAATCAAGAAATGATAAGTAATTTCAGAATTAATACCGAACATTTTATAACTCGTGTAAACAATGATTATGGTTATATTAATGATATAAATGAATGACTAAATAAAGTTAGTTCTTGAGTTGATAATATAAACCATTTACAAAATGCATTTAATATAGATATTTTAAATATTAAAAACTTAAACAAATCTGATTTATCAAGTAATTTAGATAAATTAGTTAATGATCAAGCATACATAAGATCAATAGTTGAATTGAATCATAACATTATTACTCTTAAAAATAATAATTTATCGGATTTTGTCGACAAAATTTTAGAAGAACCAGATGTATCAAACTACAAAGAAATATTCCAAAAAAGACTATATAAATTATTGATTGATTATCATTTAAATCAAATTAATGATTCTTATAAATTTACAAATACAACCTTAGAAATATCTAAAAACGAATTTGCTTTAGTTGATGAAGAAATTAAAAAGATTGCAAAAATTAAAGTTGATGCTAAATTATTAAGCCAAATACCATCTATGGAAGGTATAGGAGCATCAAATCCTGAAATTAAAATACTTAAAGCTGAAGCAAATAAATCACGTAGAATAATGCCTTTCAGAAAATTATTCCAAAAAATACCTAATTTATTATTACAATTAAAACCGTGTTTAATGATGTCTCCACTTTCAGTAAGTAAATATTTAAGTGGTACAGATATTAAGTTTGATGTAGTTATTTTTGATGAGGCTTCTCAAATTAGACCCGAGAACGCAATAGGAGCTATTTATCGTTCTAAACAATTGATTATTGTTGGAGACAATGAGCAATTACCACCTACTAGTTTCTTCGATACAATAAATGATGACGAAGAAATAGATGAAGAATATCAAGATGAAAATGATATTTCTATTAAAGGCTTTGATTCTATTTTAGATTTATCTAATATAGCTCTTAAAACAATTAAATTAAGATGACATTATCGTTCAGAGTTTGATCAATTAATTTATCCATCTAATTATGCAATTTACGATGATTTAGTTACTTTCCCGGCAAATAGACTTCCTGCTCGTTTTGAAGCGATTGGATATCAAAAAGTTTCAGGAATTTTTGAAAACGGTATTAATAAAGTAGAAGCAGAATTTATAATCAATCTTTTACATGATATTATGAAAGAAAATAGTAATAAGTTATCAATCGGTATCGTTACTTTCAATATAAAACAACAGTTATATATTGAAAGTTTAGTAGAAAAATTTAGAGATAAACACCCTGAATTTGAGCATTTCTTTGATAGAAATTCTAAAGAACCATTATTTGTTAAAAATATTGAAACCGTTCAAGGTGACGAACGTGATATTATTATCATTAGTAGTGTTTATGGAAAAGATGAAAAAGGTAATGTTCCAATGCGTTTTGGACCAATTAATCACAAAAATGGATACAAACGTTTAAATGTTGCTTTTACAAGAGCTAAAAAAGGAATTATTTTGGTTTCATCACTTTCATGAACGGATATAGATTTAGAAAGAAGTAATTCGCGTGGAGTTCAATTCTTTAAAGATTACTTAAGAATAGCCGAATTTGGTATTGAAAACGAACAAAAAACAGATCAAGAAGAACTTAAAAATGGTTTTGAAGATGAGTTATATAATGAATTAGTTTCACATGGATTTAAAGTGAAAAGACATATAGGTAGCTCTGATTTTAAGGTTGATTTAGCTGTGTTACACCCTGAAGACGAAAACAATTATTTACTAGGTATTGAAATTGACGCCGCTTCATATAACTGAGCTAAAACAACAAGAGATAGAGATAAATTAAGACAAGAAATTTTAAAAACAAGAGGTTGAAATGTTTATCGTGTTTGAAGTGTTGATTGATTTAGAAATAAAACCCAACAATTACAAAAACTATTAAATGTCATCAATCAAACAATTGAATCTAGCAAAGAAACATTACAAAAACTTAATTATGAGGGATATCAACCTAATAATCCAACAATTTCAAGCATTAACAAAACTGAAGAAATTTCAAATAAAGTTAATGAAATAAATGATGAAGTGAAATCTACAACAGAAATAGAACCAAAAATAAAAGAGGATGATACTCTTAACCAATATTTTGTTGTTGAGGATCGTGAACCAGAAGAAATTGAATATAATATTTGACCAAACTTTGATCAAACCACAATAAGTACATTATTATATGATAATTTTAGAGGTGATAAAGATTTAATGTTTGAATCTTTAATTAAACAATATAAAATCATACATGAAAAACAATTCCAAAATATCTTTAAATATTCATTTAATACTTCTACATTTAGCAAAAGAATAAGGGAAGTTTATAATTACTATATTAGAAAATGACAAAATGAAGGTTTTATAAGAATTGATCAAGGATATGATAATTCTTTAGACAATAACTTTATAGCGCATAATCAATCTGATTTAGATAGTGTAGTGTTTTATGGATATAATGAAGAAAATAGAAGAAAACCTAACGAAATAAGTTTTTACGAATACAAAGACATAATATTAAAAATACTTAAACAAATTAATTATATTGAAAAAGCATCATTACAACGTAAGTTGCTTGAATATATAGGCTATAGATCAATAAATCAACAAACAATTGATATATTTAATTTTGTTATTAATAAAATGCTATCTGATAATTTAATTAAATTTAATTCGGAATCAAACTTTTATAGCTTAAATCAATAGAAAAAAATACAGAATAGATATCCTATTCTGTATTTTAAATTATTTTATGAAACTAGAATTTATTTTTTGGTAAGTATATATATCCATCGATACTTCTAACATCTGTAATTGAAATAAATGCATCTTCGTCAACTTTACGAACGTCACTTATGATTCTATTTACTTGTCTAAATAATGTGATTGATGTAATTACATAATATCCACCAGAACTATAACCACCTTTTGCTTTGAATTTTGTTAATCCTGAAACAATTTTTTTATCTGAAGAAATAACTTTTGCAATTTGGTTATGTTTTTTCATTGAGTAAATTTCAACTTTAACAAGTTTAAATTTAGGATATAGTTTGTTTAAAACTGCTATATATACTACGTTTGTTAATATTGTAGCAACAAAATTAGGAGATAAATATAATTCAAATTTTCATGCTTTTGAAGTAATATCTTTGATTAATTCTGGGTTTGTTGAATTGGCATTGGCTTGATCTAATAATATAGAACCTGGTAGTCATGAACCTAATAAAACACCAATTATAACTATAATAATATTCATATAACCCGAAATTGATCCAAATGATTTCTGTTTTTCATTAGCGTATCATTCACCAATAATTCCTGTAACACCTGCTGTTCCACCGATGATTTGAATAATAGCAAAAATTCATGCTAATAAGAAACCGTAAACTGAAGCGGAAATGAATAAAGCAATTATGTTACCACCATCATTTCATAAAAGAGGAATAATTGAACTTAAAGATTCTTTATAACCGCCATCTATACTTGCAAATACCGCTTTAATTTCAGGATTTGAAAAGTCTCCGATTAATGAGAAGTTTGTTCCTGGTGTAATACCAATAGAAAAAGATACTATTGATGAAACAACCAAGAAAATAACTGTTAAGTGTCCAAATACTTTACCTATTTTTTTATAACCAAAAATAAAAATTGGGATACTTAAAATAATATATGCTATTCAGAACACGAATTGTTCAATTAAGTTTCTAGTTATTACACTAATACCTGAGTCAGGTTTAAAAAATACAACTATAAGTCTTGCTAAGGATTGACCAACTGCAGCTAGTCCAAAATTATATATACCAACATTTTTAACTAAAAATACACTTATTACACCAAAAAAGATTGCGGTTATAACAGTGATTAAAATTAATTTTCACATTGGCATAATAGAATATAATCTATTTAATTTCAAACCAAAATTAGACATTTTGGTTCTATTATAAATAGTATTCTTTTTAACTAATTTATTTCTTATTTGTTCACCACTAAATAAAACATCAGCAATATCTTGGTTAAATTTATTACCAGTGATTTTATTTAGTAATGATTGAGAATCATTACTAAATTCTTCAATTATGTTTTCTTCTACGATACATTCCTTATCGCTTGGATCAATATTTGAACCATTTTTAGCTTCTGGATTGTCATCAAAATTATTTTTCATACTTAAAATTACCCCCTATTATGAATTTATAAAATAAAAATGTAAACAAGTTACATTATTTACCTACTTTTATTATACTATTATTTTAATAAATCTCTTGAATTTAGTTTAATTTAAAATCAATTTTATTAATTTGCTCATTATACCACTTTTTATATAAATAAAAATTAAAAAATAAACAATACAAATAAAGAATCATTCTTTTAATTTTCATAAAATAATATCGTGTGGTATCTTTACCATCCAAAATAATTTAAGAAAGTTAATTAAACAAGAGGTTAATAAAATGTTTAAAAACAATATTAAAAAAGTTATTTCAATTGGATTAATGAGTGTAGGTGCAATTAGTGCTGCATCATTGATTCTAGTTAATTCAGAAAAGAATGAAAATGAAGATAAAAAAACAATTTTAAAAATTGATAAACTATACGCAGAAAATAACCCTGCAGTTTCGGAAGATTTAAGCCCAACAGACGAAGCTCAACAGAATTTAATTACTAGTGGTTCAGTTGCAACAGCATCAACACAAGAATCAATCCATCCCGCTTCGCATGCCATTGATAATGATAAAGTTAATTCTAGATGAGCATCTGATGAAAGAAGAGATCCACAACATATAGATATTAAATTAGCTAAACCTAGTACAATTTCATCTTTCTTATTAAATTTAGAAAGAGCAAATGTTCGTCAATTTAAAATATTCGCAACATCAAACGAAACATTTTCGAATAGCGATGAAATAGACGCAAATCAACTTTATCATTTTAATGTTGATGCAGAACATAGAATAAAAGACTTTAAATTAAACTTTACAAAAAGTTATATAAATGCAAAAAATATACGTATTAAATTTCTTCAATTTGATGCTCAAGGTAAAAATAGTGATACAGTTTGAAGTAATGTTTCCATAACAAATTTTGAACTATACAAAAGACCGATAGAAGATTATAGTGCCACAAATGAAGTTCAAGATAATTTATTAAAATCAAATTCATCCGCAAGCGCAACAAGTAATGAAAATGGTCATGAACCTATCAAAGGAATAGATAATGATAAAGGTTCTAGATGAGCATCAGCAAAAAATGATGCTAGTCAACCTGTTAATTATGATATTACTTTAAATGATCCTAAAAGTATATCATCATTTAATCTTTTACTCGAACGTGCAAATGTAAGACAATTTAAAATTTTCGCAACAAGTGCAAATGATTTTAATGGAATTGAAGATAATAATAATAAAGTTTATGAATATAACGCAGAAGGTGATAATAGAAAAAAAGAAATTAGAGATAATTTCACTAAAACTATAAAAAAAGTAAAAAAAATTCGTATTAAGTTTACAAATTACGACGCTCAAGGTGTTGTGAACAAAGCTAATTGAAGAAACGCTTCTATTTTCAATTTTGAAGTTTACAAGAGAAAAATTGATTTAGGCGGACCTAGAACTTATCCTGCAGATGCAATTAATGATAAAAATGAAAATGATACAGAAAAAACTGGCGACGCACAAGAAAACAGACTTAAAAATCAAGCTGTAGTTGCAAGTGCAGTCGAAAATAACACATTAAATCAAAATAAAGCAGTTGATGGAAATAGAACAAAACCATCAAGATGAGGAACACCAAGAGTAGAGAATAATAGCGATAGTTTTACACCACCAGAAAGAACTTTAACAGTTAATTTAGATGGTGGTAAAACATTATCATCATTCAATATTATATTTGAGCGTGATAATATATCAGAATTTGAAATTTACGCATCTTCAAAAGCGATGGATCCAAATATTGATAATGCAAACAATAAAGTTTATACATATAATGTTAACAATAAATTAGATGATCGTAAAAAAGAAATCACTGCTAACTTTGATAAATCAGTTATAAATGCAAGAACAGTAAAACTTAAAATTAAAAACTATCAAGCTAATGGTAAATCAGACCATGATGGTTGAAGAAGTGCTGCAGTTGTTGAGTTTGAAGCATATAAGAAAAAAATAGACTTTGATAAAGGTATATATCGTATTCAAAAAATAATTGATGAATGACAACCACAATTAAATAACGAAAAAACAAAATTAGTTTTACCACAAGGATTAGAAGAGTCAAAATTAAAATTATTTGTAGACTACGAACAAGTAATAGATGATAAATTTAATGTTTATCAACCATTAACAAATAAAACAGTTGTAGTTGACCTAAATTATAAAGATGGAAATAGAGAATATAATAAATCATATAATTTTGTTGTTCCTGGTAAACATACACAAGAAGCGGAAAAAAATCAAAAACCTAAAGTTGGGGTTGAAATTGCTGAATGATACTCTGATAGTAATGAAAAATTAGCGTTAAATGAAGATTTAAAAGTTTATTTTAAAGGTGAATTAAACGAAAAAATTGAAGCTGTATTTAATGAATTAAAAGAAGATTACAAAGAAATGTTTGGTAAGGATCTTGAAATTCTAAAAACAGATTCTAATGTAACTGAAGGAAATATTTTATTTGATTTATCCGACAAAAATATTCCTGGTTTTGATAACGAAACATATTCAATGGATATTACTGATAAAGTTACAATTAAAGCTACTGACTCAGTTGGTGCTTATTGATCAACACGTACTTTATTACAAATGATTAAATTAGACCCAGAACAAAAATTAGTAAAAGGTCAAATGAAAGATTATCCAAAATTTAAGAAAAGAGGTATTTCATTTGACGTAGGTAGAAAAGCTGTTTCAATGGAAGTCTTAAAAGATGTTGTAAAACAAATGTCATGATATAAAATGAATGATTTCCAAGTACACTTAACAGATAACTTAATTTTCTTAGAAGATTACTATGATCAAGCAAAAGGATCAAACAATGCATTAAAAGCATATTCAGGATGAAGACTTGAATCTAGTCACAAAAATGATGAAGGTGTAACACTTCATAACCAAGATTATCACTATACTAAAGCAGAATTCAAAGATTTTATTGATAAAAGTAGATTGTTAGGTGTTGAAATTGTTCCGGAACTAGACTTCCCAGCTCACGCTATTGCCTTTACTAAATTACATCCTGAATTAGCTGTTCAAGGATACTCACAATTTGGTGGTGGAAGAAGATCTTTAGCTGACCATATTGATATCAGAAAACCTGAAGCAGTTAAATTAATTAAAGATGTACTTGACGAATACGTTAACCCTGGTGGAATTTTTGATAAAACTACAGGAACAAATGTTCATATTGGTGCTGACGAATTCTTCTCAGATCACAACGCATATTATAGATTCGTAAATGATATGTTTAAATACTTCAAAGAAAAAGAAGTTCAAGTACGTATTTGAGGAAGTTTTAAATGATTTAGATCAGAAACTGAAAAAATAGATGATAATTTAAAACCAAATGTAATTATGAACATTTGAAGTTTACAATGAGCAGATCCTGTTCAAATGTATAAAGAAGGATATTCATTAATTCACACATTAGACTCACCAACATATATAGTTCCAAACGGAAACGGGAATAGAGGAGCTTACGGTGATAGATTTAACATTTCAGGAATTTATAATGGTTATGAAGCTAATATAATTGGTGGAAATAAAATTCCTGCAGGATCAAAACAAATGTTAGGTGGATCATTTGCCGTTTGAGGTGACTCAGTTATAGATACACACCACACTGGTCTTACAGAATATGATGAATTCTTAAGAATTAAAGAAATGATTCCTTACTTTGCGACAAGAGTTTGAGGTATTGGAGAAGGTTTAGATCAAAACTTTAACGATTATACAAATAACATAGTAAATAAATTAGATTTAGCTCCAGGAATTAACCCAGGACATGAATTTATACTAAAAGATTATGATAAACAATTGTTTAATTTTGATTTAAACGGTAAAACTAATAATGAAAAATTACTATCTAAATCAGGTGATGCAAAAATTATTGAATTAGGTGAAAATACCTTATTAAAAGAAGATTTAGTTGGTGAAAATATTACAACAGCAATTCAACTTAACGGTGGAAATTCACAAGTTAAATTAGGATATGGAAAATTACCGTTCAACACAAAAATAACATTCAAAATTAAACGTCAAGAAGTTGATCAACCAGAAGAAATATTATTCTACGCACCAACAGCATACGGTGAATTAGCAATTAAAACTAAACAAAAAGATTCAAATAAATTTGGATTTAGCCAAGAATTAAATGATTATACATTTGATTATGAACTACCAATTGGTGAATGACATGAAATAAGTTTAGTTACTGTTCCTAACAATAGAATGGTTGCAATTGTTAAGTTATTTGTTGATGGTGTTGAAGTTGGCGGAGTACCAGTTGGTACAAATGGTGTATTTAAAAACGGTAGAAAACACACATTTAACACAGCATCAAGTTTATTCATTCCAATGGAATACTTAGGTTCAACTGAAAATTCATTTAAAGGTTTAATTAAAGATCTTAGACATGATAAAGACTTTACAATTAATAAAATTGAAAAAGATTCATTAGAAAAACCGGTTGTAAGTTTAAATGAAAATGTTGATTGAAATAATTTAAGTGTAAAAGATTTAAATATTCCAATAAACGATGAATATGATTACAAAGTAGAATTATCAAAAGTTGATAAAGATAAAAAAGTTGTTATTGGTAAAGTTATTATTAACAAAAAATCAAATCCAGAAATTAAAGTTTCTAAAAACTTTATCTTAGGAAATAATTTGGTAACAGTTGTAAAACCAAGTGATAACCAAACTACTGACAACACCGATTCAACTAATAGTAGTGAAAACAACACAGATACAAGTAATAATAAAGGTAATACAGAAACTAATACTGATTCAAATAATAATCAAAGCACAAATAACAAAGAAAAAGATACAAAACCTACAGATAAAAATAATAAAAAGAAATATACTCCTAAAGCTAAATCGAGTACAACAGGAATTGCAATAGGTGTTGCACTTGGTTCAATTGTGGCAATTTCTGGTTTATTATTTGCATTCTTAAAAAGAAGAAAAAAATCTAAATAATTAATTTTAAAATGGCAATATTTTGCCATTTTTTTATGCATAAAAAAACCATAATAAAAAGGCAAAAATTTAAAATGTTAATATTATAATGATATAAAAAACGTGCATTTAAGGAGTAAAATGAAATTAAAAAGAATATTAATACCTGCACTAGGTTCTGTAGTTGCATTTTCAACCTTTTCTACAATTGCAGCACAAACAAATCCAAGTGCTGAGAACCCTATTAAGATTGAAGAAGATTTAGAATTAAAATATAATGATATAATAACTGATTTTAATCGTGAAAGTTGAATGAATAATGGTTTAGGTATAGGTAATGGTGATCAAGGTGCTACAATTTTTGGTGGTGTTCGTAACGAAAGAATTCAATTAAACGAAAAAACAATTTGAACAGGTGGACCTCGCCAAAACGAGGGGAATAATGGTGGTAATAGCCCTATTACTGCTAATAATAATTCAAAACACCACTATGAATATTTAGATGAAATTAGAAGTTTATTATCTGAAGGTAAAATTGATCAAGCTAAAGAAATTGCTAATAGTAAATTTATCGGACCACATGATCGTTTATATGGTAAATACATCTCTATGGCTAATGTTGACATTACCGAAAGAAATAATTTCCAACAAAGTGCTGTTACCGGTTATTCAAAATCACTAAATATTTCAAAATCCATGACAACAGTTTCGTATAACGTTGATCAAACCGAATACACTAGAGAATATTTCGCTAGTTATCCTGATGATGTAATTGTTGTATCGATGAGTGTTAAAGGTAAAAATAAACTTAATTTTGATTTAGATTTAGGTGGTTCAAATAATAATGAACAGTTAAAAACATATGTTAAAAATGTAAATTTAGACAAAAAAGAAATTAGTTTAGATGGTACAGTTAAAGATAATGGATTAAAATTTGCTAGTGTTCTAAGAATCAAAGGTATTGAAGGTGAAGGAAATTCAGTTACTAAAGAAGGTGAAAAATTAAGAATTTCTAATGCAACTAAAATTTACTTTGTAATACAATCAAAAAGTAATTATGAACTAAAATTCCCAACATATAGAAAAGAAAACTACAATCCTCTTGAAGAAGTTAGAAATAATTTAGATAAATTAAATAAAACTTATGATCAAATTAAAACAGATCATATTACCGATTACAAATCACTTTTTGATCGTGTTAAGTTAAATATAGCTAAAAAACCTCAATTTAATAATTTAAAAGATTTATTGAATAAATACCGTCGTAATACTTTAGATAGAAATTCAAAAAATTACCTTGAACAATTATTATTCCAATTTGGTAGATATCTAGCAATTTCAGGAAGTAGACCACATCAAGATTATAAAAGTTTACCAACAAACTTACAAGGTATTTGAAACATGGAAGATAACCCTGCTTGAAACAGCGATTACCATTTAAATGTTAACTTACAGATGAACTATTGAGCATCGTTAATGACTAATTTATCAGAAACTATAATTCCGCTTTTAGATTATATCGATGATTTACGTCTTGGAGGTAGATTAGCAGCAGATGAATATTCAAATATTAAATCAGATAATAATAATCCAGAAAATGGTTGATTAGCTCATACTCAAGCTACACCATTTGGATATAGTGCCCCAGGTTGACAATTTAACTGAGGTTGATCACCAACTTCAAATGCTTGAATAGTACATGAAATTTACAATCATTTTGAATATACTAGAGATGCTAAATTATTAGTAGATCGTATCTTCCCTCTTTTAGAAGAAACTGCAAGATTTTGAGATAAATTTTTATACTATGATAAAAATACAGATAGATGAGTTTCTGCACCTTCATTCTCGCCAGAACATGGTACAGTTTCATTAGGTAATACATATGATCAATCATTAATTGCTCAATTATTTATGGATTATGTTAACGCAACAAAATATTTATCAGAAACTAATACTGGTAGTTTTGATGCAAAATTACTCGAATCAATTAAAGCAAAACAACCTAAATTAAAACCATTAAATATTGGTGATGATGGTCAAATTAAAGAATGATACGAAGAAGGCAAATATAATAAATACAAGGACGGAAGAACAATTTCAACTGACAATAGACATCGTCACACAAGTCAATTAATTGGATTATTCCCAGGAAATATTTTTGAAAAAGAAGAACATCTTCAAGCAGCTAAAAAAACATTAGAACTTCGTGGTAATTTTGGAGCAGGTTGAGGTAAAGCGAATAAAATTAACTTATGAGCTAATTTATATGACGGAAATAATGCTCATTCAGTTTTAGAGGATATGTTTACTCAAAATAATATCATGAATAACTTGTGAGATAACATTAGAGAAGGCGCTAACGCATTCCAAATTGAAGCTAATTTCGGAATAGTTAGTGGTATCGCACAAATGATTTTACAATCAAATAAAGAGTATATTAAGTTACTACCCGCACTACCTGATGCATATAATGATGGTAATGTTAGGGGACTTTTAGCTAGAGGTAATTATACAGTTGATTTAGATTGAAAAAATAAAGACTTAAAATACGTTAAAATTAAATCAAATATTGGTGGTGATTTAAAACTAGAATATAAAAATATTGCATTTAAATCGATTTATTTAAATGGTAATAAAGTTGAAGTAACTCCAAATGAAAGTGATAAGGTAGTAATTAAAACTAATAAAGACGATATTGTTGAAATAGCTAACTCTTTATCTGATATTAAAAAAGGTTCAACATATAGTCCTGAATATAAAAACATAACAACCGAAGAAAAACAAATTTCTAATTCAACTAAAAAAATTAAAAACGTCGAAGAAACAGTTGAATATTTAAATAAAATTACTAAAAACAATATTGCATCAGTAGAAAATAATCAAGAAAAAACAGAACCAAAAACACCTAAAACAACTACCGAAAAAGATAAATTAAGTAAAAAACCAGATGGAAGATTAAATACTAAACCATTTATTATTCTAGCCGGATTGCTTACTCTTGGTGCAATAGTTTCATTAATTGCATATTTCAAAAATAAAAATAAAACAACCAATTAAAGTAAAAATGACGCTTCAATGTTAAAAGCGTCATTTTTTTATTATGATTTTGTTTTTGCGAAATAATATGTTGTAATTTTACTTAATAAAGAATCTGAAATAGGTTGAAGCGCTTTATGTCTTACGTTTTTGTTATTTTCTATTTTGTAAATATCTATTACGTTTTTATCTTGTCCTTCAACTTTATCTGAGAAATAATTTCTATAAACTACTTCATAATCAGTTATTTGAGTAGGTACATAGTTTATAAAGTTGAAATTTGTTAGATTTTTATAATCTTCAATGTAATCATCGTTTGAAATATCAATAAAAGCAATTGATTGAGCAATCACTTTAGTGATTAACTCTTTATAATCATTTTCTTGTACTTCATTATCTTTAATATATTCAACTAGAGCACTAAAAGTACTTTCTTCGCCTGAAAATAAAATTTCTGCAATTACTTTTTCTATTGCTGTTAAATTTTCTTTTAATTCATTGATTTTATCTTCTAACTCTTGGTCTTCTAAATTAATCAATGAAACTATTTTATCTAAAAATGATGTATTGTTTTTAGATAAATCATTTTGAATTATTGAAGGGTAGTAATTTACTTTTTTATCAAAATCTTCATCTTCTTCGTCGTCATTTGCTCTTAAATCGTAAAATTCTTTATATAGTTCTGAATTTTTATTATCTGATAAATTAACTAAATTTGAATAATATTCAATGAAATTAGTGATAGACTCTTCTTCTAAATTTAATTCACTTAATTCTTTTTGTTTTATATCTTTTCATATTTTTCATGTATTTAGTTCGGTTATTAAATGTTGAATGTTAGTTATATTTGAATCATTTAATTCATCGAATGTAGGCACTAAATTTTGTTTAACTAACTCTTTATATTCTAAAATAATTTGTGGTGTTTGTGAGTATGAACTATTTGAAATTGTTTGAGTATATTGGTCTTTTGTTTTTCTATCTAATTTAGAAGAAATTACTAAACCATCTACTAGTAATATGTTATCACTTGGTCTATAAGCTAAAACTGAACCATCTTTGGCATTATCATAGTTATCTTCACTATAATAAGCATCAATAGCGTCTCCGTTATACATAATTGAAGCGTTAATTGAACCTTTATCATTTTTTGGATTTGTTAAATCATTAACAATTTCTAAACCATCACCTTTTAAGGAAATGTGTTTTGAATCTCTTATATCATATCCGGTTCCATCTTTAATTAAATCAACAAATGAATTAATTAAAATTTTATATGTTTCGTTTTCTGATTCGTCATTTTCTTCAACACTACCAGTGAACTTTTGATCAGTTCTACCTTCTGGTAATGGTCAATACGCTGATGCATAAAGCATATTATCACGTACTGAATCAGTAATAACTCAGTTGTTGTAATTTGCGCTTGATAATGCTTTTAAAATATTAACCAAAGCATTTGGGTTTTTTATAAGTGCTTTATCTTCGTTTTCTTTATAGTATTTTTTAAAGTTGAATGCACCTAAACTGTTTGCATATTCTTCAGGCACTGCAACTTTACTTGTATTGTATGAAACTACCATATCTTGAGAATAATATGGATAAAAGTATTCTCACAATTCGTCTTCGTTATCTAATTTATAACTTTGTAAATGTTCTCATATTTCTTTGCGTAAAGATAATTGAACGTATTTTTTAGCTAAATCACGAGCTTTTTTGGCTTTATTTAGCTTTTCTTTTAATTGATCTGATGGGTTATTTTTAAATTGAGTTTTTAACGAATCATAGTCAACCATTGGTTCTAAAGTTGAATCATTAAAAATAATAGAATAATTTAATTTTGAAATAAGTTTGTTTTTTATTAAAGAAGCAACTATGAAATCTGAACCAATACCCGCAGCCGCTTTATTGTTAATTAAAGCATTACTAAATTGGTTAATTTCATCAAATTCCTTATAATCAAATGACTTACGTAATATATCAATATTGTCTTGTGACATATATGATTTATAATTGAAAAAACTTGGTTTAAATTCGTTTTGTTTTTTGACAGCGATTGTTGTAGCTAAAGCTGCGATTCCTGCTAATGAAGCTATAGCTAATGAAGCTAATTTAATTTTTCTATTTTTTCTTCAATTTGTAGCTTGCATATACTAAATTCCCAATAATAGTAGTAAATAGTACTATAGCTCCTAAAACAAGTGCTCAAGGTCTGAAAGCACCTTCATATAATTTTGTTGCAATTGTAGATGTGTTTGATGTAGTTCTTGCAATGATGAAATCATCAAAACTTAAAACAGAACTAACTAAAACAACAGAAATAATAGAAGGAATCATGTAGATTAAATATGTTTTTAATCATGCTTTTACTTTTGAGTACCCTAAATCTTGTGCAGCTTCAAATAAGTTGTTGTTAAATTTTTCACTACGTGGTAATGTTAAAGAAATACCATAAGGTAGAGCCATAATTGTGTGACCTACTATAACTCTAAAGAATCCTTCGTTATCTACTTGAACTATACCAAAGAAAGCTGTAAAAACTAAAACTAAACCAATTGCTGTAATGTTATCTGGATTAATAAGTGGAATATTTGAAGTTGAAGTTAAAGTAGTTTTAACTAATTTATTTTTTTGACGATACATGGCGTATGAAGTAATAATACTAATTGTAGCTACTAAAAAGCTTACTATTACTGCTAGTAATATTGTGTTTAATAGTGCTAAATCACGTCCTGAATCTAATACAGTTACTCAGTTATCGAAAGTACCTTTAATTCAACTTGGGTTAGCTTCACCTTTTTTGGTTGGAACGTTAAAACTGAATATAACTCCAAAAACAAGCGGAACATAAATTACTAATAAAATGAAGTAAACGTAACTACGTTTAAAAAATGTTGACACTTTATTCATAATGAGCACCTCTCTTGAAGTAGAATATTACTCTTGGTAAAATTAAGAATAAACTGAAAATACCCATAAATATGGCAGAAACAACAATAACTAATGCTGATCCTGTGCTTAAATCGTATTTATTACCTGGATTTATTTTACTATTAATAAGTTCACCTATTGTTTGTAGTTGCGATCCATCAGTTAGTAATTTGGAACTAATAATAAATGTTGTAGCACTTGCTAAAAATATCATTGCTAAACCACTTAAAATCGCTTTTGTTCCATAAGGGATAATAACTTTAAAGATTGTTTGAAAACTATTATTACCTAAATCATTACTTGCTTCAATGATATTACGTGGCATGTCTTTAAATACTGTATATAAAGGCATAATCATTAATGGTAAATTTAAACTTGTAAGTCCAAAAATCATGAATAATTCACTATTTAAACTTTTAGAATTTGAAACTACTGCTAGTGCTAAAACTTTCATTGAGTAAATTCTTGAAATAGTGAATATTGCCATTGGGCTTATCATTAAGCTTAAAGCGAAAATTCTAAAAATTTTAGATTGTGATGATGAAATAAAGTATGCGTATGGAAAACCTATTATTAAACATAAGATTGCAGATACTAGACCAATTCATAATGATCTACCTATAATTCTTCAAGTATTAACATCTTTGATTAATACAAATGAATCAAAATTAGATCCATGAACCGCAAATGCATTTACTACAATCATGATGATTGGTAGTAAAATTAGTAGTATCGCAATTATTAAATAAGGGATAAATAAAGCTGTTTTTTTATCGAAACTAAATAATTGTTTAATTTTGGAAATCATTTTGTGAATAATCTCACTTAGAGTCTTTTTTCATTAAGTGAACAGAATCTATAGTTCAACTTAAGTAAACTACTTCTTCTAATTCAAATTTCTTAGCTGTTTCAACATAAATAACATCTTCATCTTCTGTTTCTATTTTTAAGTAATAGTAGCTTCCACGGTATGATATTTCAGTAACAGTACCTTTAATTTTGCCATCAGTATTTTTTGGTTCTGAGATAATGTCAATATCTTCAGGTCTGATTAAAGCATCTAAAACTTCTTTAGTATTAAATTCACTTTTTTCGTGAATTGTTTTAAAGCTTTTACCAAGTAATTTTATATTTCCGTTTGATTCGAACGTTGCGTCAAAAACGTTTGAATCACCAATGAATTTAGCGACTCATATGTTTTTAGGGAAGTCATAAATATTTTTAGGTGTATCGTATTGTTCAATAACTCCATCACGCATAACTGCGATACGGTCAGATAATTCTAACGCTTCGTCTTGATCGTGTGTAACAAAAATAAATGTTAAACCTAAACTTTGTTGAACACTTCTTAATAAAACTTGCATTTTTTGTCTTATTTTAGCATCTAAAGCACTAAGCGGTTCATCAAGTAATAAAATTTCAGGTTCAATAACTAAACTTCTAGCTAGTGCGACCCTTTGTTTCATACCACCAGATAATTGTGAAATAGCTTTAGTTTCATTTCCTTTTAGTCCCACAATATCAATAATTTTGCTGATTTTTTCGTTCATTTCAGCATTAGTCATTTTACGTTTAAAATGACGATCTTCGTACGCTTGTTTCTTTAAATTAACGTAGTTTTCTCAATATGAGTATTTAAAATCTGAATCATCGATTCAATTTTGACGTTTATTGTATTGATATGTACCTTTTTTAAGATTCTTTAATTCTTCAGTATATTGTTCTAACTGAATTTCAATTTGTTTCATTTTTGAATTAGCTTTTTTAGTTCATTGAGCTAATTTCGTTTCTAAATTATCAATTTTATTTTGATTGATTTGTTCACGTGGAACACGTTTAAGTTTTAACCCGAACGCAATATTACCCTCAACATTTAAATGTGGGAATAAAGCGTAATCTTGAAATATAGTTGATACATTTCTTTTGTGAGGTGATAAATCTTTTATATCATAACCATTAAATTGAATTTCACCACGAGTAGTTCACTCAAAACCACCAAGTAGTCTTAAAATAGTAGTTTTACCAGATCCTGATGGACCTAATAAAGTAACAAATTCACCACGATTAACTTTTAAGTTAACGTTATGTAAAACAGTTTTATCAGAAAATTCTTTAACAACTTCTTTTAATTCAATAATAGGTAAGTTATTTTTTGCATTTTGTGTCATATAATGTCTCCTTTCGTATTGTTTTAAAATGCTAACTTAAACAACAGGGAGACGGTATCAAAAAGATTCTCACAGTATTCTTCGACACTGTAAGATTTAGAAGGATATTCAATATCATTAAAGGTGTTAAGAATGTCTTTTATTCTTAAAATTTGTATTAAAAGTTCCTTGCTTTTCATATTTTTATATTATATAAAAAATTATTTTTCTTAAAAGTAAAATTGCACAATTTTTTTGGATTTTTAAATTTGAATTCTATTTACTTTTAAACATCTCTAAATTTAGCTAAAATTGATCAAAACAACTGAAATTTTTACTTTTTATATAGCTATAGGAGCTTTTTTGGGTTTACCTACCGTTTTTTTTTTTTTTTGTGATAAACTAATATTATAGTTATAAATAATATAAATTAGTAGAAATGATATAAAAAACTTAATGGAGTATAAAAAATAAAAAAGATATGGATTTGAACATAAAAATTAATAAAAATAAAGTAATGAACATTGGAGATGCTAAACAAGCAGAAACATTTAAAAACAGAAAACAAGATTTTACAGTTAATGACCACTTAAAAAAATTATTAAAATCTAATAATTTAATTAACAAAAACATGGATATAAATGAATTTTTTAGTAGTATACAAAATTCAATTAAATCACTTTATATAACAAATAATGATTTATTTGCTAAAACTACTAGTCCGATGAGAGTTTCATCGTTAAATTTTATAATTTTTTTATCAAATGAAACTCAAATATTTAAAAATCAGAATAATATTGCAATAAATATAAAGACAAATTTTAACGAATCAAATGGCGACTACTTTGAATTGGATAGAATTGCAATACTTAATAATTTAGAAGAAGAAATTTTATCTAAATATACTAATTATGTAAATAGTTTTAAATTAAATTTTTATACTAGCCAGACACCTAAATCTACAAATATCAATACCAGCATTATAAAAAACATTTTATTTGATGTTACTAAAGATGTTTTTATAATGAAAACAGATATGAAAAAAGATAATGGTATGATTAAATTAGGTAGAACACTAGATTTTTATAAAGATTATATTAATGATCAAAAACCTAAATATAGCAAGGGAAATGATAGAAAAAATCAAAATATATTTCCTGTTGTTCTTAGAACACAAAGAAGTGGTGATAAAAGAACTGAATTTATTTTCAGAATTACAAAAAGAGAATTTAATAAGGATTTTATAAATATTGTTGAAAACGAAAAGAGATACATTTATTTTTATAACATCAATGATAGTGATGAAAAAGTATCAATAAATAGACAAAACATAAAATTTGAAGAGTATAAATATGTTGAATTATTAAACTCTAAAATTTCTTCTAACCAAAAAGAAATTGCTGATCTTAAAAGCAAAATTGAATATAATGAACAAGAATTTTTAAACTCATATAAAGTCTCAGAAATTGAAAATTCAAAAAATAAGGTTAATGAACAAAAAAGAGCACTCGATTATAATGAAAATATTTTAAATACTAAAAAAGATGATTTTCAAAAGTTAAAATCAGAAATATTAGATATTGGTCGTGAAATTGAAAAATTAAATAAAGAAATTAGAAATAATAATGAACAAATAAATAAAATAAAACCTAAAAAAGGTTCAAAAAAAGAAGATGAAGATAATTATGAAAGAAATATAGCTATTTTAGAAGAAAAAAATAATTCTTTGGAAGAAAAAATAACTAAAAATAACTCAATAAAGATTATTATAAATCAAGAAATTAAGTTATTAGATAAAGAAATTATCAGTTATAATGATTTAGTTAAAAACTCTAAAGATACTTTAAATAAAGAAAAAGATATATTAAATAAATTAGAAACAACTTTTAATATATATAAAAAAGAAAACGAAACATCAAAAAATGAAATAGCGAAACTAGGAAAAGAAATTGATTCCATTAATTCAACAATTAAAAACGAAAGTGAAAAATATCTATATTACACATTTAAGTTTGATAATGCAAAATTAGGAAATTTAAGAGCTATAGATGTTAAAAAAATATATGATACAGATGTTGAAATTAATGAATTGCTACAATTTTCAAGAAAATTTGACAAAAATAGTGATTTCGTTCTTTCTGATGAAGATTACGGTATGTTTAGCAAACATAAAAGATTTTATAATTCATTAAAAAACTTTAAATCCGGAGAATACAAAAATCCACTTTTAGCTAAATCCATTGAAGATCCCGATTTTTTCAAAGTAAGTCAGTCGTTAATAAATAATTATGATTTAAACATGCACCCTGATATTAAATTGAATAAAAAGCAAGAACTAGCCGTAAAAAAAGCTATTTTAACTCCTTGTATTTCATATCTTCAAGGTCCTCCTGGCACTGGTAAAACACAAACAATTAGTGCCTTAATTCATCATATTATTAATAATAAAGAACAAAATGTATTGCTTATGTCTTCAACTCATGAAGCAATATTGAATGCTTTTGATAGAATTAAATCTATTACTGAAGATGATCCTAACTTTATTATGTATAAAACAATTAGAAAAAAATTAAATAAAAAGAGAAAATTCAATGACAAAATTGATAAAATCAAAGAACAAGAAATCGAAGAAGATGAGTCGAATATTTATGATTTAGATCATGCTTTCTATAACTTTTCATTAGCAATAATTAACTCAACGTTAAAGAAAAATAAAAATGATATTTTAGGAAAAATAATAGATAAATTTAAAATAATTGACGGTAGAAAATTAAAAAAACATTTTGAAATTAATAAAAAAATGATTGCTTTTATTGATTCTCTTAAGAAGAATTCTAAAAATATGTCACTAAATGAATTTATAGATGAATTCAATAAGTGAACTATTGAAGATTTTACCGAATTGTTAAATGTATTTGAAAACGAATACAATTTAATAAAAGAAGATGTTATATACAAATTTGAAGATATAAAAACAGAAATTGATAGGAATAGAGTTGAACGAATAAAAAATAATGTTGACGAATTATTAGATTTACTATTAGAAAACAAAAGAATTAAAGATTTATATAAAGAAATATCAAATAATAACATAGTATTAAGTAGTTTAAACACTAATGAACAAAAAGATACTAATGAAAAAGTATTCCAAAAACTCCAATTAATTAAGGATAAAATTGAAGCTAGAGAAGACGAACATAACAGTAAAATTAAAGATGAATTTTCAGATTATATATACGAAAATGAATTGATCAATTTAATTGGACTAACAACAACTGCAAACCAGGTAATTAATCCGCGCAAAGACTCTAATGCAACAGTGAAAGAATTATTTTTACAATATCCAATTTATATGACGATTGTGGATGAAGTGTCTAAAAGTAGTACATTAGAAATCATAAATTCATGTATGCTTTCTGAAAAAATATTACTTGCAGGTGACTATAAACAATTACCACCTGTTTTAGACTTTGAAACAGGTTCTAAAACAGATGATCAAGTTGAATCTATTGAAATAAATAAACTTCTTGATGCATTTAAAGACATTAAAGAATTAAGAAATAAAAAATTACAAGAAAATAGTAATAGAAGATTAGATAGAACTTGATTTGCTGATGATGAAAGTGTTAGAGAGTTAATTTCTGAACTTAAATATCCATTTTTCAAATTTCATGCACTAAAATTAAAAGCAGATGTAAGTAATAGTCAAAATTTTTACACCTTTTTAACTGAACAACACCGTTTCAATAAGTCTATACAAAAAGTTGTAAATGTTAATTATGATTCTGACGAAAAATTAACTACTCCAATTAATAAAAATAGTTCATATTTAGTCAATTATAAATATCCTAATATTAAAATTAATAAAGAATTTATTGTTATGGACACAAGTAAAATAAATCAGGAATTTATGAATTACAATTACCACCTTTTTAGTGAAATGCAAAGAGAAATTATCAGAAGAAATGATTATATAGCTTTTGATCAAACTAGAACATTAGATAAAAGCGAATCAAAAGAATCTACTATAAACGAATATAACGCATTTATAATTGCAGGTATAGTTGAAAATATTGTATTAAACAATTCTAATTATAGTGAAAAATTTGACTTAGATAAAATCGGAATTATTTCTATGACAAGATCACAAAATTCAGTGATTAAAAAATATTTAAGTGATAAAAAAGATATATTCAAACAAAAAGCTATTAATAAAGTTAAAGTTGATACTGTTGATAACTTCCAAGGTAGAGAAAAAGAAATTATAATAGTAGATTTCGTTAGAGCTAAAGGTGTGTTAAGAGATGATAGAATTGAATACCCTGATAGAAGAAATTATGAATTTTACAAAAGTGCAGAACGTATTAATGTAGCTGTTTCACGTGCAAAAGACACATTAATTATGGTTGGAGCTTTTGATGAGTTAGAAAAATTAGATTTTAATGTTTCTGCTTGAGATAATATGGCTAATAAGATAAAAACAAAAACTAAAAAAATATTAAGAGAATATATTGAGATTTCAAAAGATGGAGATACATTTAGAAATGCAAATGATGAATAGAGAGGCAAACGATGAAGGAAACATTTAAAACCAATCTTTTAATACCTAAAATAAAAGTATTATTTGAAGCGCATTTTAAGAAGTCGCAAAAATCAAATGATTTACAAAATTTTTTTATAATTCATCTACTTTATAATTTAGATAAATATATAAATTACACAATTACTGACTTTATAAGTGATATTACCGGTATTAAAAAAGATAAACTTTTAGAATTTGCTTTAGCAAAATTTGTGGAATTGATCAACAATAAAGTTATTCTTTTTTCAAAACCAATATCTTTAAGTGTTGAAGATATTAAAAAAATGTACATTAGTCAACTTGGAATTAATGGTAGAATAATACACTCAACTATTGAAAAAGAATTTGATAGAGATAATTTTATTAGTTTAGAATCTAAAACACTTGACCGTAATTTAATTTTTGTTAAAAATTTGATTAATTTAGAAGAAAACATTATTGATAATAATTCAATTAATTTAGATAATAAAAATGACGGAAGCTATATTTATTTAGATAAATATGGTATTTATAATAATACTTATGATTCTACATTGCTCTCTTCAATAAAAACTGAATTTGAAGATAATGCTTATAATGAAAACAAAATTTTTGTTGATTATAAACTAAACAAAAAAGCGAAAAATGAATTCATAAATATCAACGATATTTTCTGATCCGAAAGTGCTTTTAGTTTTTCAATTGATGAAAATAGCATTACCACCAATGAATTAGCAACAAGAAAATATCTAAAAAAAGTAAGCGGTTTAAACGTTGATGAAGATATTGAACCTATTATTGAAATTAAAGATTTTATTAAACAACTTTTAAACACAGAAAAAATAGAAAGTCTTAAAAATAGTTTTGAATTAAAAACTAGCAATACAAATTACTTTTCAGTCAACTTAAATAATGAAATAACTAAAAAGAAATGATCTGAAGAAGAAAAAGATTTAGAGTCATTATTTGGTCAAAAAATACTTGTGGACAGTAATAAAAATATGTTTTGCATTTATTTAAGTGAGTTCGAAATTAATTTTTATGATTTAAAAGATAACGTTATTGGGTTTGTTAAGGAAGCGGCCGATATTGATCAACTATTTAGTTCAAGTAAAAATATAACATTAGAAAATAGAAAATATAGTTCATTCGTAGTTAAATTATTAATGCAAAATATGAATAAAATTATTGATAATCCTAACTTTAATGATTGATTTTTGACTAACTTATCACTAATTGATAAATTGGATTACAGTCATGCTAAAAATATGATTAATAAAATTCCGTACATTAAATCTACAGATATATTAGAAATATTATCTAAAACAAATGAGTATAAAACAAAAGATTTCAATGCTTTTTCAACTAATTTATACGATTTATTAGTTGATAACGGTTTTAACGAATGAAATAAATTAAATGAAAAAATAAACTTTAAATATGACGGGAATAAATATTTATTCGGTAAAAAATGAGATATAGAAAAGTATATTGAAGAATTTTATACAAAATCAGATGAAATTTATAAATATAAAGTTAGTTTAGAGAATAAACAATTTAATGAACAAGAATATAATGAAAATAACAATATTCTAGAAGATAATTACATAAAGTTTTATAAAAATTTAACAATAAAAATTGACCCGGTTAAAACAAGTCAAATAATTGGTTATACATCTTTTGAAAAAAATATAAAAGATATCAAAGAAATATTAAAAGGCTCTATATTCGAACTTAAAATATCGCTTTTAAGAGATATTAGAGTTAAATTGGAAAAAGAATTAGGTTTAGATGGTAAAATATTCCAAAGTTTATCAGAAACACTTTCTCAATACGAAAACACTAATGAACTAAAATACATAAAAAAAATAATTAGTGAATTATTGAATCCTGCTAGTCATAATACAGAAACTAAAGAATTTAAGAATAAAATTAATAATCTTACACTAGATGAGATTAGAGATATCGAAAATAATGTAATTGAAGCATCAAGAAATTTAAAAATAGTTATTAAAAAACAAGAAACAAAATCAGGAGGCAGAAACTAATGAGTCACGCTGCATTTATTCAGTTTAAAATTAATATAGAAACAGAGAAAAAAGAAATTCAAGACATTAAAGATAACTTACAACAATTGAAAAATTTTACTAGTTCAAATTTAGTAAAAAATGGAATTGATAAAATTATGGGTGAAATTAATTCTGTTGAAAACCAACTTAAAGAAATAGGTGAATTAAATGGAGAATATGGAGAAAATTATAATTCTGTAATTGAAAAATATAATATTGAAAAGAGTAGGTTATTAAAAGTAGTTCAAAATATGAGTATTGATGTTTCTTTTGATCAAATAATAGAAGAAAAGACTCGTGAAGTTAATGATTTAATTTTAGAAAATGGTTTTTTATCTAAAATAGTTTTACAAAGACTTCAAAATGAAAATATGAGCTTAAATCCCGATAATTTTAAAAACATGTTAGCAATCATAAAACAAGAAAAAATAAATGATGAAAAACACTCATATTTAAAAGAAGAATTAAAAAACTATGTTTTAAAACAAGATATAGATCAAAAATTAAAAGGGTCATTACTTAATGAATTTATGTTCATTAATAACTACCAAGAATTATCAGATTATGCACCTTATGTAAAGGAAATTATTAACCAATACAATGAAGCTCTTAAGAAAAATAAAACCTATTTAGAAATCTTCAAAAAGTATAAATACAAGCATAAAAGTATTGAATTTATAGTACAAACAGATTCAGAAAATAAACTTAAACCAAAATATTCATTTATTTCAAAATTTAAAAATCCTCTTTTAAAAAATAATACTATTGCACTAACTTTAAACTTAGAAGGAACTGTAAGTTATGATATTGGTGATTATGAAGGACATATGTGTTGAAGTTTATCTGAATCAGTTGAAGAAGACTTAAAAAAATATGGATACTTTAAAAATTCACAACTTATTACCCGTGGTGTTTCAGGAGCTAGACCATTATCAAAAGTTCAAAAAATGAAAGTGAATAGTAAATAATGAAAAAATCTTTAGAATATTTAAATATTAAACTATCTCAAAAAAATATTATTGCAATCGTAGGTAATGTTAATGATTTATATACTTATACAGATGATGAAAATAATCTTGTAAGTGTTGATTTAAAGGGTATTTTGGAACAATTTGCAATAAAAAACAAGTATCAAAGAGCAGAATATTTTACTCCTGGTTATGGTGCTTTAAACTTATTAGATCAAAAAGGACGTGATAAATATAGTACCATTGATAATATTGACAATATAGATGGATTTATGCTTGAGATAATTGAAAAAACCAAAGATGATGAAGATGGTACACATACCCCGGGTATTTATGTAATAAATTTTGCTGATAGTTTTTTCAATAATCAAAATAACCAAAACAATTACCTTGATAATTTAGTAAACTTAATCTCAAGATTTTTGGACAATGATAAAAAACTTAATTATTTAAGCGATTATGGTAGATTAGAAGGCCAAGATAAATTAGTCTTAATAATGAGAGATTCTCACAATTTGATTACAGATATTTACAACAAAAATATTGAATATGCTGAAGTTAATATTAAAAAACCAAACATAGAAGAACGTAAAAATATAATCAAATATAACAGTAGAGAATTTAGAACTACAGATTCTAAGGAATTAAATATTAAAGGATCAACTTTAAATAAAGCAGTCGCATTAACTGATGGGCTAACATGTATCGAAATACTGCAATTAGCAAGAATTAAAGATAATAAACAATCATTTGTTAATAGATATAATTTAGCCACTTTTAACCAAAAAGAATCTGAATGAGAAAAAATCGATTATGAAAAAATTAAAAATTTAAAAAACATCTTTTTAAAAAGAGTTCAAGGTCAAGATTATGCAATCGAAAAAATACATAATGTTTTAACAAACTCATTTTTAGGATTAAACGGATTAATGTATAGTGAATCCATGAGCAAACCAAAAGGAATACTATTTTTTGTTGGTCCAACAGGAACCGGTAAAACTGAAATTTCAAAAACCCTTGCAGAATTTGTTTTTGGAAGTGAGAAAAAATTAATTAGATTCGATATGTCTGAATATAATCATGAACATTCAGACCAAAGACTTATAGGTGCTCCTCCTGGTTATGTTGGATATGATTCTGGTGGCGAATTAACTAACAAAGTTAAAGAAAATCCATTTTCTATACTATTATTTGATGAAATTGAAAAAGCACATCCAAAAATTTTAGATAAATTCTTGCAAATATTAGAAGATGGTAGATTAACCTCTTCTAAAGGTGAATTAATTGATTTTTCTGAAACATTTATTATTTTTACCTCAAACATAGGAACTAGAGAAATAACAGCGGACTATAAAGATGAACCTGCTGTTAGAAAACAATTTATTAAAGAAGTTAAAAAACATTTTATTGAAAATATGAATAGACCAGAGCTATTGAATCGTATAGGAGATAAAAATATTGTTCCATTTAATTTCATATACAAATACGAAATTATCAAAACAATAATACAATCTAAATTAAAAAACTTATTCAGAAAAGTTGAAGATGAATATAATGTAGTCGTTTCTTTTGAAGATTCAATCGATAAACTAACAGAGTTAATTAAAAATAATGCAGACCACTTAATGGGTGCTCGTGGTATAATTAACAATCTCGATGAATTAGTTATGAATAAAATATCAGAATTTTTATTTAAAAACTATCTAGATATCAAAAACGCAAAAGATAACGAAAAAATTATAAAAGCTAAAATGGTAGTTTTGAGAAACGAAGTTGAGTTCGAATATGAATAAAATAATTACAAAATAAAACAAACTAACCCCTAAATTAAATCCATTTAGAGGTTAGTTTTTACTTTATGTAATTAAAACAAAAACAAAAAGTAGTAAATTTTGTTTTTTGTTTTAATTAGAATAAAAATGAAAATATTTTTTTATTACTGTAAATTCCTTTAATTTATTTTTTATAGCACAATACTTATTTAAAACTAAATGTTGTTTGATAATTTTACTAAATTCATTGGTTAATTTTTCTTTTCCTTTATCTCCATCAATATTATTATCAAGGAAAATTATTTTTTTAGAACTCATTTTTGCTATTTTTAATCATTCTTCATTAGTTTCATATTCTTGTCGAAATTTTTCAAATAAGTCTATATTATTAAATTCTAATTGTCTTCTTTTTTTATCTATGTCTTGTGTTGCTAATTTACGTCATTTATAAATATTTTCTCACGGAGCTTTAATAACAATTAATAAATCTAATTTAGGTTTGTTCATCAAGAATCACTTATATTTTCATTTTTCCTTAATTCAATGTTCTTTCTCAAGTTGAGTAAATTTATTTTCTCTAATTAAAAGGTCAGCATGTAAAAAACTATCAGACATATGACGATCAAGCAATTGATTAGAATCAGTTAAATTAGCTTCAATTATTATGTTTTTTTGACTTTCAAAAAACATTTTTTCAGCTTCGAAATAACTACCATTATTAGATAAAGCCTTGATATAAGCGTTATTATTAATGTTTTCGTTATCCAAATATTCTCTTTCATCTCTAAGTAAAATATTATTATCAATCAACAATTTCTGTATTTTAGGGTTATTCAATAATGTGCTTTTACCTGAACAACCTGGACCTGTAATTGCTATGATTTGTTTTTTATTTGTGAAAGTTTTAACAAAAATGTATAAAGATAAAATTGAAAAAGAAATGTTTATTACTATAACACTTCAATTTAGAATACCTATGCCGGCAAAGAATATAATTGACAAAATATTTTTAACTTGCCAAATTATTCATGATGATCTCATACCTAAAATCATCATAACTATTGCTACTAATAAAGTTGAATCTATTGAAATAGCAATAATTTTACCTAAAATTTTGTTGTTAAAATTATCTCCAAAAGACAATGGTCACTTTATTATGTGACCATACAGAGTGGTTAAATGCGGAATTATAAAATATAAAATTATAAAACTTATAACTCAAATTAAAACAACAATAGTTGAAGTAAATCAATTAAAACGATATTGTTTAATTCTATTTTTATATTTTGTTATAAACCATAAATATATAAAAGTTGGTATACATAATCCTATGTATATAATAAAATCTGCTACTAAATTCAATGATAGTGAATAAATAGCAAATAATAATGCATTTAAAATTGCAAATAAAAATGCATGTTTTTTCCTCGTATAAAATCATCAAGTAGCAATAACCCCAAAAATTGCGGATGTTGCAACTAAAATTCCTAAAATTTTGGATAGTATTGATACATTTCAATCTCAAATCATTGTTCCGCTTTCTATAGAAAAAGCACTAAAAATAGTAATTGTTAAAGTTAAAATTGTTATTAAAATTTTATCAGTTATGGTTGTTTTTACTATTTGCATGTTATCCCTTTAATGTTGCTATTAGTGAATAAAATATCCTTTGATAAAAAATATCAAAGTACTTATTTTTAAAAAGTTAATTTTTATATCTTAATAATTAGTTAAAGTTATTTTTAATTATTAAGATATTTTATTTCACTCATATCCTCACAATTATAATTATATCAAAAACACAAATCTAACTATCTTAAGATCACTTTTATAATAATAAATATAAATTTTTAGTTGATAAAATAACATCATTTGTAAAATAACTCTATTGTATTAAGAAAAAACCTATATAATAAGCACATTAAACTATATGTTTAAACTTTTAAACATTTATGTGTTTATTTTAATTATATTAAATAGGCACATAAATAGAAAGGAATTAAAATGGAAACAAATATTCAGTATCAAAAACATGATTTCGATAACCTAAAAACATCTAAAAAATTAGCCTTATACTTATTAATAATAAGACCGATATTAATGTTATTTCTTATTATAAGCGCAGCCACAACTAATGCATCATTCTTATGAGCACTTGTAGGTATATTAGCAGTAATAAGCTTTATAATCTCAATCATACAAGTGGTTAAAATTAGTAACAAGTTTATTGAATTAAGCAATATTAAGATAGGAATCATTATAGGTTTCTTTATTCCGATTGTTGGTTTTATTGCTTTAATTATTTTCTTAATTAAAGTAAAACCTGTGTTAAATAAAGAAAATGATATGGCAACAATAGTAGAAGAAAACTAATCAAATCGTCAGTTTTGACGATTTTTTAATACTTTATAAATAAAATATTAATATTTGTAAAGAGATTATCTAAAGTGTAAAACAAATTTACATATTTTTGTTAAAAAATTAATTAATTATTTCATTAGATTATGATGTTTTGATTTAGTTAAAAGAGATAAAAATCTATCTTTAATTAACTTTTTAAAGGTAATTTTTTGTTTATTAAAAATATCAAACTCTTACACTCTTGAATTGGTATAAAAATCACTTAAATAATTTTAAAAATGTGTATAATTTTTTTGTTATGTAAATTAATCACTGCCCGTGATTTTTTTAATATCATCGAGAATTTCTTCCAAATAACTCATGATGTCATTATTTGCTTGGTAAGTTTTTTCTTAATTTCTAAAAAAGTTTACCTTCTCCTTTTTCTGAATTAATCAGTTTAAAAACATTTTCTTGTGTTTAAAAGGCTTCTTGTTTCATGAATGGTATTCATCTATCAATTCTTGTTTATGTTTATTAAAAACATAAATTGTTTTAATTTTTTTAAATGCATATGTAATGGGAAGAATCCTTGAAGAGAGTAATTATTTATCTCGACATGTAGTTTTAAAATGGAAATACTACTAGAAACTAACTCTATTCCTTTTGCGTTTAATGCTCTTTTTAAGGGAGAATCTGTAAAATCAGTCGATTAAAATATTCTTCTTTTGTTAGTCTAAATATATTGCGATTTTTCTTATCTGTTAAGAATATTTTTGATTAATGTTATATGGGCAGTGTTAATTTATTATTTTGCAGCATGTAATGCAAAGAATAAAGAAGTCAAAGCATCAACTGTTGTATGTATATGAAATTGTTGTTTATTAATTTAATAATATTCACAAATATCCATTTCTATTATTTCCCAAAAATTTAAATCATTAGAATTTCTATTTCTTTTTTGAAATATAAATTCTAGTTATTTTTATTTCGTACTGATTGTTCATATTTCTATGTTTTGTATCCTTAAAAAAATTTTGCTTTTTTAAATTTTTGATAGAATATTTGGCGAATAAATTTATTCATTAAGAGAATTTTGCGATGTTATAGATAAATATTTTATTATATATCATAACAATAAAATTCCACAACTAAAATAATGAAAAGGGAAAAAGAATGAAAAAAATGAAATTTTTATTACCATTAGGTTCATTAATAGCAACCCCATCATTGGTAATATCTTGTTCAACAAATGAACAAAAATCTAATTCAAATATTGAAAATGCATCAAAAAATGAAAGCGAAGCATTAGTTAAATTACAAAATCAGAAATCAGAATTAGAAAAACAATTAAATGAACAAAACGTTAAACTAAAGGTTTTGCAAACAACAATCGAAAGTAAAAACACAGAAATTAGCAATTTAAATAATACAATTTCTAATAAAGATGCTAAAATTGCTGAAATAATAAAAGGCTCAGCAATTCAACTAGCTACAGAATTATTCAATGAATCAGTTAGAAAGTTAAATTCGCTTAAAGTAACTGATGACTTATCAAATTTTGAAGAATTAAAAACAAAATTTGAATTAAGCACAAAAACATACGAAGAAGTTAATACAACAATTGACAAATTAATCAAATCACAAAATATAGAAAACATGAGCTATGACAAAGTTTTAGCTGCAATTGTTGCTTTAGAAAATGGATTAAACATGAAAAAAGATGAATTAAAAACAATTCTAAAGGAAATTAAATTAAAATTCGCGAAACAAGCGAATGAATTAATTGAATCAAAAAGCGGGGCTAAGTCATATTCTGACATTTTAAAGGAACATCTAATTAATCATTTAATTGAACTTGAATCTTCAGAATCTAGGTTTCCAGACGATAATTACTTAATTAAATTAATTGAATTAATTAATAATTCTTTAGTTAAATTTAAACAATTTGAAGAAGCTAAGAATAAAAGAGATAAAGATTACGAAGAATTTTCACAAAGTAACAACCTATTTGCAAGTACTTTGAGAGACTTAATAGAAAAAGCTAAAGAAAATATCGAACTTCCAAAAGCAAGAGAATTTATAAAATCTGCAACATTGAAATATCAAGAAGTAGAAACTAAAGTTGTAGAATTATTAACTACTTACAATTATAAAGATTCATCAAAATTATTTAAAGATGCTAAAAGTACTTTAGAAGAAGAATACAAAAAAATAGATATTAAATAATAAGAAAAGATTATAGAAGAAATATTTGTATATAAAAATAATCTAAATAATATAAAACTCATATTGATTTTATTGATATGAGTTTTTTGTCAATATTTTATCTCCTTATAAATAACTAGACAATCTAGTTTCTTAAAGTTATCTAATCTTTTTTTGTTTAAGATTTAAATTCTTAGTAAGTTCTTTTTTATTGATATAAAACTGAATTATTTTGTTTATTTCGTTTTAAATTTAAAATATTTTATTCGTTTGTTTTTGGTATAACTTTGGGATTCACTACAAACAGTACTATTTCTGAACTTTTTTATAAAAATCCTTTTATTGTTATTTTTTACTTAAAAAAACAACTCATAAACATGTATAATGAACCTAACAACATTTTTAAGGCGGTTATATGATAAAAAATAAATGAATAATTTTAGTTGGTGCATTATTACCTTTTACAATGCTAAGCACAGTGACTTGTTCTAATAATGAGCCAAAAGGAGTAAAAGAAGAAAATGAAAAAGTAAACGAAATTAAGGATAAAAAAGAAATCGAAAACGGAATAGAGTATTTAATAATCGATAAAGATAATATTCAAAATTACATAAATAACGGTTCACTTATTAAGAGCGAAAAAGGTTATTCGTTAATCAAATTAATTAATAATTCGATTAAATGAACGCTTGAAGATAACTTATTAATACCATCTAATTTAGAAATAGTTAATTTAAACATGCCTAACATTGTTAAAATTATTGATTCTGCATTTAAAGGTAGCAAAACCTTAAAAAGCATTATTTTACCTAAAGCAATTGAAATTTGTAATGAATCATTTAAAGATAATAGTGCTTTAGTAGATGTTAACATTCCGCTAGTTACAAAAATTGGTGACTTAGCATTTGCAAATGATGTTTCATTAGAAACACTTGATTTACCAAAATTAAATCAAATTGGTTTAGGTTCATTTGATAATACAATATTTATTAATAGTTTGATTAATTATAGCGAAAATAAATTAGCTATTATAAATAATATACTAGTGAATGGTAAATACGCAAGGGGCGAAATCATTTTACCTAATACTATAACTAAAATTGCTGAACGTGCTTTTATTAATAATTATGCATTAAAAAGTATTCAAATGCCTAGCGTTATAGAAGTTGGAAATGATGCGTTTAAGGGTGCACATGCACTTTCTAAAATTAGTATTCCAAACGTAATTAAAATAGGCACAAATGGATTTCACAGAACTGCTTTAGTAACTGTAGATGCACCTAAAGTAACCGCTATCGGAGATTATTCTTTTTCAAATAATATGAAATTAAATAATGTCAAAATGCCAAATTTAACAAAAGTGGGTTCATACGCTTTTGGAGGTACAAGTTTTTTACAAAGTTTAATAAACTCAAACGAAAATAAATTAGCCATTTTGAATGATAATATCATTTTAAATGGCTTTGAAGCAAAAGGTTACATCATAATACCTGATAGTATTACTATAATTGCCGACTCCGCTTTTGAAGTGAACAGATCAATAACAAGAATTAAAATGCCTAACGTAACTCATATTGGTAATTTTGCATTTGCAAGTAACAGATCTTTATTAAGTATTAATATTCCTAAAGTAATTGAAATAGGTGAAAGTGCTTTCTCAGATTCAAATAATATTTCGTTTGAAAATTCAACACTCCCTTCTAACATGAGTGAAAATGATTTTAATAGTGTCAAAGAAGGTAAAAATTGAAATAATAATTAAATTTATTTTTATTAAAAAAGAATTATTTATCTACCATTTATAGTTTTTAGTTTAGAAATTAGACATTAAACAACCATCGGATCAATGCTTTGGTTTTTTTATTTAATATAGAAATAGTTGTGCTATAATTGGTCAATAAATAATTTACATATAAAGGCTTAATATGAGAAAAATAAAACCATTAATAATAGGATCAACACTTAGTTTCATACCACTAACAAGTGTTATATCTTGTTCTAATAATAATGAACAAGATAATAAGCAAAATCAACTAAATATTTCAAGTGAACCAAAAGGATTGGAGAGTCAACACTCAAATCAAATTAATATAAATAAAAATGATCAAAATGAATCTAGAAACAATTCGTCACAGGAAGAAAAAGATAATTTAATTTTAGATAAACTAGATAAAAACAATGATATTATAAAACAAGATATTCCGGATAATAATGTTTTAAAAAACAATGAAAACTTAGATGACTCAAAACAAAAAAGCGATGTAACACAAAGTGAAAATACAACACCAAACAATACAAATGATAATAATATAAATAATTCACAAAATGAAACAAATAATTTAGACGAAAACAACAACGACGAAGGTCAAAAAGAAAATTTAAACAAGGAAAATAAAGAACCAAATGAAAGCATCAATTCTAATTCTGATAATACTCAAAATTATGAATTAGATGCTCTAGAAGAAAACTATATCAATGAATTTGAAGACCTTAAAGAATCTAAAAACATTTTACAAACATTAGAACAAAGATTAAATAAGATTATTAAATCTAATAAATCTATTAAAGATATAGATAGAAATTTATCTTCAAAAACATACGCAATAAATACTAGTGAATTTTTATTCAGAGATAAAAATGGTAACTCTAAAACTTTTAAAAACTTTGTGAATAAAGATAAAATAAGTGTAGTTACTTTTGGGTTTGTAAATGACCAAAAGTATATTGATTTAGCCCAAAAATTACAAAAACACCAAGAATGAAATATAATTAATTTTTCTGTATTAAATGGTACAAATACAGATCAATTTGAAGTTTATTTCCCTGATAATTATTATTGAAATAGATTAACAAGACACACAAGTGTAACACCAGTAATTTTTATTTTAGACAAAGAAAACAACGTTACTTTTAGTATAAATAAACCAAATTATGAAAAAATCATAGCATTAACCAATTATGTTGGCGATGATATTTCTACAATTTATGAAGCAAAAACTCAAAGTGATACTATTATTGATCGTAATGCTAATAAGGATGATAAATATAACGGTGAATACGAGTTAATTAAAAAGGTTTACCCAAATGACTCTGATAATATAAATAATATTTTTGAATTAGATGATCTAAAAAGAGAAAAGCAATTTATTGAACAAAGAACCTCACAATTAGGTGATAAAGATGCCGAAATTAACGAATTAAAAGATTTATTTACCAAGTTTATTGATAATTTTGATTTTAATACCTTAAGTTTAGTTAATTTTAATTTTGACTCAAGAAACATGGCTAAAGCACTTCTAAAATGAGCCAAAGAAGATTGAATTGACCACGCATATGCTCACTTTGGTGGTTTTCCTGCAAGTGTTTCAACCGAAAATAAATTCTTTAACGAACAAACACAAAGAATAGATGATGAATTTATCAAACTTTTAAGTATAACAAAATCTAAATCTCAAATAGATATGGATATTTTAAACGATAACGATATTAAATCAAGATTGCTTAATTTTGTTAAAGATGGACTTGCTTTAATTGACGAAAATATGGATGAACAAGAAAAAATATTTGTCATTGCTCACTATGTAGCACAAAAATTATCATTTTACGATGATGCTGTTTATTACCAATTATCAGAAACTATGCGAAGAGATTTCTTGGCAGTTTGTCAACAATATGCATGACTTGGTTCGCTAATGTTAAATATTTTAGGTATTCAGTCATTCCCTAAAATATCTAACAATAACGCACATCAATTTATATGAGTCAAAACAAAAACTAAACAAGACTCTGAGCCTAAATGATATTATTTAGACACCTTATTTATAGATAGTGAATCAATGACAAGTGATCAGCTACCTTCTGGAACTCTAAATGTTAAGTTTTGACATGGATACCTATTAAAAATCAAATTAGATAGTGCTTATTATGAAAATTCATGAAATAAATTAAGTTATGCAGGTTATAAAATTTGACACCAATTACCTTTAGATGATTTATTCTATAATAATGAAATTTCACAACAAGATTATGGTGATAAAACAATTTTATGAGATACCGAAATAAAACAAACAAGTAATGAAAAAATACATAAACAGAGTAATTATTTCTGATTTAAGAATAAATGATATTTCTTTGGTGCTTACTTAACTAATGATGGTAGTCAGTATTTAGAAGATACTAAAATAGGTCTTTTTAGTGCTGAATTTCATAATAAAGATAGTATAAAATTATTATCAAAAGATCATAATAATTTAGATGAGAATGAAAGGTTATTGCTCCAAAAAATACCATCTAATATTTTTGAACCCGATCAATTAGAATCTACTCCGAAAGTGTTCGTAAATGGACAAAAAGCATTTGTATATAAGTATCTAAGAAGCAAAAATGAGCACAAATTATATATGATAAATTTAAACGATGGTGAAGTAAAAGATTTAACTGAAACCTTCAATCAAACAATAACTGATAAAAATCAAGAATATGATATTTATTCATATGAAAACAAATTATTTATTATCAAAAACAGAACTAAAAAACATCAAGCAATTTTAGGTTGAAATAAATTTGTTATAGAGATTGAAAATTCAACTAAAACACCTATAAACAAGTTTGATTTATACAAAAGTGCATTGTTAAAACGTTTAGAAGTTGGAACTTATATTTATCAAGAAAACTATCAAGAAAATAAAAATTATCGACCTCTTGAATTTAGAACCAAATTTGACCAATTATGAAAATCATTTGATTCTAAATACAAAAACTCAAATATTGAAGATTTAAATTTAATATTAAGCCAAATGGACGAAATAATAGAAAAAGTTAAAAATTACCAAAACACATAACAATAATGCAAAAAGATCAAATTACTTGATCTTTTTTTGTTTATAAAAAATAAACCAAAAGTACTATTTTGGTTTATTTAAAATTATTTAACTAATAATGATTCTTGGTCCATTTGAACTGGTTTTTCAACACCGATATAGTCTAAAACTGTTGGTGCAACATTTGCTAAAATACCATCTTTTAATTTTAATGACTTATCTGTTGTAATTAACATAACTGGACTGCTTGTGTGTTTTGTAGCTGGTTTGTTGTTTTGATCTTCTGTGATTTCTGCATTACCATGATCTGCTGTAATAAATACAGTAACATCATTTGCTTCAGCTCATTCAACAACTCTTTTAATTTGAGAATCTAAGAATGAAACAGCTTCAATTGTTGATTTTAAATTACCTGTGTGACCAACCATATCTGGGTTTGCATAGTTCATAATTGTAACATCATAATTTAATGCATTTTCAAGTAATTCATCTGTAATTTTTTCAGCTGACATATGTGGCGCATCAGCGTATGATTCAACTTTAAGTGAGTCAACCATGATACGTTTTGAATTCTTGAATTCAATATCGTTTCCACCGTCCATAAAATATGTAACGTGTGCATATTTTTGTGTTTCAGCAAGTCTTAACTGGCTTTTTCCTGCTAATTCTAAAACTCTACCAATTGGCATACTTACTTCCATTTCATCAAATGCAATAATTGTGTCAATTCCTTCGTATTTCATCATTGAAGCAAATTTATTAATTTTAACTTCGTGTTTTGGTTTAACATCGTATAATGATGAATTTACAAATAAGTGTGTAAGTTGTCTTGCACGATCTGGACGGAAGTTAAAGAAGATAATTGAGTCTCCATTTTTAACAAAAGCGTCTTCTTTTAAGTTTGAGTTTACTGATGGTACAAAGAATTCATCACTAATGTCAGAACTATATTGTTGATCTACAAATTCTAAAACATTATCAAATTTTGAGTTTGTATTTCCTAAAAGAGCGTCATACGCTTTTTCAACTCTATCAAACATTGAATCACGATCCATTGCGTAGAATCTACCTGAAATTGATGCAATATTGTAATCAAATTTATCAGTTAATTCTAATAATTTTGTTAAAGATTCCTTAATTGAACGAGGTGCAACGTCTCTACCATCACCAAATACGTGTACTGAAACTTTTTTAAGTCCGTATTCGTGTGCTGCTTCTAATAATTTAAATAAGTGATCTTCTAATGAGTGTACTCCACCAGGTGATAAAAGACCCATTAAATGTAATGTTGAATTATTTGTTTTTACATCTTCAAACACTTCAACAAATTGTTTGTTTGTTTTATAAGTTCCATCATTTAAAGCTTTTTTAATAAGTGATAACCCAGTGTAAACAATTGTACCAGCACCTATGTTTAAGTGCCCAACTTCTGAGTTTCCCATTTGTCCTTCAGGTAATCCAACATGTTGTCCTGATGCTTGGATTAATGAATTTGGATAATTTTTAAATAAGTTATCAAATGTAGGTGTATCTGCAAGTGCGAAACCATTTCCTTGTGTTTCTTTTCTTAAACCTAATCCATCGATAACGATTAATACTACTTTTTTCATATTACTCCTTAATATATAGATATTTTTATTAAATTATATAATATATACTATTTTTAGGTTCAAAATTAATAAATTTTATATAAATTTCCTGTTTTAGTGCTAAATTAACAAAAAATGCACATATTATGACATGGTGATTATTAAAGTTTTTTAATTGCTGTCCGTTTTTTGTTATATATAAATTTTCTCATAATCATAAAATAATTACATTGCTTTTGTGTTGAACGCAACAAAAGAAAACTATAAATTTAATAACTTATATAGCTAAAAATTAGATCTATAACAATAAAAATTTTTAAAATGAAATTTAATACGAAAACAAAATCTTTGATATTGTCTAATTGTAATATAGCTATTAAGCTATTTTTTAATAAAATGAATGAATAATAAATTCTAATGTTTTATTATTTTAACCAAAATTTATTTAGAATGCTTTTATCCCTATGAACAAGTAAAATAAATTCATTTTGATTTTATTTCACTACCTTAAAAAATACATCAAAGACAGTGAAATATTTAGTTTTTTAGAATTTTATGAATAAAATAATTATATTTAAGAAAAAGAACATCTAATCACTTAAAATTATTTATGTGTTGTAAATATTCTTAAAAAAATATAATAAGGTTTATCTTTCTTCACACTCCTTTAATGTATTATTCTATTGTTTGTTATTAAATTTAATAATTTAATTGAAATCTTCGCAATTTTCAAAAAATTAACTAAGTATTTTTATGTGATTATGTTTAAGAAATATTTGTTATATTTATGACACATTAAATATAAAGCGATTGTAGGCTGCGCTTTATATTTTTTATATAAAATGAGAAAAATATCATCAAGGAAATTTTTAAATTTTTGTGATAGTATATAAGCAAATTTGAAACACCTTAAAAAGAAAGGAAAATATGAAATTTAATAAAAAGTTATTTTTAAGCTTAGGTTCTATTGGCGTACCTCTTTTAGTACTGTCATGTTCACAAACAAAAAATAATAACTATGAAAAAGCAGAACCAAAAGAAAATGTCTCAAATATTGAATCAAATAATGTAACAACAGAAGAAAATAGTACTCAAAAAGAACAAAACACTGAAAAAGAAACTGATAACGAATCTCAAAATTCTAAAAATACTAATACAGACGATCAAGATCAAACCATAAATAATAAACCTCAAACTAGAGAAGAAGATACAACAAACGATAAAGCTATTGACAATAGTTCAACTAGTGAAAATAGTGATACAAAAAATGAAGTAGAAGAAACAAATAATACCCCTCAAACTCAAAATCAAAATACTACAACTGATAATGTACCACAAGAAGAAAAGAGTGAAATTCGTAAAAAATTTGAAGCTTACAAAGCTCAAACTGATAAAATTGAAATTCCAAATACAGATTACGATGCTATAGAATTCGAACTTCCATCAACTTTTGTTTTAAATATAAAACCATTACCTGAAGGACTTTCGTTAGGTCAAGAAGGGTATACTTACATAAGAGATCTTCCTAAATTAATAATTAAATACAATGTAGAATTTATGGAAAATGAAAAGAAAATTATTGAACCTATCGAAGTAGTTTTTAATCTAAATGTTACACCTGCAACAGATTTACAAAATAAAGCAATTGAAATGGTTAAAAATATAGAAAAATATATAAAACTTAAAAAAGATCATTACGAAACTCTTCAAGAAATCACTCCAGAGGAAGTTCAACAACTAAATATTCCTGAAGGTATTAAAATATCTAAAATAAGTGTAGATCATATTACAGACTATGATTCTATTTTAATTGGTTTTGACTTTAGTGTTGAAGGCAAAGAATATGAATATAGTTATGTTGTAAAACGTCCTAATAAAAATGAAGAACCTATATCAAATTAATGTTTTCGGACATTAATTTTTTATTAAATTAACACGTTATTTGAATTCGATTAATTTAAGAGTTCAAATTAAACAAATATTATTATATAATTTAAGTTATAAATGAAATTTAGAGGTAAAAAATGGATAATAATAGCAAAATTCAGTTAAAAATTAAAAAATTAGTTGACAAAATTAACCAGTGAAATTATGAATACTTTCAATTAAGTGAACCTACAGTAGAAGATTTAGTTTACGATAAATCTCTTCAAGAATTAATCGCTCTTGAAAAGCAATATCCAGAATATATACTTGATAATTCACCAACATTTAATTTAGGTTCATATGCAAGTAATAAATTTAGTAAATTTGTTCATAAAAAACAAATGCTATCTTTAGAAAAAGCATATTCACATGATGATTTATTAAGATTTTTCAATAATATTAATAAATCAATAAACGATAGGAATATTAGTTTTTCTTTAGAACCTAAAATTGATGGTTTATCTATTTCTTTACACTATTCTGAAGGTAAATTAGTTAGAGCTATAACTCGTGGGGATGGTATTGAGGGTGAAGACGTTACTGAAAATGTTATTCAAATAAATGGTGTTCCGCTAAATTTAAATAAAAATATTGATTTAGAAGTTAGAGGTGAGATCTACATGTCTAAATCAACTTATAACAAGTTGAATGAAGAGTTTGAGAAAAATGATAAAAAAATCTTTGCGAACCCTAGAAATGCAGCTTCAGGAACTATTAGACAATTGGATAAAGATATTGTTAAAGAGAGAAATTTATCAATTATTTTATATGATTTAGTTGATCCTCAAAATTACGATATTAAATACCAGTCATCGGTAAAAGATTTTTTAGAAGAATTAGGTTTTCCTACTAATATTAATGTAGAAGTTGCAAAATCATATGATCAATTAATTGAATTAGTAGAAAATTTTAGAGAACTAAAAAATAATTTTGAATTTGACTGTGATGGTTATGTTATCAAACTAAATGAAATAAAATATTGAGAACAATTAGGTAAAACTTCTAAATTTCCAAAATATGCTATTGCTTTTAAATATGAAACTCAAGAAGCAACAAGTATTGTTAAAAATATAACAGCTTCAGTTGGGAGAACTGGAAAAATAACTTATATAGCTAATTTTGACGAAGTTAATTTAAATCAAACCAATGTAAATAATGCTACTATGCATAATTATGAGTTTATTAGAAATCTTAACGTAAATATCGGTGATGAAATCACCATTATTAAATCCGGTGAAATTATCCCTAAAGTTATTGGTTTAAGTCAAAAAAACACAGAAGGTGTTTTTGAAAAAATATTAAATTGTCCTTCATGTAATGAACTTCTGATTGAAAAAGAAGGGTTTGTTGATCAATTTTGTATTAACCCTAACTGTGACGAACAAAAAATACGTAAATTAATCCATTTTTCATCAAAAAAATCAATGAATATAGAAACTTTAGGTGAAAAAAATATCCGTTTATTTTATGAATTAGGTTACCTTAGAACGATTCAAGATATATATAACTTAAAACAATACGATAAAGATATAAATTTAATACCTGGTTTTAAATCTAAAACAAACAAAAAACTTAATAATATTTTAAATTCAATTGAAACATCTAAAAATATAAAACTTTTTAAAGTCTTATTTTCAATAGGGATACCAAATATAGGACTGCAAGTTGCTCAATTAGTTACTCAAAACCTTTCAAAATTATCCGATTTAATAAGTATGAATTTAGATTCGTTAGTAGAAATAAATACAATAGGTGAAATTATAATTGATAGCATCAAAGAATTTATAAAAATCGAAGAAAACATAAAATTACTTCAATTTTTAGATGAGACATTAGTGTATGAAAACGAAACTATGAGTTCTGACTTATTGAACGGATATACCTTTGTAATAACAGGGACTTTAAGTCAAAGTAGAGATCATTTTAAAGAATTAATTGAACAAAATGGTGGTAAAGTTAGTTCATCAATATCTTCTAAAACATCATATCTACTTTATGGTGAAAATGCTGGTTCTAAATATGAAAAAGCACAAAAATTAAACGTTAAATTAATTAACGAAGAAGAATTTAATAATCTAATTACTAAATAGACATTCAGTGTCTATTTTTTTATTTTCTCTATGAATAAAATATGTTATTTTAATTCAATCAAACAAATTAAATAATTATTGAAATAGCTAAAAATAGGTAAATAAAATTAAAAAATATTCCTAATTCATGCCTAAACAAATATTCAAAAAATTAATTATGCATATAAAATGCAATAATAACTTTCTTATCTTTAATTTGATTTAATTTATGTGTATTAATAATATGAAATTAATGCAAAATGTAATTTAAACTTACAAATGAGGTAAAAAATGAATATTAAAAAAATTGTTAAATACGTATTAAGTGCAGCAGGTTCAGCAGGACTAATTGCAACAATTAGTGCCGCAAACGACGGAGGAGAAGGTCAAAATTCACAGACTACCCCTCAAGCTGTAAGTAGAAAAACATACGAAATTTATCCTAAAGTTCAAGAAATTAGTTACCTAGAAGGAAATTATTTATTAACCGAGAACGTTAATATCGTTTTTGAAAGCGGAATTGATGAAGCAACAGTTAAAAGATTCAAAGAAGTTTTAGATTTAAAAAATCTAAAATATAGTATTAGTAAACACACCGTTAAAAATCAAACAAATATCTTAGTAGGTATTAAAGGTGACAGCGACAATTTAGTAGATAATTTACTTAAAAAAGAAAATATAGCTGTTGACGATAGTTTATATGAAAAAACTGATAGTTACCAAATTCAAAATAAAAATAATCTTTTATCTGTTTTAGCAAAAGATACAGATGCAGCCTTTTACGGAGCAACAACACTTTGACACATTTTCAATCAATTAAATGGAGTTGAAATAGAAAACTTTGCAATTAAAGATTATGCAGATGTAACTACACGTGGAGTTATTGAAGGATACTATGGTAGCCCTTGATCTTTAGAAGATAGATTAGAGTACATGAAATGGGGTACATACTATAAACTAAACGGTTATTTCTATGCACCTAAAGATGATCCTAAACACTCTCATAAATGAAGAGAACTATATACTGATGAAGAAATCGAAAGATTAATCAAACCACTTGCAGAAACTGGTAATGAAACTAAAGTTCGTTATATTTATACTTTACACCCATTCTTTGGAAACAGAATGACAGAACAAAACTATGACGAATCTTTAAAAACACTTAAAGCTAAATTCTTGCAAACTATTAAAGCTGGAGTGCGTCAAATTGGTATTTTAGCAGATGATGCCGGAACACCATTTAACGGTGCAAACTCACATGCTATGCAGAAAAAATTACTTGAAGATATGGTAAATTGACTTAAAGAAATTCAACCAGAATATCCTGGATTAAAAACTACATTACCATATGTTGTTCAAGAATATATGGGATGAGGTGAAACATTCTTCTCGACATTCCCTAAAGAAGTGCAAGTAGTTATGACAGGTGGAAGAATTTGAGGTGAAATCTCCGAAAACTTTACACGTGAATTTACTAAAAAAGTTGGTAGAGGTCCTATGTTATGAATCAACTGACCTTGTTCTGACAACTCAAAAAGTCACTTAATTTTAGGTGGATATAAAGAATTCTTACATAGAAATGTAGATCCTAAGAAAATTGAAGGTGTTATTTTTAACCCAATGCAACAATCACAACCATCAAGAGTAGCTGTATTTGGTGGTGCTGATTATACTTGAAATATTTGAGAAAACGAAGATGAAGCTGAAAAAGCTTATGAAGCATCATTTAAGTATGTTTTAAATAACCAACATCATGACGATGAAGAATCTAATGCATTTAGAGAATTATCAAAACACTTAATTAACCAAAATATGGATGGTCGTGTTGTTAAACTTGAAGAATCTGTAGAAATTAGAGATACACTAACTGAATTTAAAAATAAATTAAGTAATGATTCATATACAACTGAAGACATTAATAAAATTCAAAAAATCTTTGATGATTTAAACAAATACTCAAAAATCATGATTAATGGTAATTCCAATGAACAAATGAAAAAACAAATCATTTATTGATTATTATCATTTGAAGAATTATCTAAAGGTGTTTCATTGTTCATGGACGCTTTAAAAGACTTACAACAAAAAGATACTTTTAGTTTTATAGATCACTATAATCAAGCAGTAAATGAAATAAACAAATCTAAAACTCATGATTTCCAATATTTAAATTGAAGAGAGACTGCTGAAGTTGGGGTTCAACATATTCAACCATTCGTAAGAGCACTTCAAAAAGCAGTATCTAAGAAATATAATGATTTATTAATTCCTGATAAATTAACTTTCGAATTCAAAACAAACAGAAAAGTTCAACAAGATAGTCCTGCCGGTGATGTATTTGATTACTCAAACCAAAGACAACAAGTATGACAAAACGGTAATGACGGAACAGAATCTAGATTAAGACAAGGTGATTACTTTGACGCGATAGCAAGTAGACCATATACATTAAAAAGTATTTATTTAAAAATGGGTGATAGAAACGATCACTTCCGTGACTTTAAAATTCAATATCAATTGAGTGGCAGCCAAACATGAAACGATTTACAAGGGCAAACAAACATTCAAAGAAATAATATTACTGGACCGTTCGATCCTGTATATATAGAAAATTTAAACATCGAAAATGTTAAAGCTGTTAGAGTTTACAATAATAGCCACGCAAATGATGGAGCTTGACTACGTGTTTTACACTTTGTTATGAACCAACCAAAACAAACAAGTTTAGTTAATGGTTGATACACAGATTTAAAATATGATGGATCAAATGGTGGTGATAAAGAAGTAAAATACGCTAACGACGGAAATAAAAACGCTAATGTCTTATTTGATAATAACGCTAGAACTGAATACTGAGCAAAAAACTTTAATAGAGGAGCTGGTGGAAATGATGCAATTGCAACCGACGCAACATTAACATTCACATTCCCTGAAGCTAGAAAAATAACAAAAGTATTTATAGAACAAGGTAGTTCGGCAGCGGGGGACGTATTAAATAATTTTGATATTGAATATCAAGATTCAAATAATAGATGAGTAAAATTCGGAACAAGGACAGGTAATGGAGATAAAAGTCAAACCTTTACAGGTGATGCAACAACTCAAAGAATAAGAGTAAGAAACAAGGGTCAAAGACCAAATTGATGAAGAATCGGAACATTTAAAGTTGGTAATGACTCTCCGGCATTTAATACTGAATATTTATTGAAAGATGCAGAAACCGATCAATACGATACAACAAAATCTAGTTTAGGATTCCAACTTATTCATAAAACAGAATCTACTACTGGACATGATTTAATACTTAAACCTGGTAAAGAACTTGGTATAGATACAAAAGAAATTTTATCATTTAAAGAAATAGTTGCCGAATATACAAAAGTTGACGGAATTGAATTACAGTATTCAAAAGATGGATATCAATGAACTAAATTAGATACATTACCTACAACACCAATTGGACTAAGATTTATTAAATTTAAAAATACTTCAACCGAAAATAAAACATTTAATTTCACAAAACTTAAATTAACTTTTGAAGAACCTAAAGTTTTTGGTAAATTAATTAAATCAGATATTAGAATTAATAACGGATGAGGTGATGAAAGAAATTCACATAAAGATTTTGATAGAAACATGAATACTGCAACAAAATTTGGTGGTGACCCAGTTAAAGGGAATGTTGCTATCTATGATTTAGGTAAAGAAATTGATTTAACTTCATTAAAATTATATTCAACAGATGGAACTGCCGATTACCCTAGAGATTTAGATGTATTATACTCAACAACAAACAGTGATAAACCAGAAGATTGAAAATTAGCTTTTACAATAGGTGATGATGTAACTGATAATAATAGAGATTTAAATCTATCACAAGTTGAATCAGGTAAAATTGATTCTAAATATCCTAACGTTAAATGATGAGGTAATACAGAATTACAAAACGCAAAAGCTAGATATTTAAAACTTTTAGTTAAAGCAAATTATCCTGATCGTGCATTATTATTTAATGAAATCGTTGTAAATGATAATGAATATATTAGTTTAGATAATAACCCTAAATTTACTGGTGAAAATTATGAGGAAGCTAATAGTAATCATGTTATAGGAAAAACAATAGATAATGATTTAAGCAGTTACTATAAACCTGCTAAAGCTAATGGTTCACTAAAATATATAGTAGAAAAAGATAAATACAATACTTCTGACTTAAGAATTATTACTCAAGGTGAAAATTCAAATGCAGAAGTTAAAGTAATGGTATATAACACAGAAACAAAACAAGTAACAGAAAAAGAATTAGGTAAATTAACCAATAATATTACTGAATTTAAAATACCGCTTATAGACAATGAAAAAGTAGTTGCATTCAACATTGCTTGAAAAGAAAAAACTCCTTCTATCGTTGAAATTGTTCCAATTAGTAAAAAACAAACCGAAGCAACAAATAATGAAGCATTGACAAATTTAGTAGCTTCAAAACCTGAAAACTATCAAACTTGAATTGATCAAGATAAACAAAACTATGAAATATTAGAAACAATAGCAAAAGAAACATTAAAATCAGTTCAAATTAGACAATCAACATTAGATTCATTAAAAGAATCACTTGAAAAACTTAAAACAAGCGCAAGAATAAAAGTTGATTCAACAAAATTAGACCAAATAATTGCAGGTATTTTATCTAACGAAGACGAATTATATACTAAAGAATCATTTAATGCATATCAATTTACAATCGATAGAATTAATGATGCATTAAAAGATAAATCAAACTTAACACAAGAAATTGTAAATAATTTAGAAAACGAATATAACGACAAGAAATCAAAATTAGTTACATTACCATATAAAAAACAATCTGTAACTTTAAATATTAATAAATTCGACTTATTAAACGCTTTAGATTATACAAAAGAAACATATGACGCTTTAAAAGCTAAAGTTGATGAAATGAAACAAAAAGTTACAAACCAAGCAACAACCGTTGAAGAGTTCAACAAATTAAATAAAGACTTTAAAGATTTATTCTCAAAATTACAAGTTTCAGAAAAAGGTTTATTAATCGAAGAATATAATAAACAAAAAGCTGAAAAAGGATATAAATTTATTGATAAATATTATTCAATACTTCCTGAATTAGCTGATGAAATGTTAGAACTACTAGATTCAACAGATGAAATTACTTATGCAGAAAATGTAACAAAAGAAACAATTCAAGAATCAATAAATCAAATTAACTTAAAACATGAAGAACTAAATTCAAGAATTATTAATATTGTTCCAAATGACAATACAACCACTGAAGAAATTACTAATAATATTGATGAATCATTAGTGCCTCAAATTTCAGAAGGTTCAAATCAAGAATCAACAAATAATAATGGAACAGAAGATAAAACACAAAAAGAACCAAAACAACCCGAAACAACAAAACCGGAAACAAAACAACCTGAAGATAAAAAATCTACTTATAAAGATAATTCAGATGCATTAATCGCCGGATTCTTCGGTTCAATAGCTGTGCTATTAACTTCAATTTTTGGATTTATATTATTCAAAAAAAGAAATAGAAAATAAATTTTAAAATAGACTCATTAAATTTAATGAGCCTATTTTTTATACTTTAATTATTTGTTTTTTGAATCAATTCAATTTGGTAATTCATTGAATTGTGTGTGATCATAAAGTTCAGGATATAAATGACTTAATACTCTCATTCTTTCGTAGAAAGAACCAGGATTTTGAGGAGTTTTACCATCTCCTATAAACGCTCCACCTTGAGTATCTATTACCATTGAACCACCATATGTTGTATCAGTTTCAGTATAAAGTGAAGTTGCGTTACCTTCAGAATCAAACATCATTGTTCCAGATGATCCACCATTTAAATCCAGTATTTTGGAATCAATTTTAACCATAGGTAATGAAGTAGAAGCTCCAGGATAACCTAATTTACCTAACGGTTTACTTAAGTTTCCTATTAAATATTCTCTATATCTTTTACCACTATTTGTATCGTGATTACTATATTGTGCATCTACAGGGAATGATGCTACTGTTCAGTTTAGATTTGTAAATACTGATAAGTGTAAATTATGTATACTTGGTTTAATTGTTTTAATTTCTCTTCATTTTTCAAAGAAATCATATACACGTTTAATACTTTTTTCTTTTTCATTTGTTGCTTCAGTTATAGGTTTATTGTGATAATAAACAATCCCATTTCTTTTTTCAAAAACATTAAATATATCCTTAAAATCGGCAATACCAATAATCATATCAGCTCTTGAAAGTGAATTTGAAGTGTGTCTTACAAATGTTCTTCATTTTGAGTCGTTATTTATATCGCCATAATTATTTTTAAATTCAGAAGTTGCATCAGGGAAACGAGTATCGTTATCAAAAGATGTCACTAAATCAACTTTTACTTTAACATCATTTCACTCTATTCCAGGCACATATCTTTCTCTAACGTCAGCTTTATGCATACTTCAACCTCCGCTAGGTTCATTTATTGGAGTTGGAGTATCAAATCTTGGATTTTCAAAAGTCTTGGTACTTGCTATTCAACCTAATCTACCTCAAACGTGTTGGTTTGTAGAAACATAGAATCTGTAATCGTTTGGATTATTTGGATTTACTTTACCTAAAACGGCTCAAGTACCCTCACCTTTTTTCTCGACATCAAAATTAAATGTTCTATTTCTAGCGTTTTCAATATTTGATTCATTATTTTCTTTATATAATCTAACAGAAGAACCATCAAGAGTAGTTTCTTGATGAATATAATTATCACGGAAGTTTAATTGGTTTAATCCTGTTGTTTTTATATCTTTGGGAGCAATTGCTTCATAAGTTATAGGTGTAGAATCAAAAGCATCTGAATAGTAGACAAATAAAGAAGAATTCCCAAGAAACGCTGAATTATTTAATGATAAGTAGTGATCACCTAATCTTTCAAATATCTTTGTATCTTTTTCTTTTGATTTAATTTTGAAAGTTAACTTATTTTCACTGTTTAATTCAGCAGAGAAAGTATAACGAGAAGCAATTAAATTTTTAAGTCTTTGTTCTTGATCTTTTGTATTTCTTATTGCTAGATATTCAAAACTTAAATCTTCTAATTTAGTGTTCTCTTTTAATGATCCATAAGGAACCGAAATGTAAACAAATGATTTAGATACATTTCTAACTGGTCAATAAGCGCTTGAAACTTCTTTTCCTTTTTCGTAACGAAGGAATGGTTCCATTTCAACTAAATCAGTAACTTCTCTTTGTTTAGGATCGAATTCAAAGCCTAAAGTAATTATTGCATCTTTATCGTGAGATTCAATATTTTTAAATGATGATAAGTCCTTTGTTATAGTGGTTTCAGTAAAATCATCATTAAATTTTCATTTTAAATTATTGATTAATTCTCTAGGTGAAATAAAGTGTGTATTTACTTTATTTCCATCTTTAGTTAATGTGAATTTATCATTTTGAAGTTCAACACTCTTTTGTTCATCATCTTTTTCGATTACTTTAGCTTTATATCATTTTTCTCTTTCGTAATTAATAGTTGCATAGTGGTTTTGAATTGAATATTCAATTGTTTTAGAATTTGTTGTATCTTTTGCCAATAATGAATCTTTAGTTTCTCCGGAAGTGTTACCGTAAAGAAAATCATCTTTAGCTTTACCATAATCGAATTTATATGAAAAATCTTTATTGCTTAAATTTTGAATACTTTGCTCAAAAGCATTTGATCCTACTACTTCTTTTAGGTTTAAAGATTCAATAATTCTAATGCTTTTTAATGTATACAATTGTTCTTCATAAAAACCATTTAAGTTGAATTTGTTTCATTTATCAAAAGGAACAACAACTTTTTGTTCTGCTAAAAATAAATTTCAATAATTTGTTTGTGGTTGCTCGAAACTTTGTTGTTTTCTTTTGAAAATTAATTCTATTGATTTATTATTAAAACGATTTAGTTCATCGGCTGTAAAATCAAAAGCAATTGAACCGTATATCTTTTTAGCATTTTGATCTTTAAAAATATCAAATTTGGTTATATTATATGATCTTGATGCATTAGAATAATTTTTGAAGATAACTTTACTATCAAAAGGGTACGTAAATATACTTTGATCAAATACACCTCTTGTTATTACTAACTCTTCTATATTTTTAGGTAATTGACTAAGATCAAGTGTAAAATAATTTCCGTTATTTTCAGCATTAAATGTATTACTGTAATCAATAAAAGGGTTTGTTGATTTAATTTCAAATCTTACATTTTTGTAATTAGAATATTGATCACTATTTTCAAGATAAATTTTAAGATTATTATTTTCTTTTTCAACTCTACTTATTGATGGGAAGGTTTCAGAATTAATATTTTGATCTGAAGCACCTTCTATTCTTATGTTATCAGATACTCCCCCAAGAGCTTTTCAATCGTTTTCGTTTCAACCTTTTACTTCAACACCAATAATTTTTTTAACATTATTATCATTAAAATTTATTTCCAATCTAGCTTTTTTAATACCTCTACCATTTTGTCTATTTATTGACAAATCAGGGTATTCTATCCTATTGTCTTTAGTAATTCAAACTAATCTAGCACTACTAGGATATGTTGTATAACCTCTCCCTGGAACAGGTGTTAGATCAATAGAAAATGAATGTCCATGATCACTATATTTATATGTAGTTCATTTGTAGTCATTTGTAACTTTAAATCTATCAGAATCTTTTCAAATTTCTTTCCCTACTAAAAATTCATTACTTGACGTAAAATCAACTTTTTGATTTCCGTTTTTAATTATTTCTAGCAATCTAACTTGATAATTAGACTCAATATTAGGAATATTAGCAACCAAGACTCTTTTTTGGTTGTCTTTAAAAGTTAAATCAATTTCTTTAGTTTCATTCCCGTTGTGTGAGTATTTTAATTTGTATGTATCACTTGTATTTAAATCAAAATTTGAAATTATTTCTACAGATAAAATTTTATTCTCCAATTTAGAATTTAAAAGCTTATATTTAATAAATTCGCTATTATTAAATGTTTCTTTAGTAACGTTTGTTGTACGCTTTGATAAAGCACTATTGTATAAAGTAAATACCGAATTATTTTGGTCATAACTATTTAAATATTGAATATTTCTTTCGTTTTCTAGATTTCAAACCGGAGATATATCATTATTTGAATTGTATGTTAAATTCCCATTATAATTCACATTATCTTTTTCTGTTTGATTACCTACATCGTTACCAGGATTTTCAACTGAATCATTATTTTGATCTCCACCAGTTGTGTCTGTTGAATCTACATCTGTAACTGTCTCAGGTTGTTTTGGTTCTTCTTTTTCTTCAATGTTTATAGTATTATCTTTATTACCTGGAGTTTCATTCCCTTCTGTAGTAGTATCTACTTGATCAGTATTAGTTGATTTTTCATTTGAATCTACATCGGTTACAACCTCTTCTATTTTAGTATCGGTTGTGTTTTTATCACCGTTAATATCAACTTCATTTTTATTGTTTACATCATCAATTTTAGAAGTATCATCAGTATTTTTATCTATTATTGGATCAGTTTTAGGATTCTCATTTTTATCATTTTCTAAATTAATATCTTGATTATTTTTATTATTTTCTTCAGTTTCATGATTTCTTTTGTTATTAGGAACATATCTATTTTGTTGACAAGAAATAACCGCTAAACTCATTGATGTATTAAGTGATAACATCAAAGTTGTAAGCAAAAATATTTTTTTAGATTTTTTCATAGTAACCTCCGCTTATTTAATATTTAATATAATACAACTTTTAAATAGAAAAATACAAAAATAATTTATTTATATAAATTAAATAAAAATTAAAAATACACAGCCTAGTACAACTGTGTATTTTTAATCATAATTTGAATGTTCTAATGTAATTAGAAGTTATAACTTAAAATAAAACGCAATAATTTATAGGAAGATTAATTACATTATTAAAAAGGACAACATACAATATAGAAAGAATAATAATATGATTTTAATTTATAAAACAATTTTACCTTTAGTAACTAAAGGCAACTATATTATATACAAATATGCTTAAAGACTCAAAAAAATTCCATTTTTAAGCCTTTTTATGGTATTAATACCATAAATATAGAATTCAAAAAAGCAATATAATGCCTATTTTTGCTAATTTTTGTATAAAATGGGCTTAAAACTAATAATTTACCAAATTTAGTGACATTTTTAGCAAAATAGTGTTGATATATCAAGGATACTATTATTTGTAGATTTAAAAAATAATCACCGATTATAGTGATTAAATATAATTTAATAAAACATATAATTTTATTTATTTGAAATTTAATTTGTTTTATATAACGAAGCCTGACACTCTACATTTAATTCTGCATGCTATACCTTAAAAAAGGTATAAAAAAATGGTGGAGGTAACGGGAGTCGAACCCGTGTCCACACATGAATTATTATCATACTTCTACAGTTTATTTAGTTTTGAATATTTTTTAAAGAGGTAAATAATTCATTCTAAGTAGTTAAACTAACAAAATTCCTCAAAACCCTAAAATGAATAGTTAATTTCAAACAAAAGCTACCACCCTTTTATTCAATCCTTTAAAAACCTATGTTTATATCAAAGGCATATATAAACACAACTTGACGCTAATTATTAAGCGAATGCAAGATTTGAGTTAGCGTAAAACGCTGGTGAAGAAAAGTTAAATTCTTCGTTTTCTTTTTTATCGTTTCCGTTTAAAAAGCCTAGTAGAGATTATAGTCCTCAACACTACTGCAATATAATAAAACCCATATATGTCGAAACCATTATACCCCCAATTAATAAAATTGAATTGTTGATTTGATTTTGTTTTGAGCTTCTTCTTTTCTGATTTTTTCTCTTTTATCATATTTTTTCAGTCCACGTGCTAGTGCTATTTCAAGTTTTAATTTAGATTGTTTATTAAAATAAAACTTAAGTGGAACTAAAGTTAATTTTTGGGTTTCCATTTTATGTTTTAACTTACGAATTTCACTTTTGTGAGCTAATAATTTTCTATCACGTGTAGGTTCAGCTTTAACCAACATATATTGTTTAAAAAATGATTCTTTGATATAAAGTTCATCTTTGTAAATCGAACAATATGCATTGTCTAAAGAAACTTGTGATGCACGTGCAGATTTAATTTCTCATCCCAATAAAGAAATACCAACTTCTAGGCGATCTAATATTTCATAATCTCTAAAAGCGTGTTTGTTACTAGCTATAATTTTCATAAGTAATATTATTATAACAATTTTAGAAAAATTATTTAATAATTCATTTTTAAATGAGGCACTCTAAAAAGTACTTTAAATGTAAAAAATAATTTGTATTAAAAAACTACACTTCATTTATTGAAGTGTAGGTATTAATTATTCTTCTTCGCTATCTTTTAAAAATTCGCTAAGTCTTTTAAATTCAGTAATTGGATAAAAATCATTACTTGTTAAGTTTCATTTATAAATATTGTATAAATTATCGTAGTTTATTTCGTAATAATCTTTATTTTCAATATTTTCACGATTAATTATGTTTATTTCTTCATTTAAAGGAATGATGCTTGGATCAACAACTTCACGTTTTGAGTCTAGTGAATCATAGCCTTTAAGTGTTTGTTCAATAAATTGCATTGTTGAAATTAAAACAGTTGTAGTAGCTTGTAATGTAAATAATTTCATATTAGGAACGATTTTATTTTTTTCTTTCTTAAAGAAAATAGATTCGTTAGATCCTGATTCTAAATTAGAATAATCAAGAGATAACATATTTTCTCATGAAATTGATGGGTTCAGAATAATATAATCTGAAACATCTTCTTTTCCTAATAACATTTTAACGTAGTCTAATGATTGATCAGGTTTATAATAAGGGTGTAATTTAAAAAGGTAGTTATATTCAGTACGTGGGTAAAGTTTCTCTATTTTTTCAAAATAGTCAATAGCATTTTCTCTTAATTTTTCATTGTCAGTATAAGCACCTTTTCTAAAAAGTGATGATCCCATAAAAACCATATTCTTTTTGTTCTCGTCATACTTATCACTATTTAAAATCATTAAGTCATTTATTGATTTTTTAGTATTATTGTTATCATTTTCCATTAAATTATTTGTTATTAAAATATCGTTTAAATAATCTGTATCACTTAGTCATCCTTCTTTATTAAGTTTGTTTAAACTTGTAGGATATGAATGAACATTTATTTTTGCTCATGATTTATCAAGTAAATCAAAAATGTTGTTTAAGCTAAGGCTATAATTACCTTGATAGTTAAAAATTTTAACTTTATCTTCTAATCTATAATATTCACGTGCATTGATTTTATTGATATCTTCTTTAGTTTCGAAAGTTTCGCTAACTGTTTCAATATCATGTGGTTGATCTTTGTTAGATACATAATAGAAATATTGCGGAATAAATTTAGCTAATTGAGCATTACCATCAGAAATAATGACAATTTTTTTAGCATGTTTAATTAGATATTCTCTAGCATCAGGTTTTAAACCTGTAAATGAAATATCAGGGATAACGATATTAAATTTATTATTTTGATCAGATTCTAAGAAAGGTTTAAACACGTATTCTAAAAATGATTTAGTTGGTATAATACTATAATTTTCGGGAGTGCTGTTGCTATTTGTTTTTTCTGTTTTATGAATATAAGAAAACTTACCATCACTTATTTTTAAATCATTATTTAAAATATCAACACTATTTTGGTATTTATCCTGTAAATAATTTAAATTAAACCTATTATCATTTTTTAAAACATCATGATCACCAACATAAACTACTTTTGTTTTATCGTTATTTATTTTATTTGAGTAATTTAATAATGCAATTGCATGCTGCATACTTGTGTTTCAAACTTGACCAGCGTTTCTATTAAAGTAAAAAGTAGGACTTTCGTCTCTTGCTGTTTCTTTAATATCTTTTATAAAAGCATGAAACTGAGTCTTTTTATATTCAACTATATTTGAATCTAATTCAAAACTTGTTTGCTCAGAATCTTTAACATTATTAAAATCTAAATCCTCATATACTTTTAATTTTTCAATACCTAATTTGCTCTCATCTTTTTCTTTTACTTCCTGCTGAGTGTTACTCGGCGGTTTACTTGCACATGAAGTTAGTGCAACTAATGATAAAGATGAAGCTATTATAGCTAAAAATTTATTCATGTATTTCTCCTTTAATCGCTATTAGAGCGTAATGTTAGTATTATATAGTATATTACTAATATTAATACTATTTTTTTAAGTTAAATAATATTTTTTTGCCTAAAAATAAGCATAAAAAATAAAAACTCACAACATAATAATGCTGTGAGAATATTTTTTTATTTAATTAAGTTAATTATAATAACTTTTCGCAACATCAAGTTATTATTTAGTAACTTAAGTCTCATTTAATCTTAAATATAGTTTATTAAAATTCAATATCTGAAGTATCGCTATAATCTATTATAATTTGTTCTTTTTCTTCGTAACTATTGTCAAATATAAGTTCATCATCGTCAAAAATATTTTCATCTTCATCAAAGTCATTATCTTCTAAAGAATTTAAGGTAAAGTTATAATTATCTTCTTTAGTTTCATTAGATATTTGTGTTTCTTCATGTTGGTTTGAATGTTCTGAACCTGAAAAAATTGTTACTTTAAATCTATTTTCATCATTTTTAACAAGAATTAATTTATAGTCTAAATTATTTATTTCTTTTAATCCATTAATTAAAGTATATAAATCATCAATTTTGGTGTCTAAACTATGTTCAAGAACTAATACTGCTTTGTTTGAATTTTCAAAAAATGTTTTTTTGGAAATTATTTTGCTTAAAATCTTTTGAGATTTATTTGAACCTGAGGCTCATGCAGTTAAAATATTTATTTTTGCAGAATTATTAAATTGATTTAAAATGTTTTCTTTTTCTTCAATATAGTCATTATTATAAATATGATAGTAAAATTTTAAATAGTCATTTATTTTTTTACTTTTTAATTGTAATATATCTGATTCGCTAAATAACTCATTTTCATTTTGAAAATCTATGTTATTCAACATAAATATTGAACACATTTTATTGCCCATAAAATGTTCTTCAATTCTTTGAAAGTCGGAATTTTTAAATGATATTAAATTAACTTTTTTATTTTGTTCTGTAATATAAGAAATAAGATTTTGTATCTCTGATAAGGAGTTGTTTTTAAAATCAACTAACAAAAATATTGTTGTAGATTTAATTACAAGTTCATGTAATTGAGTGTTGATTGAGAATTGATCAGATTCTCAATTTTCGATTAATATTTTGTCTTCTAGTTGACTAATGTTAAGTGTTTTTAAATTTTTATCAATGGCTATATATTTATATTCATTTATTAATGAATTATTTTCGATTAATTGGTTTGCTATTTTAATACTTTCAATACCAAAATTTATAATTAATGTTTTTGGAGTTTTCATTAATTTTTTATTTATTTAAACTAAATCAAGACTTGAAAACTGTAAATAAAGATTTATTTTTAACTTTTTCTATATCAAATTCACTTGTTACTGTTTGTAAATGAGAATAATCATCTACTTCGTTATTGTTTGAAGCTAACACTGCTTGTTGGAAGGAGAAATCTAAATCACTAATTAAACTGAATTGTTCATTTCTTATATAAGGGAATAATGAGCTAAAATCACATTTTGAATAAAAATCGTCATTTTTATTTTTAAGCGAAACTACTCAATAAGATAATAAATTATTGTTATTTGAATGTAATCAAATTTTAGGGTTTTTAGTGTTTTTAACTAGTTTAAGTATAAATGCTTTGATATATAACTCTAAAGCTGTATATAATTTGCTAATATTATTTTCTAAAATTTTATTAATTTGGTCACAATTTATAAATTGTTGATGGAATTTTCTATCAAGAATTTCGTTAAGTCTTGAATATAAAATATTTTTATCAATATTTTTAAGCTCGCTATTTTCGAATAATAAGTCAGTTCCAATGTTTATTATCTTTTCAGCATATATAATTCCGTTTTTAATAATATTTAACAAAATTTTATCGTTTAAAACATGAACCATAATTTGATTACCTTTATAAGACGAAAGCTTGTTAGCTAATAATTGATTTTCTAAATAAAAATAATAATTATTTGATTTAGTTTGTTTAAAGTGTTTTAATATATTTTTAAGTTGTATAAAATAATTTTTTACATCTTGATTTGTTGTGTTTATATATAATTGTGTTTTGTATTCTTCTGCTGAAGAATAGTTTTGATTTTTTGGTAAAGTTTTGTATTCTTTTGTTCAACCATCATCAAAATTTAGTTTATATTTGTATACATTTTCATTTAATAAAACTGAATTTTCTTCAATGATTAATTGATTGTTTATTGATTTAATGTTATCTTGGATTAAATTTATTTGATTTTTATATTTATAACTAAAAAGTTGGTCTGAAAATATAAAATTAATTTTTTTATCGTTTTTATTATATTTTTTCAATAAAGCTGATAAATTTTGATTGATTATAGATAAAGAATCGTCCAAAAAACTATTATATTCAAATGTTTTTTCGCTTTCCACTTGAACATAGTTTTTGTCAATTTGTTGTATTACTGAAAGGATAATATTATTCATATTAATTTTAAAACTTATAAATGTTTTGTCATACATATAATATCCTCCTTTATTCTTATTCAAATTTTGTTATGATTCTTAATTTTGCGCTTTTTGAGCGTCTGTTTTCTTCTATTTCACTTTTTGAAGGTGAAATTTGTTTAGTTTGATACTTTTTAACTTCCATAACAGGGAGTTTTGAAGGCATCTTAGATACTGTTAATGTTTTGAAATAATTTTTAACAATTCTATCTTCGATTGAATGAAAAGTAATAATTGAAAGTGTTGAATTAGGTTTAAGTAGTTCGACAGCATCTTTTAGCATTATTTCTAATGAACCTAGTTCATTATTTACTTCAATCCTGATTGCTTGAAAAACAGCTTTTGCAGGGTTTTTTTGTCTTAGTATTGCTGCTGGATAAGCACTTTTTATAATATCAACAAGTTCTAAGGTTCCGTTGATTGGTCGATTATCTATGATAGCTTTCGCAACTCGCTTAGAGAGTTTAACATCAGCGTATTTTCATAGAATATTTTCTAATTCACTTTGTGAATATTGATTTACTATATACTTAGCATCAAGTTCTTGGTCTTGATCCATACGCATATCTAGTTGTGCATCTTTGTTGTAACTAAAACCACGTTCTTTGTTATCGATTTGAGGAGATGATATTCCTAAATCAGCGATTATTCCGTCCACTTTGTATATATTCAATTCTTCTAATTTTGATTTTATATCTTTGAAATCACTTTTAATTAAAGTAAAGTTATTTGATATTTTACTCAATCTTTCATTAGATTTTTCTATAGCAAATGAATCTTTATCGAATGAATATAAATGTCCAGTTGTTAAATGTTTTAAGATTTCTGATGAATGACCACCCATACCAAGTGTTAAATCCACATAAATACCATCAGGTTTTATATTAAGTGAATCAATAGTTTCACTTAATAGTACGGGGTAATGTTCTTTACTATCGTTCATTTAATGTTGAAATCTCCTGTGCTAATTTTGATAAATCATCTGAGTTATATTGGTTTTCAAATTCTTCAAACATTTCTTTTGATCATAGTTCAACCATTGAACCTACACCAACAAAAATTACTTCTTTTTGGATAGCTAGTTTTTCGATAATTTTTTTAGGTAAACTAATTCTGCTCATTGAGTCTAATTTAATTTCAAATGCATTTCCCATAATTAATCTTGTTAAATTACGTACATTTCTATCAAAAAAACTTTTGTTTTCGAATAACTTCAAGTATTCATTAAAAGCTTCTTTTGTTCTCAATTCAGCGTTTCCATCAAAACCGATTGTTAGCATAAATTCATCTCCCAATTTTTCTTTAAAAATTGGTGGCAATACTACTCTGTTTTTGGAATCGATGTTTCTTAGTTGTTGTCCTAGCATCTTACCACTTCCTCCCACTATCCAATAATATTTTACCACTTATACACACAATTAAACTTTTTTATAATATTTTTTTCATATTTTTTATTTTTGTGGTTAAAACACTCATTTTTGAATAAAAAAGACGCTTTGCAGCGTCTTTAATATGTAAATTATTCTTTATTAAATCATTGGAATGCTTGTGTAACATCTTGTACTTCACCTATTACAGTAACTAAATCATCTTTTTTTAATGTTGAGTCCCCTGTAGGTCTTGTATTTTTTGATTTATTTTTAATCAATACAATTGTTATACCACGTTGATTAAGTGATAAATCTTTGATTTTTTTATCGAATAAATCAGGGTTTTTTACTTGTGTTGTACCTAACACAAAGTCGTCTCCTAGTTCTTGTAAATTATCACTATATCTAAGGAAGTTAGTGTTAGCAGAAATAAGAGCTGCACGTTTACCTGCTTCATATTCAGGTCTGATAATAACATGTGCACCAATTAATTTTAATACTTTAGCATGTCTTCTACTTGTTGCTCTAACAATTAAATTAGAAACTTTCATTTCAATTAAAGCAGCAACTATTTCGATATTATTAGGAACTGCTACAACGACTGTTCCAATTTTATCAATGTCGATTCCTTTTAAGAATTTAGTTTCAGCTGCATCACCAATTAAAATATTATCAGCATCTTCTTCGTATAATCTTAAACGTTCCTCATTTTTATCAATGATTGTTACATTTTTACCTAATTTTAAAAGTTGATCAACAACCGACTGACCAAAACGTCCTAAACCAATCACCGCTATATCATCTACGTATTTTAATTTCATACTTCTCCTAACCTATCGCTACATCAGAATCGATGTATTCATAATTTCTTTCTTTTGATTTTTTTCTTTTTCAAACTAATAAAGTTGAAGAAATTCCAAATTGTCCGATGAACATTATAAGTATAATCATAATTTTTGAAAAACTGTTTAAATTTTTGGTAATACCTGTACTTAAACCAGTAGTACCGAAAGCACTTGCCACTTCAAATAATAAATGTTCAATTTGATAATGTTCTCTATATATCATTAACTCATCTTTATCACTTAATAATTCAGAAGTAGGTATTAAACCACCATAAGTATCTAATGAAGTTATTAAGAACATAGTAGAAACAATTAATAAAAATAAAGCAATGGCAAAAACTTGTGTTGACATAAAGACAGTTTTTTGTTCAACTGAACGTTTGAAAATTCTAACCCTACTATTACCAACTAAGACTGAATAAATAGTTAATATCAAAATTGCAAAAGTAGTAGTTCTAATTCCGCCACCTGTGGATGAAGGTGCTGCACCTATGAACATCATAATAATTATTGTAATACTACTTGCATGAGTCATATGTCTCATATTAACTGTCGCAAATCCAGCACTTCTAGTTGAGAAAGCTGAAAAGATTAATGCGAATATTCTGTCAAACTTAGAACCGTATAAATGTCCATAATTTAAAAAGGTTATTAATGATTCTCCATTTTTACTTGGTTTGTTAATTAATTCTCAAATTTGTTTATGTATTCCTTCTAAACTCGAAGGATCAAAATTCTCACTTAGCATTTGAGATGCTAATGTTGAGTTGTTTTTACTATATTTTAATCATTGTAAATAATCTTTAAAATTATCAGTTGGAATATAGTATTTATTTCATAAGTCATTTAAACCCGAACTAGTTAATTCAAATGAAATAATTATAGCTAAACCAACAATAAAAATTAGAAAGTAAGAAATTATTGAAATTTTTGTAAATAAAGTAAAATGGTATTTTTCTTTCTTTTTCTTTAATTTATGTCTAATATAACGTTTGATGTCATATAAAGCAGGATAACCAATCCCACCAATTATCAATAGAACAATAAATCAAATTTGTAAAAAGTAATTTTGATAATATGGTAATAAAGAGTTACCTGAGATAATATCAAAACCGGCATTATTAATTGCTGAAATAGTATGGAAAAATCCAAACCTAAAAGCAAGCGATCAATCTCCTGTGGGATCAATGTATTGCTTATTACCGTTAGAATCAGTTAATAATAATTCAATACCTTTTGTTTGAATCGGACTAACATAGTAAAAGTAAAAACTCATTAAAAATCCGGATACTAAAATGGTTATAAGTAAAAACTTAACCGAATAAATAACTAGTTTTGTAGTTTGGCTAAATTTAGCACTACCACGTTCACTTTGTAACATCTTAACAGATATTACTGAACTATTATTTCGTTGAAATAAATATCCTAAGACAAAGAATTTTAAAGCGAAAATTCCGATACCACCCATTAAGATCAAAATAGCAATAATTGCTTGCCCGAACATGTTTCAATGACTAAAGGTATCATAAACCGCTAATCCTGTATCGCTAAAGGCACTAGCAGTAGTAAATAGTGCATTTACATAAGAAGTTGCACTAGTTCAATTTTCACTTGGGTTAGTTTGTGTAATTGGACTCCATAATAATAAACTAAAAATTATAACTATAATAGTATAAGATAATAAAATATATTTTAATTGAGGTATTTTATTTCTTCAATTAACTATTTTAGTAATAACGCTTTGTATAAAGCTTCTTCTAAAAGCTCTTTTTATTTTTGTAATTAAATTCATATTTCCTTTTATATTAAAAAACTCATTAATAAATAATGAATTTTATTTCTGTTGTTTCATTGAACGCATTATTTGTCTAATTTGTGTTTCGCTTGCTTTACGTCCCATTTGTGAGAACATAACACGAATCATTTTTTCATTAATTGGTGGATTTTCTTTTAATTGTTTTTCAAACATTTTTTTTGTTAAAAAGAATGTTGTTAATCCCACAGCAAAACCGATACCAATTATTAAACCAATAATTATTCCAGCTAAAGCTCCTCCGCTAAGTTCGATCATATTATCTCCTTTATTATTATCTAGTAATATTATTTTATCACATATTAATATATTTCTATATTATATGTAATAATTAAGCATTTTTATGAATAAAATGAGTTTTTATGAATATTTAATTTCTTCTTGGTATTTTGTTTGATTCATTTCTTTTAAGAATTGTTCTAATAAATCAAGTGTTGCTAATAAATCTGAAATAGCAATAACACCAATTGGACTATGTAAATATCTTTGTGGTAATGATAAAGTGATTGTTGCGGCTCCACCTTGTGCATATTGTAATTGAGCAGCATCTGTTCCACCACCTGCAGCTACAAATTTATATGCATTAATATTGTGTTTTTTAGCTAAATTAAAAAGAAATTGAATTAATTTAGTGTCCATTAATGTTCCACCATCTTTAACTCTAAGTGCAGCACCTTTAAATAAAGCTGTTGTTCCTTCGATAGTACCAATTGTGTCATGAGATGAAGTTGTATCTAAAGCAATAGCAATATCCGGATTAATCATTGAAACAGATGTTTTTGCTCCACGTGTTCCAACTTCTTCTTGAACTGTTCCAACTAAATATAAATCTACATCTAAATCTAAATTAGCAACTTGGTTAGCTAAAAATTCTAAAACAGTAACTCCAGCACGGTTATCCATGGCTTTTCCACCTACTAGATCTTGGTTTTTGAATAAAATTGTTTCACCTGAAACATATACTCTATCACCAATTTCAACACCATTTTCAATAGCTTCTTCTTTATTTTTAAATCCAAAATCAGCATAAATTTCGTCATTAGTTAAAGCTTTTGATACTTTTGAAGCTTCCATAATGTGAATACTTGTGTGTCCAAAAACACCTAACATTGTTTCACCTTTGCTTGTAACTAATTTTGCTTTAGTTCCAATTATTGTTGATGCTCATATTCCACCAATAGGACTTAATAATAACTGACCTTTTTTATCAATGCTTCTCACTATATAACCAATTTCATCCATATGTGCAGCTATCATAACTTTAGGTGCATCAGGATTTTTTGATTTTTTATGAAAAATAATTGAACCTAATTTATCTCTTAGAACTTCAAATTGTTCTTTATTTATATTATTTCTTAATTCTTCAGCAACTGGTTCTTCATATCTTGACATTGCTTCAATTTCAAGATATTTAATTAAACGTTGTTTGAATGATTCTGTTCTTTTATCCATTGTATTTCTCCTTAATTTAATCTTTAATAAAATAATTATAAATTATTAATATAAAAAATTCACAACATTTGTTGTGAATTTCATTTAATTATTATTGTGCTTCTACACTTTCTTGAGGTTGTTTTGTTTCTAAAGTTTCAAACATTCCCTTTAATTCATTTAATTTTGTTTCGTGCAATTCTGTAATTTGAAGTTTTGAGTTTAATAATTTAAATACTTCATATTTTATGTGAACTAAATTTAAAATACCATTATAGTATGATTCAATAAGATCTTTATATTTAGCTTCATCTAACTGATTGTCATCTTTAATAAGAGATGAAAGGTTTTCAATTCTTTTTAATAATTCATCAAATTCTTTTTTCTCAAAATTTACTCATGTTTCAGAGTCTTTTGAGTTTTGGTATAACGAATTAACCTTAGCATTTATGTCATTAACAGTTCCACCTAATTCTCTAACTCTTTCGCTATCATTAAAAATAAGTCAGTTTTCTAATTTTCTAGGATGTAACCCTTTTAATTCGCTTTTATCATACGCTCTATAATCTTCGAAACCTTTATTAAATGCATCAGAATTTAAATGATCCTTATTAATAATTCATCCACCAAAATAGAAAGAATCATACTTGTCATAAAATCTAAAAATACCAGCAAACATATTTCTTAAACCTGTTATTTTTTTGAGAGAATTTGATAATTCTGTTTTTTTATCAGTTGGAATATAATCTTCTGTAAGTGTTTCTAAAATAGAACCATAAATATCTTTTTGTTTAAAAGTTTCTGTTATTTCTTCTTGGTTACTATTTTTAACATCTCATGGAAGTAAAACGTTTTTGTTATCTTCTACAATAAATGTTTTAGAATCTCAATCTGTAATTTTTTGTTTAGCAGCCGTTTTATCAACGCTTATTTTTTCTAATAATTCTGAAAAATTATTGTATTCATAACCATTAAATTCATCTTTATAAGTTTCTATTTTAGATAAAAGACTATCTAAATTTTTCTTGAAAGTTGTTAGGTGTTCTTTCTTTTCTAACAATTTATTATTATCATCTTCATCAACCACATTATTTTTAGCGACAAATGTTTCAATTGTTTCGTTTATACTAAATAATTTATTTTCTACTTTAAGTTTATTAACTTCTTCTACTAATTTAGTAATTTCACTTTTTAGTGATTCTTTTGTATCTTTAGCTTCTTTTGATTTTTTAGCTTTTTCAAATGCTGTTTCTAGAGTTGATTTCGCATTATTTAATTGTTCGGTTGTAGATTCCTCATTTTCGTATTGGTTATTTGAAGTTGTATAAACTTCGTTAAGTTCATTTTTAATTTCTGTATATTTTTCATTAGCTAGATTGTTTGTTAAATAATCTTTAACACTATCTAATACTGTTTTTAAAGCTGTTTTTGCATTATTTTTAGCTGTGTCAGCTGTTTCTTTTGAACCTTCTTGACCAGTTTTATCTTCAGGAGTTACTGTTCCTTCTGAACCTGTTCCAGTTTGGTCTTTTGAACCTTCTTGACCAGTTTTATCTTCAGGAGTTACTGTTCCTTCTGAACCTGTTCCAGTTTGGTCTTTTGAACCTTCTTGACCAGTTTTATCTTCAGGAGTTACTGTTCCTTCTGAACCTGTTCCAGTTTGGTCTTTTGAACCTTCTTGACCAGTTTTATCTTCAGGAGTTACTGTTCCTTCTGAACCTGTTCCAGTTTGGTCTTTTGAACCTTCTTGACCAGTTTTATCTTCAGGAGTTACTGTTCCTTCTGAACCTGTTCCAGTTTGGTCTTTTGAACCTTCTTGACCAGTTTTATCTTCAGGAGTTACTGTTCCTTCTGAACCTATTCCAGTTTGGTCTTTTGAACCTTCTTGACCAGTTTTATCTTCAGGAGTTTTATCTGTTGTACCTTCTGAACCTGTTCCAGTTTGGTCTTTTGAACCTTCTTGACCAGTTTTATCTTCAGGAGTTTTATCTGTTGTACCTTCTGAACCTGTTCCAGTTGAACCTTCAGTAGTTTTATCAGTACTTTCCTGACCTGATTTATCTTCGGTATTTGAACTGTTATCTACATTTTCCTTATCTTTATTTGTTTCGTTAGTATTAGCACCGCAACTTATAACTGTAGCTGCTGTTGCAACTAATGGTAAAGCTATTGCTAACCCTTTAAATCATATTGTTTTAAACCTCATATATTTAACCTCTTAATGTTTTTGTTTGTATTATACATATTTGTATTGTATTTTTTGTTACATATAAATAAAGATATATTTAGTATATATCACATATTATTTTACTTATTTTTAGGCTTGTTTTGTAAAAAATCAGATTTTTAAGGTATTTTGTGGTAAAGTTTCCACATTTGATTAGTACCAAAAAGTTGATTTTTAGTTAAAAAAACTACAAAATTTTATAAAAAATGACCAAAAAATTGGCCTTATTTTGGTATACATTTCCCACATTTATAAATATATAAAAATGTGTTATCATTTATAAAGTTAATTATTTTGCTTTATTATATAATAATATAATAACAACCTGAAAGGATAATTATGAAAAAAAATAAGAAATTAATTTTCGGTACAACAATGGCACTATTATTCAGTAGTGGTGTAGTTGTAGCATGTAAAGCACCTGGTTCTGATAAAGAACTTCAAAGCGGTGGTAAAGAGTTATATGAGAAAATTAAAGAGAAAAATAATATTTCTTCAAAGGAACCGTTAGTTATAGAACCATACTTACCAAAACCTAAACAAGAAATTGATTCCGAGAATGGTAATGAATCAACAACTGAAAATACAAAAATACTTCGTAAAGTATCTAAAAATTTTATTGATAAAAATCAAAAAATTAAATACGTTGCAATTGGTGATTCTATTACAGAAGGATTTGATGCATCAACACCTTCAATATCAAAAGGAGAATTAGAGAACGGGAATATATCTGGACTTTCATATCCAGCTTATTTAGCACGTTTATTAAATGTTAATAATCGTATTGAAAGTTTCGAAAACTTTGCTCATTCCGGTTCACAAATAATTGATTGAATTAAATTCTTTGATATTGAATTTGATTCACAATATAAATCAAACATTAATTTAGGAGATAAAGAGTACATTAAAGTAAAATTAGCAAATGCTAACTTAATTACTTTAACTTTAGGTGCTAATGATTTATTTTACTTACTATTTAAATCAGCAACTAAATATGATGTTACAAAAATAATTAAAAGTTTTATTGACAAAAAACCAGTTATTGGTGACTCGTTAGTATTCTTCAATAACATCTTTAAAGATTCAATTCCTGAACTTAAAAAGAGATTAACAACTTTTTTAGCTAATTTAAAAACATATGCACCTAATGCAAATATTAATGTTGTTTCATACCCATCACCATTTTTACAATTAGATCAAATAATTACTGATTTTATTACAAATGCAATTGGTCAAAATATTGATTTATCACCAATTAGTTTATTAACTTCATTGATTAACGACACAATCAAAAGTGTTGCTGAATCAAACAATGTTAACTATGTTGATGTATACAACAGTAAATATTGAGTTGATAACAAATCTAAATTAAACTCACTATTTTTAGATATCCATCCAAATAATTATGGATACAAAAAAATGGCTATGGATCTATATTTAAAAATAACACATCCAACTTTAAATGTAGAAGATTATCAAAATTATAATTTTGATAATCAATACCTTGAAAAAGATTCAAAAACTTCAAGTTACCAAATTGAACCAATTAATACAGATAATGAATTATTTGGTGATTCATCACTAAGTTACCTTGATAACATTAATAATGAAGAAAATGAAAATGACTTAAATAGAAGTTCAAGAAATTTAGGATCAAAAATACGTGAGCTAACACAAGAATTTAATTTCATCGCAAAAGAAATTTTAGAATTCATTTCTAATAATACACTTTACAATGAATTAGATCCTGAACACAAATTAGGTAAATTATTAAATTCTAATATAGATGAGAACCACACTGTTTTAGATGATATTGTGAATAATATAATTAATTCACAATTAATTGAAAGTATAATAACTGATTTAGAAAATTCATTAGCAATATTAAGAGACAAAAACGAATTGAATTTAAAGAATATTGGACATACTTTTATGGAAGTTGTTTTAAATGTTAATAACGTTCCTAAAATAGTTTCAATAATCGCACAAACAAACTTAAACCCTGAACAAAGACAAGAGTTTGCAGAATTAATTAAATACATTATTAAAAATATTTTAGATAAGTATGGAAATAATATTTTTTCATTGTTATCAAATTCATTTGATAAATTCTTATCAAAATATAATGTTTCAAACGAAGAAGTTAATAAAATTATTAACTCTATATTCAAATCAAATGACTTTAATGAAATTCTAAATGATGCAGTTGATTTATTTGTTAACCATCCAGAGAAATTTAATAGTTTAGAAAATATAAACCAACTAATTTTTGCTTTTATATCTGATCAAGATACAAACGCAAAAATAGCAGTTAAGATTTCAAACATATTTAAAGAATTATTAAAAAACCCTGCTTTAAATTCATTATTTAGTAATTTAATTTACAATGTTCTTGAAAAAAATGAATTAGTAAACAACATCACAAAAGATGAAATAGTTTCAGTTACTAGTGATTTGATCAAATTAGTAAATGAAATTGATAATGAACATAAAATAATTGAAAACTTTGTTACTTTATCATTAAACAACTTCCAAAACTTTGGATTTGATAGAATCCAAGAATTATTATCAAACTCATTTTTAGGTGCTATCTCTAAAATTTCTAAAGATGGTGTTCAAGAAAAAGCTATAATAACTCTAATTAACCAAATCTTTAAATCTGATTTAGTTAAAAATCATAAAGATTTAGCTAAAAAATTAATTAATAATATTTTAGATAAATCAAATCTAAATAACACTTCTAAATTAATATATCCATTAATTTCAGAAACAGTAGTTGGTCAATACATTTCAGACGAATCATTCGCTAAAATAATCAACCTATTCTTTAAACAAGAATCATTTAACACTTTAATTAGAGATACTTTAAATGATTTAATTGATAATTCAGATAAATTTGAAACAGTTACTTCATACAATGGTTTAATTGTTGAAATACTTAAGAATGTTAATGAAGATAAATTTAAAACAGAACTAAATACAACTTTTACAAATGTATTAGCTGATCCAGAATTAAATTCAACAATTAAACAAATATTAACTGATTTTGCAAGTGCTGAAAACATAGATTCTAACGAAAGTGTAATGAACTTTATTGAAGGGTTGTCAAACGATTTTGGTAATATAGTAAATCAAACTCAATTAATTGAAAGTTTAATTAATGTAGTTTTTGACCAAATCAAAAAAGCTAAAGCAGAAAATGCTAATGCAATTGAAAAAATAAGTGAATTACCACAATTAATTTCAAAAGCACTAAACGATAAATTAAACGAAAAAGGTTTTGAAATACTTAAAGAAGTAATCAAAAAAGATTATGTAACAAACAATAAAGAAGGTGTTTCAATTATTGCTGGTGTTATTGTTGATAAATTAACAAAAAATGGTACATTACAAAACGTAGTATACGGTTTAGTTGATACATATTTTGCTAAACCTGAAGTTGCAAAATATATTGATAAGGACGAAATTGAAAAACTAATTCATAAAGTTTTTGATGCTCCTAACTTCAATAAAATAATTCAAGATTTAGTTAAAGTATATATTTCTAACAGTGACCAAATTAATAACTTTAGTTCAGTAACAAATTTAATTAATGCATTATTAAAAGATGCTACATTCAAAACTTTATTAAGTGATGAAGCTAAACCATTAATTAAAGAAATAGTTAAATCTGGCGAATATAATAAAACAATTACAAAGGTTGTTTTAGAGTTAAGTAAAAATACTAAATATAGTATTGATGAAAAATATAAACCTGTAATTGAAAACATTGTACCAAGCATTTTAACAACACTTGAGTCAACAAATACTTTAGACTTATTAATTGATAATTTCATCGGTTTAATTACTGAATCAAATGATTTAACTGAAGTTACAAGCGGTATTTTAAACACAGTTAAGAATACTATTAATTTGAGTGATATTAATTTATACAAAACAATACTAAAAACAAACTTATTCTCAAGTGAAAATAGAGATCTTTCAGTTGAACTTATAAAAGAATTATTAAATACATTCATTACAAACGATTTAGATTCTACATTAAATTCTTTACTTCCAGAAAGTGTTTTAGGTATTAGTAAAGCTGATTTAAAACAATTTATTTTAGACGTTACAAAAAATGATAATTTCAAAAATATATATGAAAAATCAATAGAATTTGTTTTTAATAATTCTGAACAAATTTCACAGATTAATAATTTCTACGACATATTTAATATAGCTGTAAAAAGTAATTTATCTGAAGATATAAAAGATAATGTTCAAACTTTATTTAAGTCTATAAAAGATAGAGATGTATTCAAAAAGATTATTTCTAAAGTTATTGACTCACAGTTAAAAAATCCAAATGTAAGTTGAATATTTGAAAATGTTAAAAATAAAGAACAACTACTTATTGATTTAAGTACTTCATTAATTACTCAAGTAGATAAATTTAATGTAATAACTTTATTATTCGAATCATTAAATGAATACAAAACACAAAATAAAGAAAACTTAAGTGATTTAACTACAATTTTATTAAATAAACTTAAAGGTAAATTTAGTGAAGAAAAAATAGGTGAAACACTTTTCAACTTCATAAAAGACATTTCTAAAGATTTTGCAAGCAAAAACAAAGATGATATTAAAATTATTTTCAATAACATTTACAATTACATAAAAGAAAATGATACATATATTAATTTTGTATTAAATAACGTCCCAACTAAGTATAAAAATATATTGAATGAATATATTTCGGATGAAGATTTAAAATCATTTGTAAACTTATTAATCAATAATGATACCTTTAAAACACTTGTAATTGGTGCGTTTGGTGAAATTATTGAAAGTACAGATAATTTAAAAGATGCTACAAGCATTGATAATGTAATTTCTATTGTTTTAAATAAATTAGCTACAAGTCCAGAGCTTAAAACTAATATAATTAGTTTCTTAACTAATGTAACAAATCAAGAAAACATTAAAGTTATAATCACAAATACATTAACAAAATTTGTTAAGTCAAAATATCCAAAAATATACAATGAAGAAAAAACACCTTTATTTATATCTAATTTAATTACTGATTCATATTCTATATTTAAAGAATTAGGATTTATTGAGAATGTTCTAGATAGTTTAATTCTATTTATGAAATCTGAAAATGGTGAAGAATTTAACTTCCAAACTAAAGTTACATCTCTAAAAGCGAATTTATTAGCAAACCTAAATAAATTAATAAATGATCATTCAGATGAACTTGTATCTAAATTATTCCAATCAAACACAATTAATTCTAATTTTGAGTATTCACTTGAAGTGTTTAAATTTATTTCTATTACTTTATTAGACAATATTCAAATATTTAAAGATAGTATAAATAATTTACTTAAGGAAGCTGGATTAATTACAGAATCCGAAAAATTAGATGAAGAAAAATTAAACCAATTAAAAGAATTAATATTTGATATAAATAATTTGAATATTAATAATTCAATGTTAGATCAAATATTAAATATTTCAAAAGAACAAATTGCAACAATAAACAATCTTGAATCATTAAAAAATATATTATTTGGTAACGTTACAAAAGTGGCTAAAAATAATTACTTCCAAATAATAAAATCATTCTTAAATTCTAAATTTGCAAAAAATCAAAAAGAATGAATTAATAAAGTGTTAGAAAATGCTTTAAATACATACTTAAAAGATGAGAAAATAAATCCATTATTAGATTCAATTAATCTTGATTCAATTGCAGAAAAAATCAATGTATCAAAAGATGTTATTTTAAATGCAATTAAAGAAGTATTCAAAAACGAAAATACAAAAGAACTTATTAAGGTTGTAGTGGCCGATATACTTGACAATGTCGAAACATTAAAAGACGCAACAAACATTAATGATCTAATTAAAAAAATATTCTCTATTCAAGGATTAAAAGCTAAAGTAAAAGAAAAAGTTACTCCTATACTAGGAGAAATAATTAAAAAAGACACTATTAAAGAAGCGTTAACATCAATTTTAAATAAACTATTTGAAAAAGAATTCTTAGCCCCTTATTTAGAAGGAGTTAATGATAAAAGTGCACTTGCAAGTAGTATAGTGAACGTAATCGATATAATTGATGAAAACATTAAATTAACAGAATTATCATTCGAATTAATTTATAGTCAATTACAAACAAATGGAATTAAATTTAATATTTCATCAATTACAAAAACTTTAATTTCAAGTATTAAAAATATCTTTACAGGTACAGAAGGTGAACAAAAAGCTGTAAAATTAATCAAAGACTTAGCTAAGTCTCCTTTATTCAAAAATCATAAAGAAGATATAAAAACAATTATTAATAATATAATCAAGAAATTCTCAGAAGGTACATTTATAACAGATATACTAAACAAGATACCTCAAAATACTAAAGATAAAATTGAAGAGTATGTTAGTTTAGAAGATTTAGATAATATATTAAAATTAGTCTTAAAAAATCAACATTTACACAATATTATCAATAACTCAATTACAAAATTAATTAATGGTATCGACCAATTTGAAAATGTAGACTCTTACAAAGGTTTAGTTGCTAAGTTATTAGAATTAGTTAAGTTTGACGAAATTAAATCAGAACTTAATTCAATGTTGTCAGATCTTTCAAACGATCAAAACTTTAAAAATGCATTGAAAAAATTATTAACTAGTTTACTAAACAAAAACGGTGTTGATACAACAGACCAAGGTGTAATTAATTTTATAACTTATGTTTCTAATAATCTAAACGAATTCTTTAGATCATCACAAATTTTAAATAGTTTATCAAATGATATATTCGACAAATTAAAAGAAGTATTTAATGAAAGTGAAGCTAATGTTATTGAAAAATTAAGCAAGCTTCCAAACGATATTCTTGCTTTAATAAAAGATAAAATCACAAAACAACCAAGACAATTTGTTGATAGTATTTTAAATGCACAAAATATTCAACCACATAAACAAGCTTTAGTTAAAATTATTAAAGAAGTATTTATTAATTTAAATACCAAAGGTGTGATAGAAACTATTATCAATTCACAAATTGATAATATAAATAACGAAACTATTACTAAATATATAGATGTCAACTTATTAAAAGAAATGGTTGGAGTTGTTTTAAAAGACGATTTCCTAAATGGTGCTTTAAATGTAGTAATTCCTGAATTATTAAACGATACAGCTTGATTAGATAAATTAAGCGATCCATACGCATTAATTCATCATTTATTCTCTAAAGATACTATAAAAGAATACTTTAAAAATAACTTACCAAGTGCTCTAGAAAGAATTTCTCAAAATCGAACTACAACAAACTTTGTTAATTCATTAATTAACAAAGTGTTAAAAAATAATGACATAAGCATACAAGGTAGTGATTCTAATCCGCTTGTATATAATATTGCAAGTAATATTGTTCCATACTTAAAAGAAGTTGGTTTATATGAAAATATTGTACAAACAGTTATTGAGCAATTAAGTGTTGATTCAACTTCTGCACAATTTATTGAATCAATTAAAACAAAAATACTTTCTAAATTTGATTTAAGTGATTATAAATTTGTTAAAGCGTTATTCAACAACTTCAGTTCAATTGAAACTAATAAAGAGATAGTTGTTGAGATATTTGAAAAACTATACGATAAATTTACTAAAGAAGATAATGTTATAAATGGTTTAATATCATTTGTTAATAAAAATAATAGTTTAGTTGATCAAGATAATGAATCTAAGTTATTAACCATAGTAAAAGAGCTTTTTGCTAATGAACCTATTAAAAATAGAATAATTAATATTGTTAGAGAAAGTTTAGCTAACTTAAGCATATTTAAAAACGCAAACAACTATCAAGAATTAATTAAATCAGTATTTTCAAATGATCAATTAAAAACTGAAATTAATGCCTTATTTGATTTAATAATCAAAGAATTATTAGAAAAAGGTGATTTCAAAACAATAGTTGAAAATATACTTGATAAAAAATTACCAGAAGATATTAAAAACTCAATATTTAAAGGTATAAATAGCAAAGATCAAAAAATTGATTCAGTTGACTGAATATTAAAAATTGTAAAAGAAGCAAATAATGGATTTAATATATTTAATTCATTTATTGAATCAGGAATTAAACAACTAGGAATAAACGGTACAGTTAACTTTAATTTAGGTGAATTCTTTAATAATGCTATTGAAAACATTAAGAAATTTACTAATTATGAAAACATTGAAGGTAAAATACTTTCAGCATTAAATACTTTAAAAACTCAAATCGATCATTCAAATCACCCTAATAGACTAACAATCATTAATAATATATTTAGTTTAGCCATTGAAAAAATTAATGTAGGTTCAATTGCATGAGGAATTTTAGAAAGTTTTGATAAAACAGCATTTATAACACAAAACCTTATTTCTAAAGATGATTTTATAAGTTTAATTAACAATATGGTAAAAACTGACGAACTAAAAGCGATTATAAATAATATAATAGAGTTCTTCTTCACAAGCAATAATAATATTAATAGTAATTCATTTGTTAACATAACAAAAGAATACATAAGTGATGAAACAAGAAAAAATACTTTTAAAGATAATATACAAAAAATATTTGAAAACACTTTAAGTTCAGATAATTTAAGAGATCCTATTAGAAAAATCATTACTAAAGCAATGGATTATTTAGAAGTAACTCCAGATAATAACATAAACGAATTTATAGATAACTTCACTAATGGTTTAGGAGAATTTTTCAAACGTATTGAAATTAATTCTAAATTAATTGATGCAACAATTGAAACATTCCAAGAATCAACAAACCTTAATCAATTAACTCAAAAAATTAAAGAAAAAGTTATGGATAAAATAAAACCAACATCATTTGGTTTTGTATCTAAAATACTTAATGATGAGTTAATACAACAAAATAAAACTGGACTAAAAAGTCTTGTAACACAGTTATTAAGAAACTTCTTAAATAACGAAAATAAAATTAGAAAAACAATAAGTGATATCAATTTAGCTTATTTAATTACAGGTCAAAATGATGATGAATTAAATAGATTAATTAATAATACTATAATCACATTTATTAAAAATCCTGATTTAAGAGACTTATTAACTTTAGTTATAAATGATATTATTGACAATGCAGCTAACTATAAAAATAAAACAACTTGATTTGAAGCAATTAATGTTTTATTACATTCAAATAATGCTTCACAAATGAAGCAAAAATTCAAAAATTGATTCAAAGCAAGTGTTGGTCAAAATGGTAATACAGACTTTATAAAAGGTATTTCTAAATTAGCAATAATTAAATTTAAAAACGCTGGATTTAACTTCAATAGAGATAGAGATCAAGAAATTTTAGAACATATAATTCAAAAGGGATTAGCATGAATTTCTAAAGACACTTTATTAGATACTATTATTGATAAAGTATATGATAACTTAAGATCATTAGACTTTACAAAAGCTACTTCTCAACAAGTTAAACAAAAAATAATGGATGGTGCTTTATCATTCATACTTACAGATGATATGAATTCAATATCATTTAAAAAGATATTGAATAATGCAACAAAAATAAAATTATTAACTAGTTCATTTGATGAAGCAATTTATGTAGAATTCATAAACAGATTATTCGAAAGTAGTGATCTAAGACAAGGTACAGGTATTTATAATATGCTTGATTTCTTATTTAAAGATCAACCTTCAGGAGGTAACTCTTCAAGTGGAGGTAATTCATCAAACAATAATCAAACTTCTGATCAAAGTAAAACATATGGATTCTCATTTGATGAAAGCATATTCAAAGTAGTTGATAAAACAGGTGAATTAATTAAAGCTATTTTTGAACCTTTATTCAAATCTATGTTTACTAAAATATCACAAAATAAATATAACCTTAGAGATAGTAAAAATAACCCTGAATATAAAGCTATATTTAGATTAACATCAATTATGTTATGAGCTATCTTCGAAAAAGGTGCTACTGGTGGTAAATTCTGAAACGTAACAGGATTAGATGTTGAAGGTACATTTGTTGGAGGATTAGAAAAAGCCTGATTAGGTGCTAAAAGTGCTAAAGCTAACTTATGAAACAACTTTAATGATGACCAAAAAATAAAAAGTGGTGCATACAAAAAAAGTTGATGAAGTGGTGGCGGATTCGCTTACAATCGTGAATTCATTACAGGTAATAGATCTGAAAGAACAACAGTAAATAACTACTGAAATGATCAGTTATTAGCATATATTTATTGAAATAATAGCACTGACAAATACAACAGAAGTGTTAAAAACAAAGAAACCCTAAGAAAAGCTATTGAAAAAGGATGATTAGGAAATTCAAATTAATAATTAATATAAAGTTAGTGGAAATTAACCACTAACTTTTTTGATTAAAAAAATCAAGCGAATATGCTTGATTTTATATTTTAAATTATTGAGAAGCTGATTCATTTGCAACCGGTGCAGCAGCTACATTTGCTTGTGCTTTTGTTAAATTAATAACAAATTCTTTTCTATGATCAGCTGTTCCATCTGTAACAATAACTTTTGCTTTTGCTGAAACTTCTTTATTTTCGCTATTTGTTTTTAATCCAGAAATGTATCCGAATGTATAAATTGAACCATTTAAAGCTGTTTCATCAGCATTTTTAACTACGGCAGCATCAAAGAATTTTTTAAATTCATCTTTAAAGTTTGATCCATCCGGAATTTGAAGTTCAAGTGATGATTCTGTTTGATTTAAATCTATTTTTGTACTATCTTTGATTAATTTATATGTTTCATTGAAGTTTTCTACTTGTTCAAATGAAACTGATTTATTTTCACTTTCAGTTGCTTTTGTTGTAGATGCATCATCGTTTTTTAATTCAACTAACTCAAGTTCTGAGAATCCGGTAAATCCTTTATTACTCTTAAATTTTGGATTTTGTGTTCCTTCTGGATCTTTAAGATTAGGTATAGTAGGTGCTTCAAATTCAATTTTGAAGAATTTATCTGTTGTTGGTTTAAAATTAATATGAATTAAATAAATGTTACTTCCTACTTTTTGACTTTCATCAACTTTTGTTTCGTCAATTAGTCTATAATTATTTTCTATCTTAATATCGAAGAAATCAGAATCAGTAATTTTATTTTGACCTGAAACTAATTTATATTCTCCATCTAGAGTTGGTGATGAATAAACTTTAATTCATTCAGGCGACATTGTTTTTCCGTTTTGTAATTCAACTTTTGCGTTATGATCGTATTTTTCAAAATCACCTCATGATTTAACCGCTGTAAATGCACTTACTCTTGTTCATGCTTTTAATCCATGTATTTTATTTCCGTTTTTCTCTTTTGCGCTTAGATAGAAGACGTTATTATTTTGTATTTCGGCATAATCAAATCAGTTATCTCATCTTGATGCTTGATCCTTGTTACCATCAATCATTTTTGGTAATTCAGTTCTTCTACTTTCGTTAGGTTTTTTAGGATTATGATAATCATAATATGATTTATCAATATTTAAATCTAATTTTTGATTACCGGTTAATACATTAGAATACGCACCATCATTAAGATTGTTTGGGTTGTATCTACTTGATAATAATGTTAGTAATGTATATTTTGTATTTTGACCTTCTGTTTTTGTTCCTACTAATTTAAGTTTTTCGCCATCATTAATAAGTCTATTTGCGTTAAATTCACTTGAATCATAATTAGCAAAAGTGTAATTTGGATAAGTTGTACTTAAAAAATCACTAATATTTGTATTTGATAGTATTTTTTTAACATCTACATGTTCATAATTTATTTCTTTATAATTCAGTACTTCTTCTTGTTTTGGAGGTGTCTTAGGTTCTTGTGCTTCTGATCCAGATCCGGCACTACCATCACTTCCTGAATCACCTGTATTCTTACCGTTTGATGGATCTTCAGTGTTTTCACCTGGAGTTTTTTGGGTATCACCACCAGTTGCAGGTGGAGTTTGTGCATCAGCATTTCCTTGACCTGGGGTTTCTGATCCGCCTGTTGTAGGTGGAGTTTGATTACCTTTATCACCTGGAGTTGGAGCTTCTGTATCAGTTTTTGGTTTTGTTTCTCCACCATCACTTCCTTGACCTGGAGTTCCTGGTCCATCTGTTGTAGGAGGAGTTGTTGTTCCTTCGGTTCCTTTATTTGGAGTTTGAGTTCCTTTGTCGCCTGGTGCAGGTGTTTCTGTACCTGGTTTTGCCGGATTTTGAGTATCAGTACCACTTGGTTCTTTAATTTCTGTTCCTCCGGTTGCCGGTGGAGTTTCTTTATCACCTGGTTTTTTAGTTTCTTCTCCACCTGTTTTTGGTGGATTTTGAGTATCAGTACCACTTGGTTCTTTGGTTTCTGTTCCTCCGGTTGCCGGTGGAGTTTGAGTACCATTACCATCTTTAGTAGTATCAGTGTTTTCTTTTTCAGATGTTTGATCAGTTGGATTGTTTTCTTCAACTACCGGTGGTTCTGAAGGTGTTTGATCAATAGATTTTTTAGATTCTACTGCTTTGGCGTGCGCTTTATCTAATGAAGCTTTTGCATTAACAAAATCTTCATTTGTTGAATTAGCATCAGAAAAAATTGTTTTTGTTTTCTGGTATTCTTTATTTAGACTGTCTTTTACTGTTGTGTATTTAGGATCATTTAACGATTCTAAAAATGTTTTAACTGCCTCAAGACTTGAATTTAATGCAGTTTTTGCCTCATTTTCAGTATTATCTGTTTTTGGGTTTGTGTTTTCACCAGGTACTACCGGTGTATCTGGTTGAACAGGTTTGTTTGGCTCATTTTCAATTTTTTTATTAGTTTTTACGTCGTTACTACAACTTATGGTTAATGCTGCGGTGGAACCTAAAAGCATCGAACCGGCCATTAAGTTTATAAAAATCTTTTTATATTTACTACTCATGATTTAATTCTCTTTCTTATTTTTGGGTGTTTTTATCTAAATCTAAGATAATTTGTTTTAAATCTTCTAGCGGTGTATTCATCAATTTAGATAGATATTTAAATTTAGCAACTAATGATTTAGCCATTGAATATTTAGTAATATCTAAATTAGATGTAATTCTTGATTCTAAAGTTTGTATAAGTTGTTCATATTTTTTAATTAATTCATTTCTTACTAGTAATGAACGTTTTGTAAATCTATATGTATTTGTTTCAGATAAATCTTCTGAAGTTATTGTAAATTGAACTGAATAATTATTAATTTGTTTAGTTACTTTAGCTTTATCGCTAACTTGTATCTTAATTTCATTTAAATTTACGTTGTCATCAATGTAATAATCGTTTAGTTCACGACTAATACCCTCAACATATTTACCTTCAATTTTTACATCAAGTAATTTTGCTTCGGAAACTAATGCACTTGTGCTAAATGCTCTTATTTCTCTAACTACTATACCGTTTTTGTTATCAGGTGTTTTCATTCTTATTCTAATTGCAGTAGCTTTAACTGGTGTTGCAAACTCAAATAAAGCACCTTGAGTATCGTTTGAAGGTAATGCGTTTGGCTCAGGTTTATTTTTTAATGTAACTTCTTTTCATAATTTATCATCTGATAAGTTTGAATCTCTGTGATCATTAATGTGTCCCACTTGATTTCCGCTTGGTAAATTAGTAATTGGTTGATCAAAGTATTCAATATGATATTCTTTTGGTAATCCTGAACCTCCATCTACACCAAAGAATACTCTTAAGGAATCGACACTAGTTGAGTTTTGTTCTGATAAAGCAACACCCACTCAATCTTCTGCTCTTCTTTGGTTTTGTCAGTTAGATCATTTGTTTATTCCTCTTACATCAGTTTCAATAATATTATCATTTAAATATTGAACTCTATCATTTGAACCTGGACCATCGTTTGTAAATCCTGCAATTGCAACTGGTGTTTTTTGATTCTGAACGCTTGATGAAATCATTTTTGTTGTAATTACACCTTTTTTGTTATCTTGTGGAACTTTACGGTTAACTTGGAATTCATAAATTAAAATACCTTGTTTTCCTTTAACGATATCCATTTTAATTCTTAAAGCGTAACCTTTGACTGGTTTAGCAAAGTTAAATGTTGTACCAGATGCATTATTAGCCACAATTGTTGGAGTTTCTTTTAATTCAACATCTTTTCATAATGAATCGTCTGCTAGATTGCTATCTGATTCACTAATATGTGCTAATCCTGCAGCATTTGGTAAGTTTGTTATAGGTTGTTCAAATACTTGTATTTTGAAGTTTGTTGGGGCTTTTGTACCGCCATCTTCACCAAATCAAACTTTTAGTTGATCAAACATTTCTGGTCCTATAATTCCACCACGGGCAAATATAGTTCCTACTCAATCAGAAGTTCTTGTTGAATTTCTTTGTCAATTAGATCATTTATTAGCAGATTTATTTCTTGCATCAACAACACCATCATTAATTTTATCAATTCTATCACTTGAACTTGGATCAAGATCATTTGTGAAACTTGCAATCGCTGCAGGATAATCAAATCCTGTTACTTGTTTAGAAATATTTAAGAATTCACCTTCTTTTTCAGGAACAACACTGACATTTAATTGAGCTTTAATGTTTTTAACTCCATCGATTGTACCTTCAACAATATAATCTTCATTAGAATTTAAGTTTGAAGTTGTAAATTTATCTCAAGTAACTGTTTTTGTAATTTTATTACCTAAATTATCTGATACGAGCACAATGTCAGGCACTTGGTAAGGTTCAAATCCTTTAATAGTTTTAACAGTAATTGGTTCTACTTTAACATAGTCATAAACTGATACTGTAGCATACACTGTTTCTTTTGAATCTAATAATGTACCTTTAACTTGATAAATACCTAATGAATTTGAATTAGGAATATTTTCTCATTCAACAATTTCTCTTCTAGGGAATTTATCTGATTGATATACTTTTTCAACATAATTTGGTAAATTAATTTCTTCGCCTCTTAAAACATTTAAATTATATGTGCTATATGATTCAACATTTGTAGATTGAGATGATTTAAGAATCATTAAATTAGTTGTTTGAGTTTTAACTTTTTGACCTTTGTACACAAATTCTGCATAAACAAGTATTGAGTTTTTAGCTAATGAAGCATAAACTTCATTTGTTTTAGAACTAAAGTATTTATTATCTTCTGGATCAACTGCTTTAATTTGAATATTACTTAATTCTTCTTGTGGAACTATTGAACCATCATGTAATTTAAGTTCAATTTTTGCGTATCTACCACGTCCTTCTACTATTGGTTGGATGTTTAAGTGTGCATCATTGTATTCAGATAATGTTAAATGATGTTTATATTTAATAATATTTTGACTTCCGTCTTGAGCTGTAATTATTGCGATGTATTCTCTATTAAATTCATCAATATCAATAAATAATTGTTCTGTTTTTGTGTTTTTATCTGTTGGAATAAAGTTGATTAAAGGATATCCGTTTTTATATTCTGATTCTCCTGAATATTCTTTAGTATCATTATCAAAGTTTTCTAATAATTTTGTTCCTACATAAACCATTTCTACAGTATTATTATTTGATTTAACTGTATTTACTTCGTTAGTTGTTGTAGGTAAGACATTTAAGTAAGCCTTTACAAAAATTTGTTCATTATCAGCTAAATATCCATTTATTTCAATTTCATCACCAACTTCTAATTTATCAACTTTTAAATTACTAATATTTCAAACAACATCTTTGTGTTCTAATTCATTTTGATTATTTAAAACTAAAACAGTATCTGGTAAAGCTAATTTTTCACCTTTGATATATGATAGATATGTTTTTGTTGGTCTGTATAATGTAGATAAATCGATAACTTCTACTTTAAGATCAAACTGAACATTTTTATATGTTGCTTTAACTACGTATTGACCTGTATTATTATTGTCAAATGAAGTTGTATCTCAAGTAATATTTTCATTAACTTTTTGACCATTAGATAAAATGATATTAACTTGACTTAAATCAGGTTGTTCGAATAAATTAACTGTCAATTTACTTTTATCTAAAGCTAGTGGAATGATATTATCACTATTTGGTAATGTTTCTACAGTTAATATGTTAGTTTCTCCAGATTCTAAGTTTTCTGAGTTTGCACTTAATGTGATTTCACCTGCTTTATTTGTTGACTTAACAATAACAAGTGCTTTACCATTAAATAATTGTCTCTTTCAAGTTCCATCAGCATATGCTTTGTATCTTTCACGACTTAAAGCATTACCATTATCAACCCCAACTATTTCACCTTGACCTTCGATTGTGAAATTAATTAAATTGTTAGCATTAGGATCTTCAATACCATTTTCATCTACAATTGTTACTTGAACATATGATAATGAATCACCATTAGCTAAAATAATATTTTTCTCTGGTTTTAATTGGATTCTAACAGGGGTTGATGCTTTTTGTATTGTGTCTGTTGCAACTAAATTATTTTCAGAATCATAAGCTTCTGCAGTAATTACTTTGTTTTTAAATTCATCATATTTAATAGGGAATTTTAAATATAATTCATTAGCATTTGCACCTTGTTGATAACTAACCGGATTACCTTTTTCATCTGTATAATTTGTTTGTAGTGTTTGGAATTCTTTAGTTGCAATTTCTTTACCATCAGCTTTTAAAACTACTTTTTTAGCGTTTGAATAAACTCTTAAATCTAAAGTTCCATCTTGGTTTATTACTAAACCTCTCATTTGTTCTTTATCAAAGTTTAGATGCGGTGCAATTTTTACCATCGGATGTTCTTTTACATCAAGTCATTGTGATTGATATAAGTAATAATCATTTTTAGGGAATCCAGCTGTATCTACAATACCAAAGTATGATGATTTAGGTTTATCATTACCAGTTTGTCCTCATCATGGTGTTGGTTCACCAATATAGTCGAATCCGGTTCATATAAATTGACCAGCATATCATTTGTTATCTCTATCAAATTTTCATGATTCTGTTGCTGTTTTACCTCAACCAACCCTATTGTTTCCGTAGTCTGATTGTTGTTTACCATAGTATCCGTTAGAATGTGTTTCGTTATCATAACTATTTGGAGCGTATCAAACACCACGTGAACGAACAGCTGATGAAGTTTCTGAACCATATATTTTTCAATTAGGGTGTATATTATGTAATGTCGGAGCATTAGCTTCTGAATAGTTCATTCCTACTACGTCCAATTTATTAGAAGCTGCTGCAATATTAGCATCTTGTCCATTTCCATAACGATATCTATCTGAACCTCATGTAACATATCTAGTTTTGTCAACTTCTTTAATTCATTTAACTAAGTTAGAAGCGACAGTTACACCTTTACTTTGTGTTCCTTCAGCAATTTCGTTACCTATTGATCACATAATAATTGCAGGAGAATTTATTTTTGAACGAACCATTTGTTTAACGTCAAATTCTGCTCATGTTTCACCTTGTTTTGCATCTGGGTGTAATGCTTGTTGCTCAAAGAACCTGTGGTAATCGTTTGTCTTTTTACCACCGTATCAAGTATCAAATGCTTCATCAATAAATAGTAATCCTAATTCTTCCGCGATTTGAACTAATTTTTGATCAGCTGGGTTGTGAGTTGAACGAATGGCATTAACTCCCATTTCTTTCATAATTCTCATTTGACGGTATATAGCATCGTAATTTGCTACAGCACCTAAAGCACCTTGATCATGGTGCATAGAAACACCGTGGAATTTTAATCATTTTCCGTTTAAACTAAATCCATCATTTGAAGTTCAGTCAATTTTTCTATATCCATATCTTTGTGTTTCTTGATCAACAACAACTTCTTTTCCTCCAACATTTTCAATTAGTTCTGTTTTTAATACGTATAAATTAGGGTTTTTAACATCTCATAATTCAACATTATTAACATTAAATTCTGTTTCAACACTTAATGAAGTATTTGGATTAATATCAATGTTTTCAGTTATATTACTAAATAATTCTGTTTTATCATCGCCGAATTTATAAACTGTTTTTTTAATTGAAAATGTTCTAGTTTTTGAGTCATCATTTGATATTGTGTAAATAGCTTTACTTGTAACATTTGATAAATTATTTACATCAAAATCATTATTAATAATTTGTGTTCCATATGTATTTAAATGTAGTTTATCTGTCACTTTTAAAACAACATCTCTATAAATACCTGAACCTGAATATCATCTTGAAGATGCTGATTTATTTGTAACTTTAACTGTCACAACATTTTTTGCACCTTTAGAATAGTCTAAATATTTACCTATATTGTAATTAAATTCTTGATATCCTGCTGGATAAGTACTGATGTATTGGCCGTTTACATACACTTCTGATTCCATGTAAACACCACCAAAATGAATTTCAATTTCTTTATCTTTCCATTCTGGTTTTACTTCTAATTCTTTACGATATCAAGCAGTTCCACCTTCTAACGCACCTCATTCATTTGAAATATTAGGACTAAAATCATTATAAATTGATCAGTCATGAGGTAAATTAACACTTAACATTTGTGAGTCATCAAAATTTGTTTTTTTAACATCAACAGAATCAACATCAGATGTTTTAGCAAATTTTCAATTACTATTTATATTAATAACTCTTTGGTCATTTTTATCAGCTTTAATATCATCTTTTTGTTCTAAATCTTGAATTTCATTATCAAAATTAATATCTTTAAAACCGCTAATTTCACCGCCAAAATCAAATGTTTTTTTAGATAATAAATCTTCAAATGTGAATTTAGCAGTTACTTTATTATTTACATAATCATAATTTACAATTTCAACATTATTAAAGTTTAAATTAACATCTTTTAGCTCTGATAATATTTCAGGTTTTTTACTAATTTCAGTAAAATCTGAAATAGATTTATTTTTTAAGAATTCATTAATAAAATCTACATTTTTACTTTCTGTTTCTTTATTCTGTTTTGAATCTTTTGATTCTTGTTCATCATTTTTATCTGTTGATTTATTACCATTTTGTCCAAAACAAGAAACAACAGTTGCAATAGAAGCGAAACTTACTAATGAACCTAATATAATTAATGATTTATATTTTTTCATGATTCTCCTTAATTATTTTTACTCTTTTTGAATTTTTTGAATATAAAATAAATGAACATACCAAATGTTGCTATTGAATTTAATATAACCAATAGAACTAATGAGTTTGAAGTATTATTTTTTTCTTTTATTTGAGGTTTTTCTTGTTCTTTATTTACAACTACATCTGATACAGTTGTTTTAGTATCTATGTTAGATTCAATCAATGAATATTTATGTGCAATATCAATTAATTCGTTTGTTTGATCTAATAATTTAGTAAACTCTTCTTTATCTTGTGGATTTTGTTTTAAAGAGTTTTCGATATTTTTAACTAATTTTGTTGTTGAAGCGTAAATTTCGTATGATTTGTTTTGTTTTTGTTCCTTAGTTTTTGAATTTTCTAATAATTCTTTTAGAACTTCTTTTTTAGCTAAGAAATCTTCATACATTTTATTTAATGAATCTTTTTTAGTTTCTAATTCTTCTAAACGTCTTGATTTTTCGTATAATTGTTCAACTTTTTCTGAATATGTTTTTGAATCAAATTTATCTAATTTTTGATTTAATAACTCTTCTGCCTCTTGTTTAAGTGCTAATTTTCATTGAACAATAATATCTTCTTGTACATCTTCAATGTCATATAAGTTTTTTATATATAATGCTGATGTAACGTCGTTTAATAATTTATTAAATTGATTATCAAAAGTATTTTTAATTGATAAATAATCTTCTAAATAAGTGTCAAGTCTTAAATCATCTTTATTAGCTTTTAAATTACTAATTGAAGATTCTAACGATTTTATAAATTCTTGTAATAATTCTGAATTTTGATATTTACTTGAAGGTTTAACTAAACTTAATTTATCGTTAAATTTATCTAATTGAACCTTAACTATTTTAGATATTTGTTTAAAGTATTTTGAACCAATTTGTTTAATTTGTGAAATCCTTTTTTCTAAAGCATTTTTTGAGTATAATTCAATATTTTTAGCTGTTACATTTAATAATTGTTGTTCTGTTTTTGTATTTGAATTAAGGATATTATTTTGGTCAATTAATTTAAGTGCTTTTTCTAGAAGTTTTATTTCATCATTTAAATGTGATCTATCAATAATTTCACTTGCTTCTGTTGGCTCTAAACTCAATTTAGAAAGTTTATCTCCTAAAACTGATAAATCTTTATTTGAAAATGTTGCTTTTGAACCATCATAGTATTTGTCTAATCCGTTTACTAATTCAGTTAATTTATTAAATGTATCTTCCTGATAATCATCACTTGTTGATATTTCTAATAAGTCTTTTCTTGAATTGTATAAGTTTAAATAAGTATCTAACTGTGTTTTATCAAAAACTAGTTTAGATTTTAATTCACTTATTTTTTCTATTCAACTTAAAGTTTCGTTGTTTGTTAGTGTATCGTTTTCAATACTTTTTAGTGTTTTTAATGTTAGTAATTTATTATTAACTTCATTAAATGATCTCTTAATTAAGTCTTCACGACTATATTTTTCTAATTCTTTAACAAGATTATTTAAAGTGTTTGTGTTATCTACACTTGCTTTCTTGTCATAAATATATTTAGATTTTATAAGTTTATTTCTTAGTCTATTGATTTCGATTTGTGAGTAACCTAATTGGTTAGCTAATAATTGTTCAGCTTCAGCAATTTCTCTTTCAATTTTTTCGTTTGATTTGAATGTGATGTTTGTACGGTTTTTATGTACTTCTTTTAACTCTTCTAATGATGTTCTTAATTCTGTTAAATCAATTGCATCAAAATTACTTAAAACATCAATTTTATCAAGGTGTAATTTTGCATTTTGGTATTTAATGTTTAATTTAAGAACAATTTCGTTTTTGTCTAAAGGCGCTCTAAAGAAATTATCAGCTTTATTTAGATTACCCATCTTTTTATTTTTCATCATTCTAGTATTTGTATCATATGTTGTTACATATACTAAAGCATGCGAAATATGAGTAGGATCTTGTTTAATATAGAATTCATTAAATAAAGTATTTTCGCTTGACTCACTTTCAATCACTAATTCACCTTCGTTAGAATGCGAAACAAATAAGAAGTCAGAATCTTCAAATAAGTATTTATATGAGTTCATTTCTTCATTGTAGTCTTGTGAGTGAACTCTATAATTACTTACTTTTTCCACTTTTTCTTTTTTATCACCTTTAGTAACTTGTTCAATATGAGAAGTTCTTGTAACTTCAAAGTTATTAACACTAAATTCTAAATCTTGTTCTGAATCGTTAAATAAAATGATATATCTTGCTATAAATGATTTATCTTCAGTTACTTCACTTGGAACTGAGTTGATTTTATCAAAAGTTGTTGAGTAATATTTTTTAAGAGATTTACTATCTTTATCTTTTCCATCTAAAACTAAATTAAATCCAGTAATATTAGAAACATTATTAAGATCAAAACCTATGTATTTACCTGGTTTAAGTGTTATTGTTCTTTTTGCTTCATCTTTAAGATTTAAATATTGTATTTTAGAAGCACCGATGTAAGCTGCCCCTAAATTTTCACTATCATTTTCTTCGATGTTTGAAATTATGTCAGCATTAGCGTTTTGGTTTTCAGAAGTTTGAACATATAATTCAGGATTAGAAATAGAATTATTTATTTGTTCAGAAACATATAAATTACCTTTTTTGATATTTCCAGATTCTGATTTAATAGCGTTTATTTTACTTAAAATTAATTTTGCAAGTGGTTCTAAGTATTGATTTCCTGGTCTAACTATTTTTTCTTTATCCCTTGGCTTAGCACCTTCTTTTAAATCGCTTCTTATTAAATGTTTAGCATAGTTAAATGATTCTCTAGCACGATCAGCGTATTCATAAGCTTCAAATAATTTAGCTTGTTTTAATCTAATATCATTATCATATGAATTTAATTTTTCTAATAATTCCATTGACATTAAACCATATTTAATTGTTTCGGCAATTTTTGATAATGATAAACCAAATAATTCAATTTCTTGTTTCATTTTTTGGTTATTTGAGTAACTCATAAACTCTTCATAAGCTTCAATGATTGCATCCATTTCGGTTAATAAATCTTTTTTATCAGATTCGTTTAATTCACCATTAGAATTTAATGAATTTTTTATTGAATTAATTGCAGGTCTAATTTCTTTAGATTCATCGTCAATATTAACACCTCAACGTTTTCCATCTTTAGAAGTAGAAGTCATATGTGATGCTAATTTCATTAGTGCTCAAGGTGCTTCAGGTGCTATTTTATAAAATGATTCTTTTCATTCTTTTCAAGCATCAAATCCTTTAATATTTCATGTATATGAACTTATAGCACTAATTGCAATTTTAGATAATTCACCTTCTTGCATTGGATTTGTTACAACACCCACTAATTTATTTGGATCAACATTACTATTTAACATTGTTCCAGGTCCTAAGTTTAGTGCTGTATAATCAGGATCATTAACAGGTCAGTTTAATCAGAATAACGGAGCACGATTTGTACCAGATGTGTTAGCTCATCAATTAACTGATCCAGGTTCAACACTTCCAAAAACATTTGCACCTGTATAAACAATTCAAACTTTTGAATTATCAGGTAACTGAGTTTGATATTTTTGTAAATCAGCAACTGTTCCAGATCATGAATCTCTCATTCCTTCGTATTTTGTAGGAACAAAAACAAATCCTTTTACTTCTCTACCATCTTCTGAACCTCAAGCAACCAAGTCTTCAATTAATTTTTTAACTAATTGGAAAGGTTGACCATCAATATCATCCGCTAATAAACCAAATTGCCTAATACCAACTTCATCATACATTTGTTTAAATTTAGCTTTTAATTTAGCGACTTCACCATCATAATCATTTTGTAAATCAATTGCGTGAGTTTTATTTATTCATGGGTGAACTGTTCAAGTAAATTCAACACCTGCATAATGTCCAGCTTCAACTGTTTTTTTCATTTTTTCAATTTCGTCTGCTGGATATAATTCATCTCATTTAACACTATGATATGGATCATCTTTTGGTGCAAATATGTATGAATTAGCTTTGTATTTACCTGCTAGAGTCATCATAGAGCTTCTATCATCTCAACTTCAAGGAACTCCGTAATAACCCTCTATAAAACCACGTATTTTTGTATCTGCATAATCATTAATAACTAAATCTCTAATCAATTTACCATTTGTTTGTTCTAATATTCAACTTAAAGTATTGAAAGCTGCAAATGCACCTTCTTTATCCTTTGCCATAACAACAATTTTATTTTCTTTAACAATTAAAGAATAGGCATCAAATTTTTCAAAATCATTGTCGATTTCAGCTCAATAATTTGATTCAATATATTTAGTTACTGAGTCATCAGAACCTTTAATCCCAACTAAAACTTGAGTAGAATCAGTTGTTTGTTCTAAATTAACTTCTGTTTCCACTAAATTTGATTTAATAGATAAAACTGATTTAATATGAGCATCTAAATATTTATCAAAAGTAACTTTATTACTACGAATTAATGAATAATTTGAACTAATCAAACTTAAGCTATCTAAATATTTTATGTTGTGAGGATTAGGATTGATTGTGTATTCAATTTTAGAAACTTCATTTTCTAAGTCGTTAACATTCTGTTTTTCATTTTCGGCTTCAGACTCAACTGGCGGCTTACTATTGTTAAGTGAAACAACACTAAGTAAAGTTGCGCTTGACCCCAAAATAGCTACGGTATTTAAGAATTTTTTATTTATTTTCATATTTTACCTCTAATTATTATATGTACATGAGTATCCATTTATACACTTTAAATTTTACATATCTGGAAGCTAAGAAAGCTTTTATGCATAAAATATTTCTTTTTTTAATGCTTAATAACTTAAAAAAATATTTAAATAAATGTTTTAGAATTAAATATTCAATGTACAAAGGCAACTAAATAATTAATTTAAGAGGTATTAAAACATAAAAAAACACAAGTAGACACTTAAATCTAACTTGTGTTATTATTAATAAAATTTTATTTTTTATTTTCTTTTTCGATATTAGTTCTAATACCTATAGATAATGAATTGCTATATGCTTTAGTTGTTTTTTTAAGTTCATCTAAAAATGATGGATCTAATTTTACTTTTGGGTCTAACATAATTCCTCCATAATGATATTGAATAATTATTCTTATATTATTATATCACTATAAATTTAATTTATATTTAAAAAGTTAATATTTAGAGCATTTTTATATAAAAAATGCACTTTTTTAGTTTTATTACAAAAAGTGAATAATAAAACTCACCTGTAAAAGTGAGTTTTAATTAATTATAAACCTAACTCTTCGTCAGTTGGAATATTTAAGTTATCACCTACATATTGGAATATTTCTGGTGATTGTTTGATGTATTTTCCATCTAAAATTCTAATAACACTTTCAACTGTGTCTTCTAATTTAACATATTGACCAGGTGCTTTTGTAAAGTGTTCTGTCATGAAGAAGTTTTGTGTAAAGAAGTTTTCAAGTTGTAAAGCTTTTTTAACAATGATTTTACTTTCTTCATCAAGTTCATCAAATCCAAGAATAAGAATAACATCTTCTAAGTCTTTGTATGCTTTTAAAATACTTTTTGCTCTTCTGATTGCTTCAAAATGTTTTTTACCAATAATTTTTTCATCAACAGAGTTTGAGTTTGATGCAAGTGGATCAAAAGCAGGGAAAATGTTTTTAGCTGATTGTGCTCTTGATAAAACTAAACTTCCGTCAAGGTGGTTGAATACCGCAACAGCAGATGGATCTGATAAGTCATCCATTGGTAAGAACATTGTTTGGAATGATGTAATCGCACCATTAGCGTTTCTGTAAAGACGATCTTCAATATTAGCAACGTCACTATCAAGTGTTGATTGGTAACCACCTACAGATGGTTTTTTACCTAATGTAGCACTTGTTTCGTTTTCAGCTTGCACAAAACGATAAATGTTATCGATGAATAATAAAACATCTTCTTTTTCTTTATCTCTTAAGTATTCAGCAGCAGTTACACCAATTGGAACAATTGACATACGAGCTCCAGGTGATTCGTTCATTTTTGAGATATACATAACTGATTTATCCATTAATTTAGATTGTTCTAATTCATTGAATAATTCAATCGCTTCTCTTGAACGTTCTCCTGAACCGATGAAAATGTTAGATGTGTTTTTATTTTCACGGTTAACGTTGAAAATAATTTCTTTCATTAAAACTGTTTTACCAACTCCAGCTCCACCAAAGATACCTAATTTATAACCTTTGATAATAGGGATAAAGAAGTCGATTGCTTTAATCCCTGTTTCAACAAGTGTAATTTCGCTTGCTAAATATCTATCATTATTGATTGTTGAGTTCATTTCAACATATAATGGTTTTGTATTTCTTCCTTCTAAAAGAGGTTCACCACGGAATGAATAAATATTGTTTCTTGAACCTTTACCAACTGGTACATAGAAACTTTTACCAGTATTAACTACTGTGTCATTAATTGAAACTTCGTCAGATGCATAAATAATAATAGCTCTAACAGTAGTATCATTTAAAACCCTTTTTACTAATAAATATGTTTTTCCATTGTGTAAAGTTAATAGAGTATTAACTTTTGGTAAGTTTTCTTTGTCAAATTGAATCTCAATAATATCTGATCATAAATTTAAAATTTTACCTAACATTATTTACCTCCATTAGTTTCTTTTAGATTCAGTTCTTTTGAAACTTTTTCTAAATATGATTCATCTAATCCGACAAAATCATACTCATTATCAATGTCTCAATCTAATTGATTGTAATCTGAAAATTGTTTTAATGCACTTGCGAAAAATGATTTAACTAAATTATCATCGTAGCTTGCTCCGTTAATAATTCTTGTGTAATTTTCTTTGGCTTGTTGGTTTTCTACTATGAATTTGTTTAAGAATTTCATAGCTAAATCTTCGTTGTTAACACCTTTAAGAATTGTTCATGAAACTAATTTTGATGTAAATAGAATTAATTCTTGTTTGTATAGTGTAAATCCTCTTTGTTGGAACATTTTATCAATCATTTTACCTTTGTAGATTAATAATGATGTTTCTTTGTTGAAATCATAATCTAACATAGCTAATTTTAAGTGACGTTTGTATTGTTTGTAAATTTTACCAACTTCAGCAGCTATTTTTGTAACTTGACGGCTTTGTACACTTGAACCTGTACGTGAAACTGATAAGTTGATGTTAATAGCAGGTAAAATACCTTGTGAGAATAAATCAGCACTTGTTACAACTTGTCCATCAGTAATAGAAATAATGTTTGACGCAATTAATGAAGTAATATCACCATCAACTGTTTGTAAAATAGGTAATGCTGTAATTGTTTTACGTCCTTTGAATGAACCTGAACGTTCTAATAATTGTGAGTGTGAGAAGAATGTATCTCCAGGCATCGCTTCTTTACCAACTGGTCTATCTGTTAATAATGCGATTTCACGAATAATGTTTGCGTGTTTTGTTAAGTCGTCAAAAACAATTAAAACATCATTTGTTTTTGATAAGTTTTCAGCGTGAGCCATACCAATGTAAGGAGCAAGATATTGTTCATAAGCACTTGTTGATGGAGCATCAATAATAATTGTGTTTGATAAAGCTTGATTTTCTTTAAGAGTATTGTAAATTTTTGAAATAGCTTCACGTTTTTGACCAATAGCAACATAAATACATTTAACACCGTTTCTTGCTTGGTTAATAATTGTATTTAAAGCTATGTGTGTTTTACCTGTTTGACGATCACCGATAATTAACTCTCTTTGACCTTTCCCAATTGGAATTAAAAGATCTATAGGAATAATACCTGTGAATAATTGTTCATTTAATGTTTTAACTGTCATTAGATCGTGTGCTAATTCAAAGATTTTAGCACTTGATTGACCTTCTGATGGAATTAATGAATTCTTTTGTTTTGTTGGTAAAACAACGTTCCCTTCAATGTCAATAACTTTTCCAAAGTATGAAAAGTATGTGTAAACACTTGCTTCGTTATTTTCTAGAACTATTTCTGAATTAATTTTTAATTCAGTATTTTTTGTATTAGCGATTAAATAAGCTTTATTTTTTGTTGCGCTAATTAACATAAGTTTAACATCTGAATTTTCCTTTAATGAGTAAAACTGTCTTTGCTTATAAGGAAATTCACCATTTACTTCAACAATATAATCAAATATTGATGTAATTTTTGGATTATTTATCATATTAAATTCCTTTCACTCCTAAACCTACACTTAATAAGATGGCTCCAGCTACTAAAACAATAGCTAATGAAATACCAATAAGTAGATAAAGTTTTTTAATTTGTTTTGTTTTTTTGCTAAATTTAATTAAAGAAACAATTAAATTGATTAGTGTACCTAAAGCACCGATTGATAATAGGAAGATACCAAAATCTCTTAAAAAGTCTGATTTAGTTTCTGATTCTTTTCCTAATACTTCAATTGCTTCATTATAATATTTTTTAAACTCTTCAACAACTTCTTGTTTTGATAAGTCTTTTGTTCTTGTTATTTCATTTAAAATTCTTTCATGTTTAGCAAGAGTTGTAAGAGAGTCTATAAATGAATCGTATCATGTATTTAAATTAAACGAACTTGTTTTAATAGTTGAATTTAATTTATATAAATCATAACGAACTAAATTGTATAAATCGTTTAAAACATTTAAATTAAAGTTTTGTGATTCTCAATCTTTAATAATTTGAGCACGGTAAGGTTCTGATTCATCCTTAATTGCGACTCCTCAAAAACCAACAATTTGTTCTTCGTAAGCATTATAAATTGATTCATAATAAAGAGCGTTATTGACTTTTGATTGTCTTAATTCATTTAAAGTATAACCTCATAATTCGTTTGATGTATAGAACGCATCATCACTTGTAGAGTTAATTTCAGTTCTTTTATCATCAAAGTCTTTGCTATTATTTAAATCAACAGCTTTAGCAACCATTGAAAATAAAGCTTTTGAAAGCCTATTACTTTTTAAATCGAGATAATTAACTTTTGAATCTATACCTAAAGCTTTATATAGTCTTAAGTATTCTGTTCTTATTTTTTTAACTTCCTCTTCTTTTAAGAAGTTATTTTTAAGATCTTCATCATTTTCTAATAAATGAATTTCCATTTCGTAAGGTCTTCTTAATTTCTTAGATCTATCATTTCTATCGCTAATTCAAACCTTAGCAATAAGTTTTTCATTAGAATCACCACCTTTTTTAATTTCGGTAATTTCGGTAACATCATAGCTATATCTTGTGTTATAAGGGTTATCGAAATAGAATAAAGAATGTTCTCGACGGTCATTGTATTCTTTTTCTTCTCTAGCATCATAAGCTTCTTTTGTTTCTTTAGGGGCGTTGTTTCCTTCAGTTGGTTGAGCTTCTGATTGGTTAGATTCTGTCGATGGAGCACTTGTATTTAAGTATTGAGATTTATATTCATTAAATTGTGCTATCAATTCATCTTTAGTTAAGTTTGTAAAATTGTTTTTTATATTAGGAACAAGCGGTGGTATCGCTAAAATTTGTTCTTTAGGATCAACAGGTTCTGCCGGAATCGGTTCAGTAGGTTGTCCTTTTGGTGGTTTATTAGGGTTTGTTGGGTTTTCAACTGGTTGATCTTGTTCTTCAGTTTCTTCTTCAACTTGAATTTCTTGGTTAGCAGTTAAGTCGAAATCAACAAAACGTGGTCTAATTCTAGATTTGAAATAATCATCTCATGAAGCATACCCTTTTGGTAAAGTAATTGTATAACCTTGTTTATCACCGATTGTACCAAACTCAAGATTAATATCTTTTTCAATTTCTAGAGCATCTTTTTCGTTGTATAAAATTGTACCTATAGAAGTTAATAACTTATCATAATATTGTTTTAAGTTGTCTTGGAATTTACCTTTTTGTAATCCGTTTACTTCATCTCTAGTCTCAATTTTTCTTGTACCATCTTCTTTAACTTCATATTTTTTCTTTAAAGCTTCTATATAGTCAGTTGGATCTTTTTTACCAAATGTAACATCGGTATATTCTTTTCCATTGTATGTAGCGGTACCTTTATCAAACGCTTTATTTTGCGCTAAAACAAATGGGAAAATAATTGTAAATTCATATTTTGTAGGATTATCAATTATATCTTTTTCATTAGTTTTAATGAAGTTTTTAAGAATATGTAGATAAGTTAATCTACTTAATCTTTGTTTATAATCTAATTTTTGTTCTTGAGTTTTTCCCGAAGAAGAACCTTCACCTTCGCCTTGACCTTCAGAATTTGTATTATTTTCGGTGTTTTCAGTTTTTTCTGTATTACCTGTATCTTGATTATTGTTTGGAACAGCTTCTAGTTTTGCAATTTCATTATCAATATAACTTAAACCTATACCAACGGCATTTTTAAGCATTTTTTTGATTTCATCTTTTGCTATTCCATCATAAGTATCAAATTCTGTACTTAAAATTGGTTTTGGCTTAGCAGGTTTCTTAGGATCAGTAGGTGTATTAGTAGTACCAGTTCCATCACCTGTATTGGGTTGGTTATTAGCTTCTGTACCTGCAGATATTAAAGAAATAGGTAATATGGTAGAAGTTAATAAATAACTGAATTTTCAAAATTTACGTTTTTTACTCATAATTATCCCTTTCTTTAATTTTTAATGATTGCATTAATTTATATTCATATAATTTTTCTCTAAGTTCATCAAAATTTAAAGTTTCATCGATTGTTAAACCAATATTTTGTTTGAATTTAAAGTAATTAATTTCATCATTTAATTCACTTATTATCTTTTTGTGGTTTTGTTTATTCTTAGATTTTTTAAAGAATTTCATATCTGAAAAAGTTTTAATGATTATTTTTTCATCACTCGTAACTATATTTGCATTCTTTAAAAATAAATAAAATTCATTACCTTTTTCAGAGTTTAGTTTTATTAAGATTTGTGGGTATGCACTTATAGAGTTCTTTTCAAGTTTGATTCAATCATCTTCATCGTTATGGTTTATAGATACAGAATAACCTTTTAACTCTAAGTGTTTATTGTCTATAAATGAAATATTAATAACATTAGAACTCATCAATACCTCCATCTTCGAAAACAGTTTTCTTTTTCTTAGTTAGAAGAATTATTTCTTCAATTTGTTTTTCTTGTTTTACACGATTAATACGTTTAGAAACTTTTAATAATTCATCATCAAGTTGCTTGCTTTTTTGGTTTGTTGAAACTAAAGCGTTTTTAGCACTATAAAATGATGATTCAGTAATTAAAGCATTAATTGAGTTTTCTAAGAAAATATTAATTTCATTTTCGATGAAAATTTCTATATTAGGGAAAATTTTGTAATCCTTAATAGTTTCATCAAATCTATTTTTATTTTTAACTCCTAAAATTTTATCGATATCAAAATTCTCTAAAGGTAAAATTGTAAATGGTTTTTTGAAGTTCTTATTTGAGTTAATTACAAAATGAACTCTTGAATAATTATTATCAATAAATAAAATTTTTGTTATTTGAGTAAGAGTCTTCGCAAGTTTATCAACTGAAGAATTTTCAAATGATTTGATTATATTTAATTTATTGTTATTAGCAAATTGTAAGGCACGGTTACCAATTGTGATAAAGTCCGCATCTTTTTGTTTAATATTTTCTAAAATATTTTTTTCATACCGTGAGTATGAATCTGTACCATATTTTTGTTCTTCTGTTAAATATATATAAAGTTCTTTTTCTTTGATAAGTTTTGATTTAATTGATTTTAAAAATTTATTATTTTTAACTAAAGAAACATTTTCTATAAATCCGTTTTTAATATTATATTTATTTTTTAAAGCTTCAATAAGTTCTATATTTAAAACAGAATTTTCAACATAAAAACTTAATGTTTTGGTCAATTTCATAATATTAATTAAAAGAATATTTTTATCATTATTGACCTTTAATTTAATATGTTCAAGATTATTTTTCTTTTGTATTATATCTTTTAAATGCATTTTAAATCTCTACTACAATTTTTTTATCAAAGAAAACTTTAAGTTGCTGTGAGTTGGCATCTAAAAAGAAAGCTGTGTTTGGTAAAATTTCTAAAACAAATCCATTTTTTAAAAGTGAATCAATTTCTGAATTTAATAAATCATATAACCTTTGAACAACAGGATTACTACTTTTTGTTAAATTTAGTGAATAATCATTTGATGATTCTTTATTAACAATATTAGGCACTAAAACGTTAGAACTAAATTTAAGATTAAGATTAAAATTAATAACAAAATCTTTAAAAATAATATCGTGTTTATTTTTTATAGCTAAATCTAAATTATTACTAAATTCTTTATATTCTTTCGAGTTAAAACCTAAATTATTTTTTAAAAGCACAGTTGCCATAATTTTTTTGTTTGATAAGTATTTAGGACTATTAACTTTTTCTTTGTAATTAGAATATAGATCAAAAAGTTGTTTTTCTTCTTGTGTTTGTTTTTTCTTATTTTTTCACATATTTAGAAACCCTTTCTTTTTTCTTATCTTTTTCAATTTTTGTTAATGTATACATTGAATAAATCACAATATACATTAGAAAAGCGAAAACAATAACAAAGTTAAATATTGACATTAATTTGAATAATGGTAAAAATGTTGGAACAGAGATTAAAACAAAATTCTCATTTGAAAGTAAAATTTGATTTAATCCGAATATAAACATTAAGATTGTTTGAACAAATATTGAAACAAAGATTAATGTTGATGTCATTTTTGATAGTGTTTTATTTTTTAGTAAATAATGAATATAAATTGCTATAGATAGTGTTGATATAACAATTATATTGTAGATATTTCAATCTGTTTTATCACTAAGTAATGCAGATGAAATTACAAGTAAAGTTCATAATAATGTTTGTGTAATAGATAAGATAATTGTATTTGTTATGTAACTCTTAAATTTATTTTTTCTAGAACTTAAAATAACAAAGTAAATAATAGTTATCACTAAAGCAATACCAATTATTGATAGGTAAGCAAGATCATAAACATTTTTATCTCCGATAACATTGAAAACTTGATTAATATCTGTTGTTATAGCAACATACACTAAATAAATTAACATTGATAAGAATAATGTTATAGATAAAATAAATTTATCTTTATTGTTACGTGATAATAAATTCTTTTCTGATAATTTAGATAAACTTCTAATGTTTGAACCTAAAATTAGAAAACCAAACACAACAAATAATATAATAATAATAAATAAGTTTAATGGTTTTTTTGTTGTGAATAATGTTTCGATTTGTGTTCATGTTGCGTTGTCTTGGAACATAAACACTGGTTTAGTTATTGTTTTAACTTCTACTTCGCCGCTTTCAAGTGTAACCTCTTGTGTGCCAGCTTCAATTAGAGTTGGATTAGCTCATAATTGAGCAATTATAATTACTGCAAGTACAAGTAAGAATTGTGAAACAATTTGAATTACAAAGCTTGTTACTGATGAATATAATAAAGGCTCTGATTTTCTTTTATAAATATAATTGTAAACCTCAAAAGCTACATTAATTAATAATAACGGAATTAGTATTAGTGTAAGTGATAAAATTTGATTTCACTCATATGGAACTATTTGTGTAACTACTTCACCACTTTCTAATTCAATGTAGTTGTTTCAATATGTGTAAGTAAACATTAAAACAACAGAAGCTATTGATAATAATAAATAAGCAACATAAAAGAATACATAATGCTTCATTTTTTCTTTTTGTGTACTAATATTTTTGTAGTTTTTAAATATCGAAAATAAAAACACAAACATTAACGTACTAAAACGTACTAATATAACTGCATTTTGTTCTCTATATTGATCGTCAAACTTAAATAAGTTTCTTCAATCATCTATATAAACTTCTGGAAACAATGATTTTTTTATCATAAAAAACATTGCCAAAATACTTACCAGAAAAAATAAAATTAAAATAAATTTATAAGTTAAAATCAATCTACTTCTTGAATTTGAAGTTAAATGTGATTTATAATCAGAATAAATTCGTTTATTTTCAAATGTAGTATTATTCATTTTTTCCTTTCTCTTGTTTAGTTTGGTCCGCAAACTTTATATAACCATCAGTTTCTTTAAATTCGAATTCTTTAGGAATTTTATTGAAACCTTCAGGGAATAAATAAGTTTTTGCATTTGGGTTATTTTCATTTAATTTCAACATAGCTTGGCGATATGAATTTTTTTGTTCTTTTCCACCACCATAAATTAAGTCATATTGTGGTAATTTATAATTACCAAACATACCATTATAATCAAAACCTTCAGATCTAAATGCAGCAGCTAAACCGGTATTTGAACCTGGGTTTGTAGCATGGTAAATAGCAACAATTTCATTATTTTGTGTTCTTAAACTTGAACCACTAGCTCCGAATCCTGGAGTAAATCAACGTGGTAAATATTCTAAACCATAATTAATGTATTTTTTATCATCTTGAGTTGATACATACATATTTTTAATAGGATCAGGATTTTCACCAACAAGTGGTGCAGCTAAGAAAGCATCTGTTAAACCTGGTTTATAAGCAAATGATCTAAATCCAATGTTATATGATAAGAAATTACCTCTATTAATTAAATCGATATCACCTTGTGGTCCATCTTCAGTAACTTGAATATCATAAAATTTATGATCAGCATTAGTTCAAAGCGAGTGACTTCATTCACCACGTTCTTTTTGATCATCATCTATATAAGGTTTAAAGAAATAATCATAAAAACCTTTACTAATTGATTTAGGGAATCCTAAAGCAAAAATTTGATCTAGTTTGCTTCAATCGTATTGACCTTTTGTAGCAAGTGGAAATTCAATTTTTTTATAGTTTTTAAGATATGATTCTGATTTAAATTTAGCTTTATCTTTATCTTCTCATTTTGCATAATTGTTAGTTACTCATGCCGCAAAATTTTCTTTTGATTTCTCTTTTTCAAATTCTAAAGATTTAGAACCTTGTGCAAACATTTTATTGAAATCAACTTTTGAAAAATCAATTTCAATAACTGCAAAATCTAAGAATTCTTCAGCATCATTGAAAGCACTTTTTTGTGATTCTGTAATGAAATCTTTTGGACTAGTGTTTAAATAATCCCTACCATCAAAAACAACATTAATCACCTCAGGATTTAACATAAAGCTAGTAAATGTTTCGTTTTCAACTTCCATTTCGATAATTTTGAAATTATTGAAAATACCATTGTTATCACCATTTAATCTAATTAAACCTAAACCACTGAATAAATTTCTTTTTTTAGAAATACTATCAGCAACATGTAAGTTAGTTCCAAAATAAAATTTTGTAGGATATTTTCCATCCGCAGGAATTTCATAATCCATAATTCACATTGTTCCTGATGGAGTTGTCCCATCATTTCCTAATCTTTCTACATTGTAAAATTGATTTAAATTGGCAATTTCTTTTTTAAGATTATCTTTTGTATCTTGTCTAACATCTAATTTATCGACTATTTCGTTATAAAATTCACGTTCACCATTTAAGTATTTAACATAAGTATCGCTTGCAAATTGTGGTGTATTTTCACTTGCTATAATATCTCAAATTGCTGCTTCATGTTGTTTTAAGTAATATGGATTTGATTTAGCATCTTTAATAAGTTGTAAATATTTTTCTCTATTTGTTTGATCTTTAATATTTTCTGCAAACTTTTCTAAATGATCTTTAAATTGTAAATCTCTTTGGATTACCAATTTCTCACTTTCTAATTCAGTAACTTTTTGGTTACTAAATGAAACTGAATAAGATTGTTTAGCAATATTTAAATAGTTTTTATTAGTAATTCTTCTTGAAAGACCACCAATTTGATATGTACTACGTCCACCTAAAGCATCAGCTCATGTAGGACCCATAGGTATTAATCTTTCAGTATTAATACTGAACCCTTCAAAACTACCATCTGCTTTATATTTAGGTAATGAAAAACCTTTTAAAGCCGTTGATTCATATGAACTTAAGCCAACTTCTTTAGCTTTTTCATTATATTTTTTAACTTGTTCTTCTGTTGTTGTGTTAGCATCCTTACGAAGATTTTTTCAATCACTAACCCTTAGTTGTTCTTTTAATACTGTAACATATTTAGAGTCATCAAGATTGAATCTTTCTTTTTGATCTAAAGCTACATATTGTTCATCAGGAGTACTCAATCTTTCAGTATTGCTTGTTAAAATAGTTCCGTCATCATCTAAACCTTGAGGATTAGATTTAAACCCAGAAATCTTAAATGTTTTAGTATTCACTTGTGAATCGTCAAACTTATTGAAAAAGGTTATACTTACAAGAAGTTCACCACTTTGGTTAGCTTTGGCCGCAGTAGTTTCATATCTTGCATTTGTAATGGACGTATCTAAAAATCATGAATATTTAGGTTTTACTTTTGCTTTTCATAAAGATAAGTTCTTAATAAAAGCAGTAGGTAGAACTTCATTTTTAGTTCTAGGTTGTGGACCTAAAAAATTAGGAGTAGGATTATATAATTCAAATACAGAAACTTCTGCAAAAGAATCTTCACTCACTAATTTATTAAATTCTGTTTTTGATCTTTCTTTATCAGAATCTTGAAAATCGCCCTGTTTTGAAACTTCTTCCTCAATTTCTTTAATAATATTCACTAAACTTGCTTTTTCGTTTGCTAAAGTAATTTTAGATTCATAGTTTTTTATATCTCTTAAATTAGATAATTGGTTAATTGCGTATGTTTTTAATTCCTCAATACTTTTAGCACCAATTGATGACTCTTTGATTTTATTTAAATCGGCTGATATTTTATTTAACTCATTAAAACTTTTTGCATTTTCAATTTTTGTTTCAAAATCACTTTTTTGATCAGAACCAATATTTAAGATATCATCACTTAAAAGTTTTTTTAATTCACTTTTTTTATCGGTTAAATTTTGTTTTTTTGTTTTATTATTTTCAACTTTTGAATTATTTGAACACGATATAGCGACAGACAACAATGATAAACTTGCAAAACCTAAAAATATTTTATTTTTCTTAATAAAATTCATTGTTTCCTCCTATGAAAATACAAATGGGTTATCTACATCGACTTCTTCGACTGTATAACCATATCTTTTAAGTGATTCTATTGTACTTGTATTACCTTTGGCAACTCTTATTGTTCTGTCTAAGTTTTTAGCTAAATCAAAGAATTTAGTAATGTTTTGAATACCTTTAGAAGTAATTTCACCATTATCAGTAATTAATAAGTATTTTGTTGCATTTCCATTAGTGAATGTAATTTTTGGTTCTTGTACACCAGGGATTTTTGGTATGAAGTTCTCAAATCCTGCTTTTTCTAAATCAATTAACTTAAGCTTGTAATTTTCTTCATTATTAGCAAAATTTACTCTTTGAACTTGTCTGCTTCCGTTTTGTGGTTTTATGATATCTTTAAACACTAAACCTCTTAAAGTTCTAATACTTGGCGCTCTACCAAAATCAAGTCCCATTGGGTATCCGTTTCCTTTTTCATTGTGGTCAGGGTTTAAACCAGGGCCCATACTTTGGAAAATAGCTTCATTATTTCTTACTCAGTAAGCACGTCTAAGACCTTGGTTAATTCTCTCGAATTTTTTATCTTCATGATCATCACCGAATTCTTTTTTAATATCGCTTTCTTCAAAAGCAAGAGTATCAAATGTAATTCTAGATATAACTGTAACACCTTTTGCAAATCCACCAGCATTATTGTAATCAATTGTATTAACTCAAGCTGTTTCTTTTAAAGCTCAAGGGTTAATGCTTCAACTATCAAGTGATGCATTACCATCTGTATAAAGTGATAACTCTTTAATTCTTTTATCTTCTAAAGCGATTAATGATGAAGTGTTTGTAGCACCGGCATCAAAATATAATTCAAGTTGTCTTAAATCAGTTGGTAAGGCAGATAATATTTCTTTAAAGTTTTGGCCAGCATCCGCTTTACCCATGTGTTTAATTCTGTAAGATGTAACATTAACTTTTTTATCAGTAAGTTGTTTAACAAGTGTTTTTGTACGTTCGTAAGCACCGCTCTTAGAAGCGTCTATTTCAACAACATAACCTTGGTTAATATAACCTTCTTCTTTTTTTGGTTCACCATCTCTTTGCATTGAAAAAATATTTAAACCATCGATATTTCCAATTTTAAATTCTTTAAAATTAGGATCATAGTCAGGATTAATTTGTACTTTACTTCAACCTGGGTATGTACCGTTTTGAATTTCTTCAGGGCTTCTTCCTCAAGCTGTATCATAGTCGAAGGCACGTTTTTGGCTGTTATTACGTTCTCTTTCCATGATGACACCATTAAATTGTTTTGGTCCACTTCAACCACTTGAAGTTCATTCACCATTAGCATTTAAGTAAGCACTACGTGGGTCTAAAACCATACCTTTTTTCAAGAATCTATCTCCTTCAGGTGCCATTTTTGTAAACTTAGAAAAATCTAAATTCTTGATAATTCATATCTTACGGTGTAATTCATTTACGAATTTTTTCTCCGCAAGCATTTGAGGGTATTTAATTTTAGCGTCTTCAGTTAGAAACTCTTGGAAATTACCATGTTCAATTAAAAGTTGGAAAGTTCAGTATTCATTTCTTCAGTTTCAGTTGTTATTTTCATTTCTGTTTAAAGCTCAATCTAAATCAGTAGCTGTTTTTTCACCTGATTCAACCAAACTAGCAATTTCATTTGCATATCCAAGAATACCAGTAGCTGCTTTACCTTCTCTTAAAGCTCTCGCGTGAGCGGCAGCATTATTAATTACTTTATTTCTTAACTCTTCAGTAACTTCAATACTGATTAATTCTCCGGATAAAACAGCAACATACTCTTCTCTGTTAGCAATTTTGTTAACTCTATCGTAACTAGAAATTTGACGTTGTTTAACACCTTTTAATTTTGCCTTAACTCTAACACCTTCCACTTCAATATAAGTGTCTGCTGTTCCAGGTTTTGGTTCCGGAACTATTTCAGGCTCAGGTTCTGGAACTGGGTCTGGTTTAGGAGCAGGTGGTTCGATTGGTTTTTCAATTGGTTTTGGTTGTTCGATTGGTTTTGGCTTCGGTTTTTCAATCACCTTAGGTTTTTCAATCGGTCTTTCAATTGGTTTTATTATAATTTTTTCTTTTTTAACTTCTTCTTTTGGTTTTTCTATAACTAAAGGTTCTTTTTTCTCAATTTCTTTTAAATTAAGATCTATGTTTGAATTAATTATTTTTTTATTATTTAATTCAAGTTCCTCTTTATTTATTAAATTCGGGCTTTTTTGTTTATTAATGTAGTTAAACTGTTCGCCACTAGAATTTTTTGTAAAGTTATAGATTAAAGTCGCTACCGCACCACTAGACATGGCTGTGGCAGCAACTAGTAAAAGAGAAATTAATTTTTTTCTTTTAACAAAGTACATAAATACCTCCTTAATTTTTAATTTATAAGCATTCTTTTATAAACTTTGTTTTGCAGTCTATTTAAATAGACTTATATATATATATGCTCTCCTTATTATGAAGTGATTATAACACTTTAAAATAAAAAAGAAGTATTTTACATATTAAATTCAATTACTTTTTTGCCTAAAATATAGGGATAAAAGTTTAAAAGTAATTTTTACTAAATAAAAATATGATGGATTTTTATTCTAATTTGTAATAATCGCTATTTAATAGCATAATCTATCTTTTCAATCATTGAATTTAAGTCTGTTTTTATTTGACTGATTTCATCCTTATTTTTGATTTTTCGTTCTAATTCATTCAATTTATTTAAGATTTCATCGTATTCAGAATTCGAACCTTTAACAAAAAACAATCCAAATTTTAGATAATATAATTTTAGTTTTAATTGTAAATCGTAATAAGTATCATTATTTTTAGAATCATTTATTATATCTAACTCTGAAATTTTATTAGAACTCATTCGGGTTTGAAGTATTAATTTGTTATCTTTGAATAGATATTCAAAATCATCAATTTTATTAGTTAAATCTTCAACTTTTTTAATTAAATTATTATCAATATTATAATCATATATTTCTTGGTTATTTCCGCTATTTTTTATAATATAAATATGATTTTTATAGCTTGCTTGTAGGTTTAAAAGTTCATTGTTATCAAAACCATCTATAGTTAATTTATTAATTTTTTTAGTTCCTTTTGAATCGAATCAACTTAATGATCCTTTCGAAACTAAAAACACTTTACCATCGTAAAAATGATAGTTAGATTCATTTTTTGTATCTATAAATTTATTAAATAACGAATAACTTTCTTGTTGTGTTATGTTGTTATTAACTTCATCTAAAAGCTTTGGATCAACACCGTTAATTTTTTCGTCTCAAACTAAATGTCTATCAAATTTGAACATTTCAGTTAATTTAGAAATTAATTTTGCACTACCTTGAAAAACAGCAGGATAATCAACATCAACATTACCAGGGTCTAAATGAGTTGGATCAGTTATAAATCATTTATTTTGTTCGTTTTTAAATGTAAATCAAATGTGTTGTTCACCAGTAATTATTCTGAATTCTAAGCCTGCCATAGAATATAAAATAGCAGCTTGTTCTACATATTCCTTGCAAACTCCTCAATGTTTTAAATATGCATCATCAAGACCAGTTGATCGATTCATATAATTTAACTTATCATCTACATAACTAGTTAAAGCAAACACTTTTTCATAAACGGACATTTTTTCGTTTACCAAGTTTAGTCCGCCTTTTACATATTCTACCATCGCTTTTTTAGCATCAGTACTTAATTTGTTGCTTGAACCAGAGAAAACAAATACGTTTCCATCTTTTTCTTTAAAGTTAACTGTAGCAGCAGAACCTACTGATAAATAAGGAAATTTATAATATTCGTTATAAATTAAATCAGTATAAATTTTGTACATTTCATCAATACTTATTGAATTATTTTTTGTATCATAAACAACTCTGAAAAAATCATCTTTTTGTAACTTTTCAAACTCTTTAATAATTTCTTTTTTAATTTCTTCTGAATTTGGTTTTGAGTTAAAAACTACTGTAGGTTTGTTGTTTCTCTCATCAATTTGATTAATTTGATCATCTAAAATATCAAATTCATCTTTTAGTTTTATAAATGTTTCAGAATTTAAATTTTCTTTAGTGATACTATTTAATTCATTAACATATGAAATTAAATCATCAAGTTTTGTAGTCTGATTTTCATTTTCAAAATTCATTTGACCGTTTGGTCCCATGTTTTTTACAAAAGCAAAATAATGAGGAACATTAAATTTAACTGATTCAAAATATTTAATTCTATTTTTTATTTCTTGAAACTTTTCTTGTGCCACTAATAATTCATTATTATTTTTTAGCTCAATTTCTACATTACTTTTGTTGATAATGTTTTGTTTAGTGTCAACTTCTTCGTTGTTATTTGAACCAACTTCACTACCTTCTTCATTTGAAACTTCACTTTCGTTATTTTCATTTGGGTTTTCTAAATTATTCTCTTCAGAAGCTTCTTGATTATTTTTGGTATTTCCATCAGTAACTTTTTCAGTATTATCCGGAACTTCATTTAAAGTGTTGTTTTTTGAATCTTTATTTTCACTTTCTTTTTGATCAACTACACTTTTAGAAATGTTTGTGTTTTCTGTTTTAGTATTAGAGCAAGAAATTGCTCCAATTAAGGGTGAGACACAGAATACACTTAATAAGATATGTTTTTTAATATTTTTGTTCATAAAATCTCCTTTATTAAAAAGTAACCTTATATTACAACTATTATAAAACTTTAAAATTTTAAAAAAGTTTTTTTTATTTAGCCTTTTAACACTATATTATAGGCATAAACGGCTAAAAATACGATTTTGAAAAATCATGAAAAAATGACTAATTCCAATAAATTAATTATTTTTGCGAAAAAGATTTCAAAGTCATTAACATTTAACTAACTTTAAATAATAATTGTGTTATACTTTAAATAAAGTATATATTAAGGAGTAAAAATGACAATTTTAACAGTAATATTAATATTATCTAGTTTTATAATTATTCTCATTTCCTTCGCTATGTCACCTGACTCAAATGGGTTCTCAGGTGCACTAGTTGGTTCAGGCGATTTAGAATTGTTTAAAAACTCAAAAGAAAGGGGAATTAAGAAGGTTTTAAAATATTCAATGATGTTTTTTGGATTTATTTTATTTGCTTTAGCAATAATACTTAAAGCCGTCTTAAGTTAAAAATAAATGGATATAGAAAAAGTTGTATCATATATACAAAGTGAAAAATCTAGGAGTTTTCTAAGCATTGCTAAGCATTTTAGAATTCTACCTAAAGATAATCATAAATTAACAAAAATACTATCTCAATTACAAAAAGAATATAGAATTTTCAAAAATAATAATGATGAATATTATGCACCAATTTTAGTAGATGTAATCGAAGGTGTATTAAACGTAAATAATAAAGGCCAGTTTGGATTTGTTGATTATAACATTGACGAAGAAAATAACACTAAAGATAGTGTTTATATTAGAAATTTTAATTTTAATAGCGCATTGCATAACGACAAGGTTAAAGTTAAAGTTTTTAAAAATCCAAAAGGGGATAAAGCAGACTTAACCAGTGGAGTTGTCGTAGAAATACTAGAACGTGGTAATGATGAAATTGTTGGTTTTATAAAACTAAAAAATAATACTAATTATTTTGTTCCTGTTGAAGCTAAAATGAAAAGTTTAACTTGAACCATTGTTCCTAACTTAGTTCCAATTAAACTTAACGACTTAGTTGTTGCTAAAATTTTAAGATATGATTCTAAAAACGTACTAATCGAAATTAGTAAAGTTATAACAAACGAAGCCGATCCAATGGTTTATGTAAAATCATATTTAGAACAAATTAAAGCACCTAACAATTTCCCTGAAATTTTAGATACTGAAATTTCAAATATACCTGAAACTATCGAAAATGAGGATCTTTCAAGAAGAATTGATCTAACAGATAAAATGATCGTTACAATCGATGGTGACGAAACTAAAGACTTTGATGATGCTATCTATGTTAAAAAACTAGATAACGGAAATTATTTTTTAGGAGTTTATATTGCCGATGTTTCTCACTACGTAAAAGAAGGAACCGAAATCGATAACGAGGCACTTAAACGTGGTACAAGTATTTATTTAGTTGATAGAGTTATTCCAATGTTACCATTCGGATTATCAAACGGAATTTGTTCACTTAATCCAAATGAAAAAAGATTTGTTATTGCTTGTGAAATGGAAATTGATCAATTCGGTAATAATGTAAATGTTGAAATATTCCAAGGAATTATTGAAAGTAAATTTAGACTTACCTATAAACAAGTAGATAAATACTATAATGAAAACGATTTAGGCTTTACTCAAGAACAAAAAAATAGTGTTGATGAACTTAAAGTAATGTTAAATGAAGCAAAAGAGTTAAGTTTAATTTTACATAAATTCAAAACAAATCAAGGTTATGTTGACTTCGAAATAGTTGAACCTAAAATTAAACTTGATAGCGAAGGAAGAGTTAGTCATATTTTAATTAATGAACGTGGTTTTTCAGAAGTTTTAATTGAAGACTTTATGGTTAGAGCAAATGAAACTGTTGCAAAATACTTATACGACAAAAAACTTCCTGTTTTATATCGTATACACGAATTACCTGATCAAGAAAAAATAACAAACTTAAAAAATACCCTTGAAGCGATAGGTATCAAATCACAAGATTTAAACTTTAACAAATTAACACCAAAGAATTTTTCAAAAATCGTTGAAAAAATTAAAGAATATAGAAACGATGATTTTATTAAATTAATGTTCCTAAGAACAATGCAAAAAGCTATTTATTCACCAGAAAATATTGGTCACTTTGGATTAGCTTCAGAACACTATTGTCACTTCACAAGTCCAATACGTAGATATCCAGATTTAGTAATTCATCGAGTTATCAGAAACTTTTTATTCGATAAAAAACAAGATCAAGTTGAAGAATATAGATCTAAAGTTATTACTTTTGGTGATTTAAATACTAAAGCAGAACAAAAAGCAGTTCAAATCGAAAGAAACGTAAATGACCTAAAATTTGCTGAATTCTTGAAAAACCAAGTTGGTAAAAAATATAAAGTTCAAATTTTAAGTGTTTTAAACTTTGGATTCTTTGTAGAATTTGACTTTAAAGCAAGTGGTTTAGTTCACAAAACATCTTTAATTGATGATATTTATGAAGCGAATGACACCTTAACAAAATTAACCGGTACAAAAACTAAAAAAACATTTACTATAGGTGATTTTGTTGATGTTGTAATTTTAGGTGTTGATTTAGTAGAAGGAAAAGTAGATTGTTGTTTAGCTTCTTTATACCCAGAGTTTATTGCTAAAAAAGAAAAAGACGAACAATTTAGAAAAAACCATGAAACTAGACGCTTTAAAAAATCGTAATATTGTAAAAAATAATCTTGGTTTTGATTCAGATTTATATGTGTACCAGGATAAAGATATGTTCAACTATTCGGTTGATACTATTTTGTTAGGTAATTACGTAACATTAAATCCTAAAATAACAAGAGCACTTGAAATTGGTGCCAATAATGGTGCTTTGTCAATTTTTGTTGCTTCAAGAAGCAAAAAACTTAAAATTGATGCCGTAGAAATTCAAAAAGATGCCTATGATTTAGCACAATTCAATGTTAATTTTAATAAGTTAGATGATCAAATAAACTTAATAAATGAAGACTTCAATATTTTTTGAAAAGAACATAACAAAAATGTTAATCCTAAATACCAAGTAATTTTTTGCAATCCTCCGTTTTATTCCTTTGATAAAACAAAAATCAAAAAAGATTGAAATGAAGCTAAATTAATTGCGACTCATGAAGTAAAATTAAATTTAGATCAATTATTCTTAGGATGTTCAAAAATAATTGAGCAAAAAGGCTATTTAGCTGTTGTTTTACCGATTGAACGTTCGATCGATGCATTCACTTTAATGAGAAAACATAATTTTGAACCTAAAAGAGTTCAATATGTTTTCACACGTTCAACTGAAAAACCTAAATTCGCCCTGATAGAAGCTAGATATCAATCAGGTTGAGGTACTCACTTTTTACCTAATTTATACTTACATGCCGATGATGATAAATTAAATCATGATTATTTACCAGAAATAAAAGAAATTTACAAACCAATCAAAATTAAGGAGTAATATGAAAAAAACATTTTATATAACTACACCTATTTATTATGCAAGTGGTAATTTACATATTGGTCATTTATATACAACTGCATTAACTTGAGTTATTGCTAATTATAAGAAATTAAATGGTTACGATGTAAAAATGTTAACTGGTTCAGACGAACACGGTTTAAAAATACAACAAAAAGCAGAAGAAAAAGGTGTGCACCCACAAGAGTTTGTTGATGATTTAGCAGTTAAATTTCAACAAATGTGAAAAGACTTTGGTATAGAATACGATTACTATTCAAGAACTACTTCTGAAAATCATAAAAAAACTATACAAGATATTTTTAGTTATTTCTTAAAACAAGAATTCATTTACAAAGATCAATATCAAGGTTTATACTCAATACCAGATGAAGAATTTCTTACAGAAACTCAAGCGGTTAAAAGAGACGGAAAATTTTACCACCCAACTTCAGATCATGAACTAACTTTAGTTTCTGAAGAAAGTTACTTTTTCAAGATGAACTTATTTCAGGATTGACTTGTTGAATATATAAATAAAAACAATGAATTTTTAGCTCCTAAAAAAATAGAAAATGAAATGATTAGCAATTTTATTTCTAAAGGTCTTGAAGATTTATCAATAACAAGAACTAAAATTGATTGAGGAATCAAAGTTAATGAGGACCCAACTCACACTGTATATGTATGATTAGATGCACTTGCTAATTACATAACTGCATTAGGTTTTGATATTAACGGAAATCATAAAAATGATTTTAAAGAATATTGAGAAAATGAAAATGCAGAAGTTGTACATTTAATCGGTAAAGAAATTGCTAGATTCCATATGATTTATTGACCAATATTTTTAAAAGCACTAAACTTAAAATTACCAACAAAAATACAATCACATGGATGAATAATTACCCCAACTGGTAAAATGTCAAAATCAAAAAATAATGTAGTTGACCCATACAAATTACTAGAAAAATATGATGCAGAGATAATTAAATACTTTTTTGTTAGTCAAAGCCCACTTGGTGATGATATTGTATTTGATGAAGAAAGATTTGTAAACATAATTAATGCAGAATTAATTAATACATACGGTAATTTAATAGCACGTACATTAAAAATGAAAAGCAACTCATTTGCTAGCCCAATAAAATACAAAAAAACTTCATTCCAAGAAGATTTAGACGTCGAACAAGAAATTATCAAATCAGTCGATGAATATAAAAATAATTTTGATGAATTTAAAATAAACAAAGCATTTCAAGTTGCGAATGAACTTGGAAACCAATTAAACAAATATATTGATTTAACTAAACCTTGAACAATAACAGATTTAGATAGATTAGAACAAATTTTAGTTAGATTATTAAACGGTATATATGCACTTTCAACTTATTATTCAGTTGTTTTACCTAATAAAGTTTCTGAAGTAGCTAAAGCATTAGATTTTAATGATTTTAAATTAGAAGAAATTTTAGATTTTAATAAATTTGATAATAAAAAACTAGCAGAATCATTTATTTTATATAAACGTTTAAAATTTAATTAAGGAGAGAAAATGATATACGCACAAGCAACAATTTATACAATAGATCCTGAAAAATTAAAAGGTTTTATAGACTATTTATATGTGTTTACACAAAAAACAAGAATGAAAGAAAAAAACCTTTCATATGAGTATGGATTAATGTCAGAAGAAAAAATCCTTGTTATCCAAAGATGATCAACAAAACAAGATTATGAAGATTTTATTAAATTAGAAGAATTTGCAAAAGAATTAAAAATCCTTAAAAAAATGTCTAAAAATGTAAAAAATCTATATCAAATTGAATTAACAAAATAAACTTTTTTGACTATAAGATAACTCTATTTATTAATGGCGTTATCTTATTTTATACAACAATAAACTATAATTAATGTATAATTAATAATTATAATAAGGAGAAAGAATGTTTGAAATTTTAGCTACAAAAAACGACTCTGGTCGTACAATTTATAAACTAATTGCTAAATACTTAATCAATTTACCAAAAAGTAAATTAGAAAGCCTATTTCGTAAAAAGGATATAAAAATAAACGGAAAAAGAATAAACGACAAAACTGTAATTGTTCAAGAAAATGATCAAATAGTTATTTATGGAGTTTATGACAAAAAAGAAAAAGGACAATTATTCAAAGTAGAACAAAACTTTGATGTTATTTACGAAGATGAAAACATATTAATAGTAGATAAAAAAATCGGAGTTGAAGTTCATGGATCTGACGATTCTTTAGATAATCAGGTTTTATCATATTTAAAATTTAAGCAAGTTGATAGTTTTAAACCTAGCCATGTTGGTAGACTCGATAAAGAAACAAGTGGGTTAATAATTTATGGTAAAAATTACCAAACAGTTAAACATTTAAACGATAAGATCACTAATTTTGAAAAAAAATATATATTTAAAAGTGATTTTAATGAACCGCATAGAGAAATTGAACTTTATTTTTCAAAAGATAACTTAACCGGAAAAATTAAAGCATCACCAAAACCAAAAGAGGGTTCGAAATATTCAAAAACAATACTATATACTGAAAAAAATAAAAAAATTGCACAAATTTTAACTGGTCGTAAACATCAAATTAGACTAACACTTAAATTTTTAGGTAAACCAATTTATGGTGACATAAAATACGGCGGAAAAAAAGCTGAAAGACTAATGTTACATTCTTACTACTTAAAACTCCAAAATTTAAATGGAGACTTAAAATATTTAAATGGTTTTGAGTTTTACTCACTACCAAAATGATAGGAGCAAAATGACAGTAAATAAAGAAAAAATAAAAGAAATAGTTAATTCTCTTATGTTTAATCCTAGTGATGAAGTTTTAGATCACATTATTGAAAATTGACATGAGCTTGAAAACGAACTTAAAAGTTTTGATAAGTTAGATTTAGATAAAGTTAAACCACTTTCACACATAAATGAAGAATATAAAATTGACTTATTAAGAGATGATGAATTTGATAACGAATTTAAGTCTATTAATAAATCTCAAATTTTATCAAATGCAGCAACTTCAGATGATGATTATGTAACAATTAAAAAGGTGGTTAAATAATGAATAGAACTATTAAAATAAAAGGTAATTTAAAACAAGCACTTGAAAATTTAAAAAACGATACTAATAATTCGGTTGCACATTTATATGAAAACCCCCAAAATAGTAATAATGGATTATTTAAAGATGTAGTAATTACTGTAAAAGATAATTATGCAACAGACAATGCTCCAACAAGTGCTTCAAGTTTAATTTTAGAAAACTTTAATACACATTATAACGCTACAGTTATTGAAAAATTTATTAAAGAAGGTGCCTTGATCCCTGCAAAACTTCATTTAGACGAACTTGCATTAGGTGGTACAGGTACTCATAGTGCCTACGGTTTAGTTAAAAACAAATTAGACCCAACAAGATTATCAGGTGGTTCATCTTCAGGTTCTATCGCAACTTTTGATAAAAATATTTCGATTGCTCTTGCAAGTGATACAGGTGATAGTGTTAGACTACCTGCTAGTTATAATGGTTCGGTTGGTTTTAAACCTTCATACGGAGCAATTAGTAGATACGGTTTATTCGCTTACGCTTCATCACTTGATACAGTCGCTTATTTCTCACATAATGTTAATGACACAATAGTAACTTCACAAGTTTTATTCGGTAAAGATAAGCATGATATGACTAGTTTAGATCTACCTATTGACCAAGTTATAAAAACTAAACCAAACAAAGTTGCGGTTTTAGACTTTTCTAAATTCTCCGAAAAATATGTTAATGAATCTATGAAAGAATTAACTTCTAAACTAATAAATGAAGGAATTCAAGTTGATATTATTGAACCGAATTTAGATATTTTAAATACTATTAAACCTACATATAAAGTGATTTCATTCTCAGAAGCAAGCTCGAACTTAGCAAATTTAAACGGTATCGCTTTTGGTTCAAGAGTTAATGGTGAAACATGAGAAGAAGTAATTAAAAATACAAGAAGTGAAAAATTCGGAAAAATGGTAGAAGAAAGATTATCACTTGGTAGTTATTTCCTTTATTCAGAAAATATCGAAGAAATCTTTATTAAAGCTCAAAAAGCACGTCGTGTAATTAAAGATTACATGAATGATTTACACGAAAAATATGATGTTGTTATTTTCGAAGCTTTTGGTGGTATTGCCCCAAAATTTGATCAAGGTAGCAAATATGGTGTTTTAGAATTCATATTAACAGCAGCTAATTTAGGTGGTTACCCTTCAATAACAATACCATTTAGTGAACATCAAAACCTACCATATAACTTAACTTTAGAATCAAAAATATATTCAGACGCAAAACTTCTAGGTATCGCAGAATATTTTGAAGAATTATTAGGAGGAAAATAGATGAAAAATTTTGAAGTAATTATCGGTATTGAAATTCATATCGAACTAAAAACTAAAACAAAAATGTTTTCTCCGGCCTTAATTGATTTTAATGCAGAACCTAATACATACGCAAACCAAATTGATTTAGCTTACCCAGGAACTTTACCACTTGTAAATAAACAAGCAGTTAAATACGCTATAGCTTTAGCTAAAGCACTTAATATGAAAATTGATGATGAATTACATTTTGATCGTAAAAATTATTTTTATCCTGATTTACCTAAGGGTTACCAAATTACTCAATTCTTCCGTCCAATCGGTTCAGATGGAACACTTGAAATTAAATTACCTAATGGTAATAAAAAAGAAATTCGAATTGAAAGAATACATCTTGAAGAAGATACAGCAAGACAACACCACAATGAAGATGCTACACAATTAGACTATAATCGTGCTGGTGTTCCGTTAATAGAAATTGTTACTTACCCCGTTATAAGAAGTGCCGATGAAGCGGCAGCATATGTAGATATGATCAAAAAAACTGTTTTAGCATTAGGTATCTCAGAAGGTAAACTTGAACAAGGATCACTTCGTGCAGATATTAATATTTCGCTACGTCCATATGGTTATGAAACTTTCGGAACAAAAGTTGAAATTAAAAATATGAACTCACTTTCAAATATTAAAAAAGCTATTGAAAATGAAATTGAATCACAAGCTAAACAACTTCTTATGGGTGAAAAAATACTTCAACAAACTAAAAGATTTGATGATAAAAGTAACTCAAATATAGTTATGAGAACAAAAACAGGTACAGTTGAATACAAATATTTCCCTGAACCTAACATACCATATATTAAACTTTCTAAAGAATTTATAGATTCAGTAAAATTAAACGAATTACCAAACCAAAGAGAACAAAGATATTTAGATAATGAAATTCAACAAATCTATATTGATAGTTTAGTAGACGATATTGAATTAGCTAATTATTTTGATTCAATAGAATACCCCGATAAAAATAAATTATCAAAAATATTCTTTGCTGAAATAGTATCGTTAGCTAATACCAATTCAGTAAAAGCATATGAATTAAACATTAAACCAAGTAATATTAAAAAATCTCTTGAACTTTTAGATCAAGAAATCATTTCAAGTAAATCACTTAAAAAATTAATTCCACTTTTAGTCAACTATGAAGGTGAAATTGATAATTTACTTGAAGAACATAATTTAAAACAAATTACAGATCAAAATTTAATTGATCAAATAATCAATAATATAGTTGATAAAAATCAAAAAATAACTGATGAATACCTAACAAGACCTGAAAAAGTTCTTAAATTCGTTCTTGGAATGTTAATGAAAGAAACAAACGGACAAGTTAATCCGCAATTATCAAACCAAAGAGCACTTAAGGTTTTAGATGAAAAATACAAAAAATAGTTATAAAAAACTCTCTAAATTGAGAGGAAAAAAACTCAATTATTAGGGCTTTTTACCTAAACATTATTCAACCAAGTAAATTTATTATTTTTTCAATAATTTACGAAAAAATAATTAAATACATTATCAGTTTCTTTGCATACGCTCTAATTAGAGCTAACAATACAGAGAAAAAAGATACCAGAACAAAGGTTGTACACAAAGTATACGAGAACTTTTCGAGACAAAATTTTTCATTTATATGATTATCAATTACTTTTTACCTTTTAATATCTGTAGTTCCGATTATTTATATAATTAACTTTTTAAATCTTACAATAACAGATAATATTTCAACACTTACTAGTCATGTTGAAATATTGAAAAAAGAGTATAACTCAAGTAATACAAGTCTTTTCCAAAGCTTGTTTAATAATATAATTTTTAATAAATTTATACCTGGTGGACAACAATATTTTAGCAATAATGAAGGTGTAGAAGTCGTAGACAATACTCTTAGTAAACTTTACTCATTAATTCCAGGATCATTTATTGCTGTCCCATCACTTTATATATCTGCTGGTGGATACGGAAAAATTATTACAGCTTACAATTATATGTTTTCTCATGATAAAGTAGGTACTTATTGAGGTAATAAACTAAAAGGATTATTTTTGGTTTTTGCCGTTTCAATATTACTATTTATATTTACAAACATTTACATATTGATATATGCCTCAATGATAAGAAGTGGTTTAGATAAAACTCATTGAGTCTTAGATTTATTTTATCTATTCCTATCCCTCATTTTCTTTTTAGTATCATTTTTAGTACTTTTCAGATTAACACCATCATTCAAGTTGCGTTTTAACTCAATTTGAAGAGGAGCTATTATATCAACAATACCAACGTTTGTTTTATTAATAATTTATACATATTTAAATAAAATTATTTCTTATTCAAAATTCGGTTCAGCTGTAGGTTTCTTCTTTACAGTAGGCTTCTTTGTTAACTGGTTTTCATATTTTATGTTTCTTGGAATTACCTTTAATGAAGCTTATTATAAAAATTATATTAGTACGCGTACAATACCTAAAAAAGTATACTTTTGATTAATGATTTAGCCTATTCAAAAATAGTTTCAACACCAAAATTGAAACTATTTTTTTATTTTCTTCTTATGTGGTAATATGTAAAAATTAACTATTTTTTAAATAAAAAATATATATAATATTATAGTAATAACTTATTTTAGGGCTATTAAATAAATAATACTAATTATTTATTTTTAATATAAAAATAGCTCATGATAATACAAGGAGAAAATATGAAATTTAAAACTAAATGATTTAAAGGGTTAGTTATAGCTTTACCATTCGTAGCCGCCGGTGTTACACTTGGAACAGTTGTAGCATTAAAAAACGGTAAAGAATCACCCGAAAAAATAGCTTACATAAAAGTTATAAATGAAGCTACTAAATTTTTAGATTCAACAACTGGAGACGATTTTAGCGAAATAAAAAACACTTTAAAAGCTAAAGTAGATCAAGCTAAAGAAATAGTAAAATTAGATAACAAAAAACCAGAAGAATTAAAAGTTGAAACACAAAAATTAACTGAATCATTTGAAAAAGCTAAAGCTGACAAAGAAACAGTTTTAGTATTAAAGGCTAAAAATCTACTTAAATCTAGACTAAATGAAGTTAAGACATATATTCAAAATAATTTAGCTGAAGATAAATATTCAGAAATTAAAAAAGCCTTACAAGCTAAATATGATGAATTCGAAGCGATCGAAAAACTTGACGGTCAAACAAAAGAAAAATATAGAGAAACAACAAAAGAACTTAACAATGCATGAAATAAGGCAAAATCAGATGCGGTCGCTAAAGATGAAGAAATCAAGAGACAAGAAGAAGAGAAAAGAGCGATCGAATCACTTAAGTCTGAAATAAATCAAATCAAAACTCAAATAACAGAAGAAAACACTAAGTTAGACGAAAGATTTAAAGATCAAAAAGCTAAAGTAGTTAAAAAATTAGAAACATTTGTTGTAAATGAACCTGAAACAAAAAACAACTTAGAAACTACAAAACAAAACTTAATGACTTTCAAAACTAGTTTTGATGCCTTTGTTAATGATGTAAATGTTGCTAATGAAATATTAAAATCTAATAACGAATTTAATAATGTAAATGATACTGAAACAGTATTAGCCAAATTAAATGAATTATTAAATGGAACAAACCAAAAAACAACAGAAGTTAATGATAAAGTATTTTTAGTTACTGATGATGATAAAAACAAATTCTTTAACTGAGAATTAGGCGAAAATAAAAGCACATTTAGAAAAAATGATACTAAAGAAAGATATACTGAAATTTTTAAAGATGTAATTCCAAATGACGATTTAAATAACATCGTATCAAAATTAGTTTCTACAACAGGTCTAAAAAATATGTTTGCCGTTTTATTAGGCCAAGGAGAAAATTACAACGATTTATATTGAGAACATTCAGATTATATTATTAAAAAAGATATGTTAAACCAAGAAAAATATAATAATGGATATCAAGAATATAAAACATCAAATAACGGAGAAGAAGGATTACACCCTAGATTATTAGAAAACTGATTAATATTCAACTGACATTTTGACGGAAAACCAGAATTTGGTGATGATGTTAATAAAATAAATGATAAAATAAATGAATTATTCTTAAAACTTACAGAAGCAAATGATGTAGATACATTTAAACAAACACAATTCACTGAATTAAATAAAAGAATTAACGATTTTATTCCACTAGCCAAAGAAGAACTTAATGAAGACAAAAAATCTAAAGCAAAAGAGTATTCTGAAGCTTATCTATCATCATATTTAAACTTAGCAATTTTAAAATACGAAGTTAAAAAATATTTAACAGAAAAATCAAATAAAATTACTAAAGCTACAGAAGCCATAAATAAAATTAATGATTTCTTAAAAGAAATAGTAATCGAAAAAGAAGAAAGTAATAGCGGTGGAAATGTAGATGGTACACAAGAAGGTGATAATTCCACACCTAAAGAAAAAGAACAAACAACTCCTGCTGATCAAGCTAACCCAGGTACAAGCACATCTGACCAATCACAACAAGGAGAAGAAGTTAAACCAAAAGAAGAACAACCAAGCACAAGTTCAGAAACAAACGGAACTAATCAATCACAAGATGATCAAAGTTCAACAACAAGTTCAACAAATAGTCAACCACAAGCAGACGCTGAAGCTCAACCAAAAGCTGATGCATCACAACCACAACCTGCAAATTAATTTAAGATAGCATTTATAAAAATGCTATTTTTTATACAAAAAAACACCAATAGCTTAATTGTTATTGGTGTTTTAATAATAAATATAATTGTTATTTTTTAACGTTTGCAATTTTGATGAAGGCAGGATCAATAATGAATTCACCATTATCTATTTTATCTTTTAATTGATAATCATCAAAATTAATATTTTCCGCACTTGCAGAATCTTTTGTAGCTTTAAATAATGAATAAACATCATAAGCTTTTCACTCACCATTAGATTCTTGAAGTTCTAATCAGTAAGTTTTTTTACCTTGGTTTGTACCTAATATAATTTGAGATCTATTATCTAGCAAGAACATCATTTTAGCAAATATTTCTACTAAAGAAAATTGTGTAGATGTTGCTATTTCTGTTTCTTTTGCTACGAAATTAACAATAAAATCAATATCTTCTTTATGATCTAACTTAAATTTATCTAAAAATTGTTGATCTTTTTCTGGTAAAGAATTATTTAAATAAGCTGCTGAAGTTTGAATTCTTTCTACTTCAATAAGATCTTCTTCAAACTTTTTAAGTTTTATTTGAGCTTGAACAATTTTAGCATCATTTTCTTTAATTAATCTTTTGTTTAATGAGGCTGTTTTTGGATTGTTTTTAATTTGTTCATTTAATGTGTTATTAAGACTAGTGTAGTTGTTAATTGTATTGTGTAATGAGTTTAAACTATCATCACGTTTTTTATAAATGATTAAGTATAAATGTGATTTAACAAACTCTACTGGATTTTTTAGAAACTCTTCGTTTTGTTCTGTAGTTAGTTCAATTTGTTTTTTATCATTATATTTTTCAATTTCATAAGTAAATATTTGGTATTCATCTGATCTTTCTTTATTTATTCTATCAATACTTTGTAAAAGGTGTGTTGGACCAAAACCTAATGAAATACCATTTGATACACTATCTAATGATTCCACTTTGAAATTAGAATAGTTGGTAATAAAATTTTTGTATAATTCTTTGAATAACATTGAACCTTTTGCTTGTTTAGATTTTAAGAATAAGTCTAAATTCTTACCAGCAATTTTTTCGAAAACATTTCTTGGAATTGCGTTTTCAACTATTTGAGGAGAAATAGACACATTAAATTTATATGATGATGAATCATAAGTTAAAATTGGTTGACCAATTTTTAAGTACTCATTAGCTTGTTCATCTTCTTTACTTGATTCTTTAGATAAAACATCATAAGTTGCAAAAGGTGTGTTTTTAACGAAGTGTTCAACAATTCATTTAACATCAGCGTTTGTTACAACGTTTTTAGTATTAGATAAATCAAAATAAGAGAAATTATCTAAAGCGATTAAATCTTTTTGAATTATTCTTTCTTTTTCAACTAAAATTCCGGTATCTCTTTTATCGTTGAAAATATATTTTTTAATTCTTGATAAGGTTTTGTGCTCTTTATTTGGTTCTAACGCTTTATATTCTTTGATGTTATTTTTTAATTCATCAATTGTATTTTTTAAAACATCTAATGAAGTAAAATTGATTTTTGATAATTCATCAACGTATTCAATACGTTCTAAAATATAGCTATTATTTTCGTATTTTTCTTTTTCTTGATTTCTTTTTTCTGTAAAAGTATCAAATTTATTTTTATATTCTGTTATTTTTTGATCATTAATTTTTAAATTATTATTTTCAATCAAATAAAAATCATTGAATTTTTTTCTTAAGTGTTCATTGTCAACGCTAACAATATTTGGAAGTGCAACATCAACATTAGAAAATGTATAAGTTAGTTTTTTAGTTTTGATTATGTTATTAATAAATTCTCTTTGTTTATAAGCTTCATTATTTTTAAAGTATCCTTCAACAGGATTGAAAGCAACATTATTGAATAAATTATTTTTTACAAATTTATCAGAGAATTTAACTGAGTTATCGTTGTCATAAAAACATGAAACGGTACTAAGTGGTGCAAGTGTAGTTAAAACAACTCCACCTATTAAAAATTTTATTTTCTTAAATTTCATAATTATGAAAACATTTCAACGTATTTTCAAGATTTATATCCAGCATATGAAATGATAGATCCAATTACGAAAACAACAATTGAAAACGCTAACCCTCCTATTGAATATGACTTGATAAATTTATATGTATCAGTTATTTGTTGGTCTAATGTTACTTTTTCAGATAAGTTTAAAACAAATTCTAAATTGCTAATTAAAACTGATAAAGTTATTATTCCGATAAAAGCAATTAAAGTAACAATTGATCATATAATAATTTTTGTTTTATATCTTCCCATAATTTATCCTTTAATTGTTGAACCTTGTCTACTAATTGCGCTCATAATTCTTTTTCTAAAGATTAAGTAAATAATGAACATTGGTAAAATAACAATAACCGATGCTGCTAATCTAATGTTTTGTTGTATGTTTAAAGTTGAATCTGGATCGTTAGGATCAATTCCTGCTTTAAATAGTCATACAGAAATAACTTGTGCTTGTTTAAAGTCTGAAGCTATAATTGATGGTCATAAGTATGAGTTTCATGAAGCTAGAGAAGTTAAAATAACTATTGTTAATGTTGTTGGAACAACCATTGGGAAAGCAACTTTGAATAAGTATTTAAATCCTGATGCACCATCAACAAGTGAAACTTCCTTAATTCTTCCCGGAATTGCTTCGAAAGCGTTTTTATACATAACTGTATTGAAAATACTTGCAACGAATGGTAATGAAACCCCTAATAACATTGTAAATAAATTACTTTTTAGGTTTGTTCTAACCACAACTGTATATTGACCAGAAAGTAGGGCAACCTCTGGTAAAACTAAAAGTGCTAGTGCTAAGAATCAAACTACATTTTTACCTTTTCAATTCCGTAGTGAGAATGCATAACCCATTAAAAATGTAATAACTACCTTAAGTACAACAGATATAAGAACATTTAAAAATGTAAACCCTGCTGACGATCAAAATCCTGATGTAAAGGCACGTTTATATGTGTTTGCAACAACTGTTGCTCAAGGTGCTATTGAGAATCCACCTGCACCATTTGCACTTGTATTAACAAAGTATGTTCTACCTTCAGTGAAAGAAGGTAAAAATCTAAACTCTGTTTGTAATTTTAATGCTTCATCATCTGTCATAAATGAAATTGAAATCATTAAAATAAACGGAAATAATATTAATACCCCAAAAAATGAAAGTAATAATAATTTTGATAACCCACTTAATATAACTGTTGATACGTTTTTATCAACTACTTCTGAGGCAACTTTTTCTTGGTTTCTTTTAATTTTGCTTTTTATCAATCTCTTTTGAAGCTTTAACTTTCATTCAAACATTTCTTTCTCCTAAGTTATTTAATGATAATTGCACCATAAAGAATCCACCACGAATTATTGATGAGAATGACACCCCAATAATAAATAGCGAAATCGCTGCTGCTCCAGCTAAGTGGAAGTTACCTTGTTTTGTTACTAAGTATACATATAACATAAGTGTACCACCACCATATGTAAATGCATCTTCAGGTCTATTTTGGAATAAAGCAAGTGGGAATACTTTAAGTCCACCAATAATACCAAGTGTAATAATAAAGTTGATTGTACCTTTGATTGAAGGTAATGTTATTTTAAAGAATTGTTTAAATCCTGCACAACCATCGATTGATGCTGATTTATATAGATTTTTATCAACACCTAACATTGATGTTGTAAAAATTAAGATATTAAATGCTAAGCCACTTCAAATACCGTTAATAAACATAGCGAATAAAGCATTAAAAGTATATGGATCATTAGTTGATAATCACGGAGTGTTACCACCAACTAAATTATTTAAAATACCATTTGTTCCAAAGAATTGGATGAATGCTGCAGAAACAGCAACGGCATTTGTTACATAAGGCATGAAAAATATTGTTTGTCATAGACCTTTTGCATATTTACGATGTAATCTAGAGATTACTGATGATATTGTTAAGGAAATAGTCATAACAAATGGTAATACTATTAAACCGTAAATAAATGAGTTTCTAACACCAACGGCAAATCTAATATCTTGAAAGATTTTTGAATAATATGATAGTGTAAATTGACCATCTGGTGTGTAAAATGATTCTTTTATATTAAGAAACATTGGATAAACCGTAAACATACCAATTAAGAATAAACCAGGTGCTAAAAGCAATAAAGGTATTCAAAATGGTGTAGGTTCATCTAAGATAGAGTGTGATAAAGAAAGTTTTTTCTTAGATTGTTTTTTTAGTGATCAGTTTAAAATGAATGGAATTTTATTTGCAATAAATTGATGCAAATTATTATTAAAATTCATATTCAATTCTCTCTTCTGTTGATGCATTAAAGATATGTAATTTATTTAGTGGTAAATTGAAATAAATTTTGTCATCAACTCTAAAGTTATATGAATTATCTAATAAGAAATTAATTTTTCCTACATTTTCAATTTCAACAACTAATTTACTTTCTTTACCGAAGTTTTCTTGAATAGCAACTCTTCCTTCGAACATGTGTTCTTGATCTTTTTCAGTTAAAATAAAGTCTTCAGATCTAACACCAACGTTTAATGATAAGTTTGAAACGTTTGGTATTTTAACATTTTCGATTTTTTTGTTTGCTACATATAAACTACCATCTTTATATTCTGAACTAAATAATCCCATTTCAGGCATTCCTAAGAAACGAGCAACGAATTGATTTTTTGGCTTGTTGTATAAATCAAGTGGTGAACCAATTTGTTGAACTTTAGCTGTAGACATACACACAATAATATCTGAGATAGACATAGCTTCTTCTTGGTCGTGTGTAACAAAAACAGTTGTAATACCTAATGATTTTTGAATTTCTCTAATTCATTGTCTTGTTGATATACGTAATTTTGCATCTAAGTTTGAAAGCGGCTCATCCATTAATAAGATTTCAGGTTTTTTAACAATAGCACGTGCGATTGAAACACGTTGTTGTTGCCCTCCTGATAATCTTGTTGGTTTCTTTTGAAGGATAGGAACTATCTCTACACGTTTTGCAACTTCCATAACTTCATTATGGATAGCTTTACGTAATGAAATATTATCTTTTAAGTATTCTTTTAATAATAATTTTTCATCTTCATCAAGAATTGAAGGAATAAGACCTTTTCTTTCTTCTTTTAATTTTAAGTTTAAGCTGTATTTAGCTTCAATTTCTTTTACTGAATTGTAGAATTCTTTTTTAGCTAATAAAGGAAGTGTTTTACTATCTTTTAAAAGTGTTTTATATGTTTCATCTGTCTTTTTAACATCTTTAAACATTTGTTTTTCTTTTAAGTATTCAGCTTTAGCTTCTTCTTTTATAACTTTGTATTTATCTACTATTTCTTTGTGTTTTTGTATATATTTGTATCTAGTTAATAATTTAAGTAATTTTTCTTCTAATTTAACAATTTTAATTCTTGTATTTAAATCATAATTATTAAAATCAACCGCTACTAGATTAGCAACATTACTTTGAATTTCGTTTATACGATTGTTGTATTCGTTTTCATCGTTAACTTTGGTATATTTTAAAATATTTTTATCAAAGTTTTCAAGAATTTCCGCTTTAGCAAATGTATCAGGTAATAAACGATTATTTTTATCAGAAATAAACTTCTCTTTAATGTTTCTAATTTTGTTTTTAGAGTCTTGTTTTACTTTATCATTAGTTTTTAATACATTTTTTGTAAGTAATGAAATATCTGAAGTTTCATGAACTAATGAAAGTTTGTAGTTTGTGTGTGCTCTTTCGTAGTTATCTACTATTTTTGCATAGTATTCATTAAGTTTATGTGGTAATTCTTCAGAAATTACTTGTCATGTATCAAAAGAAGTAGTTAATAAGTTAATTTCTTCTTCTGTAGCTCCTAATTTTTTTAGGTATAATGCTCTAATATTATTTTTAGCCTTTTCTTTCTTTAAGAAAGTTTTGAATTGTCAGTCAAAATCGTTTTTAAGAGGGAATGCGATGTTTGCATAAACACTTAAGTGTGGATATAAGGCATAGTTTTGGAACACAAAACCAATTTTTCTTTTTTGAGGTGTGAAGTCAGTAACGTCTTTACCTTTGAAAAGAATTTTTCCAGAAGTGGCAGTTAAAAGTCCTGCAATAGCATTAAGTGTTGTTGTTTTACCAGAACCTGATGGTCCAAGTAATGTGACTAATTTTCCTTCAGGGATTTTAAAACTAACATTATCAACGGCTAAAGTTTCTCCGAAGTCGATATTTAAGTTTTTTAGTTCGATGGCAGAAATGTCATCTTCTTTTTCGTTTTTAAACTTATCGTAATATGATTTAATTTTAGATTTTGTTTCTTCATTATTTTTCAATATTAATTCTAAGAGTAAATTTTTAATTTTTTTAAGTGAAATCATTAATAATCCTTTCTAATCTAATTTTACTATATTTAATACTATTTATTAATGTAATCACCTATATTTTTAGAATTTTTATCAATTTTTTCTTTAAAAAATGGGTGTCATTTGTTATTAATTTTAATATTATAAATATATTTAGTTACATCTAAAGGTTTATCAAAGTATTTAAAAAACCCTTTATTGTTTTCTACTGCTTCATTAAATGATTCGTACATTTTAGGATAAATAGATTTAATGTATGAATTTTGTAATGTTTCTGATCTCATTGCAGTTTCTCAGGCGTCATTAGCATACGGTAAAGTAAATCCAGCTCTTACAACTTCATTATTGTATGAATATTGGTGTTTATCACCAAAGAATATGTCGGCAGTTACACGTCCATAAGCATCAAAGTCGGTTACAAAACCAACGTAAACATCATTTTTGTATTCGTCTGAATCTTTAAATAAACTTTCAGCAAAATGAGTAGGCATCAATGCAAAAGCATATTCAAATGGTGATGATGTAACAACGTTTTTACCACTACCAACAGCTTTTTCAGGGGTATCAATACCAGCTAATCTAATTGTATAAGTCTTATCTTTAACAATTTCAACGTTTGATACATTACTTTTGTTTTCTAATGCAACTACATCAAATGTATCACCGTCTTTCACACGTACAACTTTAGCTCTAAAGAAATCTACACTTTTAGCTTCTTCAGAAGTTCAATCAAACGCTTCTTTAAATTGACTTTTATCATATGATGTAGGCATTTCACTTAATACTGGATTAACTAAAGTTTCTAAATCATTGAATTTATATTCTATATCTTTAAAGTTAAGGAATGCTTTATCATCTAAATAAGGTTTATAAGTAATTGTTATGTAATTTTTAACTTTATCTAGGTTTAATGCTGCTTTTTGAGATTCTTCATCCTGACCTTTTTTACTTAAAGTTCCTAAATCTAGTTTAGAATTAGTACTTGAAAATTTTCAAGTAATTGTTTTTGTCTTTCCGTCTAATTCAATTTGACTTTCAAATGATTCTGGATATCCTGTTACATCTTTTGAATTACGTAATAATTTTGTTCCGTTTTGGTTAGGAATAACCACATTATTTAATGCATGTTTTTTTGTAACAGTGTCAACATATTCATTTAAATAATTCTCAAATTTTAATGTTGTTTTTATTATAGAATCTTTAGGGTTTGAAGATTTATATTCTATAAAATGTAAATCATTTACTAATTTTGTAGTTAAAATTAATTCTTTTGATTTCATATCATTATTTTGCTCTTTCGAAGTACTTGAACCACATGAAATTGTGTATAACAATGTAGTAGTACTAAACGAAATTGGTAGAGCATATAAAATTTTTTTAATATTTTTTTTCATTTTAAATCCTAATTTTTAAGTATATAAAATAAATGAGTTTGCTATGCAAACCCGATTTATTTTAAATTTTTATATTTGTTGTAATTATTAGTTTTGAGTATTTAAACCTTGTGTCATTGTTTCAACAAATTTAGAAAAGTCTGATTTAGTTGCTGTTTTATCTGAAAATTCTTTTTGTCTTGCATCTCATGCCGCTTTAATTTGTTTTCTGAATGATGCTGAATATTCACCAGCTGGTTCTTCAAAAGCAACGTAATCTGCTTCTTGAGAAACTTTACCAAATTCTTCTAAAGCAACTTTTAAGTAATTATTATTTCCGTATATTTTTTTCTTATTTTCTTCATCTAATTCATTAAATTTAGAAATAGGTGTAATGTAACTCATTGATTTTTGTAATGCTAACATTTGTTCGTTGTTGTTAATTAATCATTTAACAAACGCTTTTGTTGCTATATCTTCACTTTGGTTTGAATGTATACCAATTAATGATGGACCTTGTAAGTATAATACTTTTTTAGCATCTGTTTTTTCTCATTTAGTAGGTGTTACTCTTGGTAATAATTCATTTTCATTTAAGTAATCTTTGTCTGTTTTACTTTCGAATTTTAATCCTAATTTTCCAAGGAAATCATTTTTATCAGCTTTTGAAACTAAAAGTAATACAACATCATTATCACCATTTTTTAATTCTACATATTTTGGTGTAATGTCATTTTGATTTGCTGTGAATTGAGTATTAGCTTTTAATAAATCAAAATCTTTTTTGCTAATTAATACAAATTCTGAATTTTGTTGACTGAATAACCCTTCTAATTTAGTATCTGATTCTGTAGAAAGTGATTTATAATCGTATTTTCCTGGTTTTTTATCACTTGTAGATTTTAAAACTTTATTTTTATATGAACTTACATAACCAATAACTTCTGCTGGTTTATCACCACTTTTAGGTGTTAATCCAAATTCTAAAAATGTTTTATCATCAGCTTTTAATTGTACTTTTGAATCACTTGTTTTGTAAACACTTGTAGCTTTACCAGCTTTTTTAAAGTTGTATGAGTAACCTGCTGTAGAACCAATTGAAAATGCAATTTTATGTTCTGTTTGAGTTGTTGAAGAGTATTGACCCCCAGGGAATGAATATACAGCTCCTGACTCAAAGGCTTTTGAAAATTTTTCAAAGATTATTTTCGATTTTTTATAAGTATTTTGTTGATCGTTTTTAATGTTTGTAAAGTTAATTGTTGCTCTTCCGTCATTTCCTCTAACTACTTTTTGTAACATTAAGTTAGAATCTGCACCTAATGATGAGAATAAAGCTTGTTCATAAACTCCGGCAATATCATCTATACCAAATACATGTACTGATGAATCAACTTTATTTGATGATTCATTAAATAAAGATTGAGCTAACATACTAAAATCAATTAAATCAACATAATTATCAAACATAGCAAAATCTAATTTTTTACCTGATAAAAGAGTTTTTGCTGTTGAAATAGGTTCACCTCAAATTTTTTGAACTGATTCTCTATCACCTTTACCAGCATTAATCATTTCTGTAAATTTTGCTTCAGAATCTTTATCAATGTATGAAGCACCATTTTCAATCATTTTTTCAAGAATGTAGCTCATTACTGAAGCGTTAATTGATAAAACTTGAGTACTTTTGAAAAATGGTAAAACGTATGTTGATTTATTTACAACGTTTTCTAAATCATCATTATTTGAGATAAATGCACTATCAAAAGATGTAATATCTGTGTTGATTGATGGATCTAAATGGTTAAAACTTAATAACATGTTTTTGCTTGCTAATGTTGCAGCAACTGGAGCATAGTTGATTACTAAGTTGTAGAAACCTGTAGTATCCTTTGTGTTTAATTTATTTGTTACGTCCTCTTTACCAGCATCATAACCACTTCCTAAGTTTTGTTGTTCTACTGGCATAGCACCTTCGATAACACCTAATTTTTTGTACTCTGCTTCTTTTTGTTCATCTGTAAGTGAACTATTATTTTTTACAGCGTCTTTTTGTTTAACTAATTCATTGTAAACATCAATAGCCGCATTTAAGCTTTTTGCTTGAGCACCAGTTTCACTAAATGTTGTACCAATTTTAATTTTTCCGTCATTTTCTTGATCAAAACGAGAACCTGCAGGAACAGTTGTGTTAGCACCTAAAGATGCATTAGTAACTCTACCTAATTGTTCTGTTGGAATTTGGTCTATATTATTTTCACCATTATCCACTGTTGTGTTTGAACCACTGGTTGACTGTCCACAACTAATTGCTACACTTAATGCTGCAAATGATGAAACACCACTTAACGCAAAAGCGAATTTTTTAAATTTATTATTCATTAAATATTTTCTCCCCTAAAATTAAAATATAAAATATGAAATTAATTCTCTAACTTTAGCCGACATAAAAACATATCCAAGAACTAGATAAATAATTTCAAATATATTATAATATTTTTTTAGTTATATTCATTAAAAATATAAAATAATTCAATTGAATCACAAAAAACACTTAACCTAATATGATTAAATGTCTAAATAGATGTTTTTTTAATTTTTTTACACTTTTGGTCTGTATGAATATACAAGTAAAATCATTGTTAGTAGTATGATTGTATATAAAATGTATGAATGGTAATATGAACTTACTACTAAAACATAGGTTAATAAAAATGTAAATATAATAGAAGTTGTAACCTGAATTAAGGTTACTATTTTTTCAACTTTAATTGTTCTTTTAGCAAAAGTTATATTTTGAGTTCTAAAACCTAAATTATTATTTATAAAATTAATGATAAATTGTTGAATTGCGTTAATTACAAAAAATCAAGCAATACTTAAACTAACATTTTTTATTTGACTAATGAATAGTCAACTAAGATTTAAAATAAAAAATATAAACAATAAAATTGTGTTATTGATTTTTCATCTTGTCTTTTTAATTAGGAAGGCTACAATTATACCTACAAGCCCTAAAATTCCCATTGTTATAGCTAAATAATAACTTCAAAAATGAAAATCATAATTATAGTTATTAAAAAAACCAATTACACCAGACTGCCTTGTGAATAAAAATAATCCTGCAATTGAAGAAATAGTTACCACGTAAACAACATTTGTACTTTGACCTAAAACTATTTTTTCTTGTTTTGTTTCTGCAACAAAAGCATTTTCATTTAGTTTAATAGTTCTGAATAAAACTATGGAAACTAAATAAAAAATTAAATTAATCGTCATAAAAATGTCAAAAGTTATTTTATTAAATACTTGTACAGAAAAAATTGGAGAAATTATTAAAGATAAAGCAACACCAACATTAAAAACAACATTAGCAATATCTAATTGAGCTTTATTGTTTGAAATAAAATGTGTCATTTGCCTAATATACAAAGTTTTTATCGAATAGGTGAAAGATTGTAACATATTTAAAATCATCAAAATAGTTACAATAAGTCCCGTGTTAGTACTAATTGGAAATAATTTTCATATAATAATTGGAGCAATTAATAAAACAGCACTAAAAAAATCAACAATTAAAAGTCCTTTTTTAAAGTTGAACAATTTCATTAATTGTTTACTAAAAATTTGAACAATTAAAATAGGGATATTCATAAGCATAAAAAGAGTAGTTACAAGTCAATATGAATGTGTAGTATTGTAAATTTGCATTGCACTACCCATTTTTAGCGATTCAGAAGGGATTCATGGAATTAATACACTAGTTATAAATTTTGTTAAATTAAATTTATAGTTATTCTTAAACATATCATCCTTTCTAAATTTTATTTATAAAAAACTTAATAATAATTAAACTTAAATTATAAACTTGGTAAGTTGAAAATAATTTTTTCATTAAATTAAGTTTTGAATTAAATTATATATTAAAAAAATAAAACCGAAATAAATAAAAAAAAGTATAATATAATAAAATTTATAAATTAGTAAAAAATAACGCAAAAAGGAAGCAAATGTTAAAAATATTAGAACACCCACTTATTAAAATAAAAATGACAAAATTAAGAGACAAAAACACAAATCATCGTGAATTTAGGAGCAATTTAAACGAAATTGCATCTTTAATGGTTTATGAAATAATGAGAGATTACGAAACTAAACCTTACAACGTAATAACTCCACTTAATAAAGAATTTACTGGAGTTACTTTTGATAAAGAAATTGCTTTAGTACCAATTTTAAGAGCCGGTTTAGGTATGACAGAAGGATTATTGAACTTAATACCTGACGCACGTGTTGGACATATCGGAATGTATCGTGATGAAGAAAATTTAACACCACATGAATACTACTACAAGATGCCTAATGTTTCAAAAGATAGTTTAATAATTGTTGTTGACCCAATGTTAGCTACAGGTAACTCAGCTGTAGATGCAATTAAAAGAATTAAACAAGATGGGTTTACTAATATTAAATTAGTTTGTTTAGTAGGTGCACAAAACGGAGTTGATAATGTATTAAATAACTTCGGAAATGATTTTGATATTTACTTATCATCATTAGATTCAAAATTAAACTCAAACGGATATATTGAACCTGGTCTTGGAGATGCAGGTGATCGTATTTTCGGAACTAAATAAGGAGAAAAAATGGACTTTTTTAAAGAAATTGAAAATAAATGACAAAAAAAATGAGAAGAAGAAAAATACTTTGAACCTTCTAATGATTTTACATTACCAAAAAAATATATAGTAAGTATGTTCCCTTACCCAAGTGGTAAAATCCACATGGGGCACACAAGGAATTACGCACTAAGTGATGCAATTGCTAGATATTTCAAAAGACGTAATTATAATGTTTTTAATCCTTTTGGTTGAGATGCTTTTGGATTGCCAGCAGAAAATGCAGCAATAAAAAATAATATCCACCCTAAAAAATGAACATATGAAAATATTGATTCAATGGATGCCGAATTTAAAAAATTAGGTCTTTCTTTTTCGTGAGATCAAAAAGTAATTACTAGTGATCCAGATTATACAAAATGAGAGCAATATATTTTTATTGAATTTTGAAAAAATAATTTAATTTATAAACAAAAAAGCGAATTAAATTGATGTGAAAACGATAATACTGTTTTAGCAAATGAGCAAGTAATTGATGGTAAATGTTGACGTTGTGACAATCCTGTTACAAAAAAAGAAATGGACACTTACTACTTAAAAATAACAAAATACGCAGAAGAACTTCTAGCTGACTTAGATAAGTTAGATCAAAATTGACCAAATAAAGTTATTTCAATGCAACGTAATTGAATTGGTAAAAACGAATTTTATAAATTTGATACTAAATTAATTTTTGATAACCAAGAACAGAATATTACCATTTTAGAAAAAGATTTAAATGTAGCAACAAACGCAAATTTTGTTGCAATTAGTAATAAACACCCATTAATTAAAGAATTAATTAAAAACAACCATTATACAGAGCAAGAAATAGAACTAATCAATCAAATTGACCAAAACTTCGCAGTTAAAAACTTTAAAAATAAAATCTATCTAAATACTCCGTTCAAAATAATCAATCCAATTAATAATCAATTATTAAATGTTTACATAACTGATTTTGCTAGTTATGATCCAAACAACGAAATTAGGTTTGTTTCTGATTTAAGCGAAAATCATAAAAACTTTATCGAAATAAACAATTTAGAAGTTGTTCAACCAATTAAAAACGAAAACTTTGATTTCGAAAATGTTGCAAAAGAAACAAAATACAACTTGAGAGACTGAGGAATTTCAAGACAAAGATATTGAGGTACACCAATACCATTAATTCATTGTGAAAAATGTGGAACTATACCAGTGCACCAAGACGAACTTCCTGTTTTATTACCTGAAAAAGTTGAATTCACAGGAAATGGTAACCCGCTTTTAACTAATGAAGAATGATTAAAAACAAAATGTCACGTTTGTGGGTCAAACGCAACAAGAGAAAGTGATACTTTAGACACATTCTTTGAATCAAGCTGATATTTCTTAAGATATACAACACCAAAACATTTAAGATTAAATAATATTTTCATTAAGGAAAATGTTGAATATTGAAACCAAGTAGATGAATATATCGGTGGTATTGAGCACGCCATTTTACACTTACTTTATGCTAGATTTTTTACAAAAGCACTTGCAGATTTGAACTTTATTAGCTTTAGAGAACCTTTCAAAAAACTACTAACACAAGGTATGGTTTTAAAAGACGGATCTAAAATGTCTAAATCTAAAGGTAATGTTATTGAACCTAAAGATATTATTCAAAAATACGGTGCTGACGCAAGTAGATTATTCATTTTCTTTGCAGCACCTCCAACAAAAGAATTAGAATGAAGCGACGCCGGAATTAATGGTTGCTACAAATTCTTAAATAGATTAATTGATCGTTCAAACGAAATAAATCCAAACGATAATTTTAACTATAAAAATATTGATGCAAGTAAGTTAAATGATGCAGAAAAAAATGCTAGATTTAAACTTTATACAGGTATGAATAAATCAGTAGAAACTTTTGAAAACAGAGATAAAGACTACGGATTTAATACTCTTATCTCATGAGCTATGGAAACATTAAATGCTTATGATAATGTAAACAACCCTGAATTAATAACAGAAATGTTCTATGTGATTTTAAACATATTAGAACCATTTGTTCCTCACTTATCATGAGAACTTTCAGAAAAATTTTTCAACTTGAAAAACCTAAAAGATTTTGATATTGATAAAAACGCACTTACTACAAGTGAAATCAATTACGGAATAACAATTAACGGAAAAGCAAGATCTGAAATTAAAGTATCAAAAGATATGAATAAAGAACAAATAATAGAATTAGCCAAAACAGAGGCTTCAAAATGACTAGAAAATAAAACAATAGTAAAAACAATTTTTGTTCCTAACAAAATTGTTAACTTTGTCATTAAATAATTAAGGAGAGTAATGAAAAAACAAAATTATTTCACAGCAATAATAGTAGACGATCAATTGTTTACTTATCCTAATGCTATTCATGAAGTAGTTATTGAAGATGAAAACATCTCAAGTGAAGAATTAATCTTCCAATACTATCAACAAAATAAACCAATAGCACTTTCATTTAAAGATTATGAAGGTGATCTATTACACCGTGGAGTTTTAGTGGAAATATTAGAACTCGAAAAAATGGAAGGTGCAAATTCATATAGATTCATTTTTAAAGTTATTGCTTTTATAGAATTTGATAACTACGGTTTCGTGTTAATGGATAAAAAATTAAACGTTAAAGAAGAAACTTTTATTCAATATGAACCAACAAAAACTGATGTTGCTGATTTACACTTTAAAAACTACCAACCAGTATCGACAGGTCAAATAATTTACTTAGAAAAGAATGATGATGCTATAAAAGAATTTACAGATGTTGCCATGGGTGATGCAGAGCTTGTTGAAACAATCCAGAAATTCCACACAATAATTAAAGAAAAACAAGTTACAAAAATTTGATTCGGAATAAGAAAAACAACAGATAAAAGATGAACATATGAAGAATTTTTACAATTCATGTCTAATTGAGGAATCGATGAGAAACCTACAAATTATGATGATTGTTTAACACTTTTAAACTCTTTTATTTCTATTCTAAATACTGAAATTAGAGAGAAAATGGACTTATTCTTAGAATATAATTTAAACAATGTAGATGCAATAATAGTAAGAATTACTGAAATTATTGCCGAAAATTTTATGACTGAAAAGGTTATTGCTGACAAAATGAACAGCAGACTTTCTAACCAACAAAAAGAATTTATTTTAAGAGAAAAATTAAAATCAATTCAAGATGAACTTGAAGAAATGAAAGCTCCAGTCGATGAAGATGAATATTTAAAAATATTAAAAGACAAAAACAAAAATCTAAGATTCCCTTCTTCAATCCGTGAATTAATTAAAGAAGAAACTAAAAGAGTATCAGATATGATGCCTACTTCACCTGAAGCAAATATTTCTAAAACATATATAAGTTTACTTAAAAAACTTCCATGAAGACTTACTCAAAAAGAAACTTTAGATATTAATCACGTTAAAAAAACATTAGATAAATATCACTACGGAATCGATAAAGTAAAAGAAAGAATTCTAGAATATATCGCTGTTATAATCAAAATTAAACAAAATCAAGTTGATGCAACTCAAAAAATTGAATATGACAAAAACAACGAAATAGATTTAAATCTTTTCAAAGAAGATGAAAACGAAACCCAAAAAACATTTAATAATGTACCAATAATTTGTTTAGTAGGCCCTCCTGGTACAGGTAAAACATCTCTTTCTAAAGCTATTGCAGAATCATTACAAAGAAAATTTGTAAAAATTTCTTTAGGTGGTGTTAGTGATGAATCTGAAATTAGAGGTCACCGTAGAACATACGTTGGTGCTATGCCTGGAAAAATTATTAAAGGAATTAAACAAGCTGGAGTTTCTAACCCTGTTGTTCTTTTAGATGAGATTGATAAAATGGCTTCAACAAATAAAGGTGATCCTGCTTCTGCTATGCTTGAAGTGCTTGACCCAGAACAAAATAGTAAATTCCAAGATCACTATTTAGAAAATGAATACGATCTTTCTAAAGTTGTTTTTATAGCTACAGCAAACTATTATGATGCAATTCCACACGCATTAAGAGATAGAATTGAAGTTATCGAATTATCTGCATATACACTTTCTGAAAAGTTAAACATTGCTAAAAAACACTTATTACCAAAGGTTATTGAACAAGTTGGTGAAAAGAAAGGCTTCTTAAGCATAAGTGATAAAACATTAGAATATATAATTTCAAACTACACAATTGAAGCTGGTGTTCGTGGACTAAAACGTGTTCTAGACAAAATTGCACGTAAGTTTACATTAAAAAGCCTTGATGAAGGTGAAAAAAATACCAACAAATATAAAGTTGAAATTCCTATGTTAAAAGACTTATTAGGTCCTGAATACTATAAAGATGATGAAATTGACAACTATCAAGTTCCTGGTGTGGTTAATGGTTTAGCTTACACAACATTAGGCGGAACATCTCTACAAATAGAAGTTAATACATATCCTGGAAAAGGTGAAATAAAATTAACTGGTTCACTTAAAGATGTAATGCAAGAATCAGCTAAAATAGCTTTATCTTATGTTAAAGCCAACGCTGAAAAATTCGGAATTAAAGAATTTGATTTTGATAAAAATACAATTCACATCCACGTACCTGAAGGAGCTACACCTAAAGATGGTCCAAGTGCCGGAGTTACATTCACCACAGCCTTAATTTCTGCTCTTAGCGGAAAAGTTGTTCCACACTACTATGGTATGACTGGTGAAATAACACTTAGAGGTAGAGTTTTAAATATCGGTGGATTAAAAGAAAAATCATTTGCGGCTACACAAAAGAAATTAAAATATGTGTTTATTCCATTCGGTAATGAATCAAGTTTAGTTGAAATACCTGAAGAAATAAAGAAAAAAATAACATACATACCAGTTAAATATTACGATGAAATATTTGACGTAATATTTAATAACAAAAAACCTAAAAAAGAAATAAAAACAGTAGATAATGAGTAAAAAAACACTTTGGTGAAAGATCATTTACTTTATTTACGATTAATTTCATTATTGGTTTAGGTTTCTTAACAACAATTGCCAACGTTTGAAACATAGGATTTTACGGATACATAATTATTTTAGTGTCTGTATTAACTATTTTTGGTACTTCTTTAGTTTTCTCACGTTTAGCAAATTCGTTCAAAGAACACTATGGTGGTTCTTATGCTTTTAGTAGACAATTAGAAGAAAAAATTTACAATAAAGAACACAACATTCAAAAAGAAAATGTTAAAAAACAGAAATTATTAAATCATTTTAACTTCTTTATAGGTTGAAATCAATTTATTCAATCTCCTATTTTGTCATCGGTTTCACCATTATTTTTATCAACAATAATTGAACTGATAATATCTAAAGAAAACCCTAATTATTCAACTATAGTTTGAACAATTAGAGTCGTATCTTTTGTATTCTTTGCATTATTAATTGTTATTTCTACATTCGGATTAAAACTAAATAGAAAAATTGTATTCTTTTCAGGAATCGTTAAATGGATTTTCTTAGCAATAGGACTTGGAATTTTAGTTTATTTAGCATTTGCGGATAATATTTTTAGTCCTACACCTTTTGAAGGTTATAAAGAAAATATAAATAATACTATTAATACTAATTTAACACCTAAATTAATGTTTACAAACATAATACTATTTATATTTTCGTTTGCAGGAATTGAAGACATGGCTTCAATGACCAAAGATGTCAAATTCAAAAGTTTTAGAAAAGTACTATTTTGATCTATTTCAATAGTATTAATCATTTATTTACTCTTTTATACATTCATACTCGGAATAAAAGACTTAAGCTCATACAAAAACTTTTCACAATTTTATACAAGTTACACAAGAGGTTTAGGAGTTTTTGGGGTTATTATATTTATAATAGGTTTTATATCAAATGATATTGGGTATAAAATTTCACAAACCGTTTCAACTGCTAGAAAATTATTACCGTTATCTCAAGATCATCACATTAGTCCATTTTTTGCTATCCAAAACAAAAAAGGTGAATATCACAATGCAATAATTTTTACCGGTGTATTTACTTTTATATCAATGATTATCTTATGATTAGTTCCGATTTTATTAACCGGAGATAATTCTGAAAACCCTTATTTTAATGCTGTAATTATTGTTAATAGTATTGGTTTATTAATCGAAGATATGTTAACTTACATAGTTGCTTTCATGTTAGAAAGAAAGAAAATAATACCTAAGATACCACTTTGAGAAAAAATCATTTATATCATAAATGTAGTGTGAATTTTTACTATTACAACAATTATAATTTTCCCATTTACAATAAATGATCCTTGAAAAAGTGAAAACACATTTGTTTTTGTTATTTACTTTTCATTCATTTTAATAGGTTTTATATTAAAATGAGCTTGAAAATTTTACAGTAAAAGAAACTCAAAAAAACTTAATAATAAGATAGAGAATCAAGCTAATTAAAAGCTTGATTTTTTAATAATTTAATTGATTGCACGTTATTTTTTAATCTACTACACATTAATTTGCACATCAACATTCTTTTTACTTTTAAAAAATATGAAATGATATAAAATAAAAACACAATGGAAAAATATAAAAGCTCATTTTCTTGAATTATAAAAAAAGAAATTATAAATAACATTACTAAAACAAAGGAAATACAATCATTTTTATATGGTTTATATTTTTCTAACGCAATTTTAAAAGATGATTATTACGTTATTACAATTAAAAATAATTATATTTTAAATAAAATTGTATCTAAATTAACTAAACTTAAGGTAGAAATATCTAAAGTACTCAAAAACAAAATATACATATCGAGTTCAGAATATAATAAAATAGTTGATAAAAAATGAGAAGAAAGACTAACAAGTTTCTTTGCCGGTGTTTTTTGTGGCGGTGGAAGTATTTCAGATAAAAATTCAACATCATATCATTTAGAAATCTCAAGTCATTCACAAGAAAACACAGAAAAAATAATAAATAAATTAAATAAATATGAGTTTAATTTTCAAATGCTAAAACGTAGAAATAGATATTTAGCATATACTAAAAAAATAGATGAATTACTAGATTTTTTATCAGCTATAGGTGCTAAAAAATCTTGATTTGAATTACAAAACTTGAAAATTAGTAGAGATATCGAAAATGTTTCTAATAGGATAAATAATATCGATATTTCAAATCTACAAAAAATTGCAGATAGTTCTATAAAACATATCGAAAATATTAATTATGTATTTGAAAATAATTTATTAGATATGTTTTCTGAGGATCAATTAGTTTTCTTTAGAATTAAACTTGAAAATTCATGAATATCAATGAATGAAATGGTTAAAAAACTTGAACAAGAACATAATATTATCATTACAAAAAGCGGTTTAAACCATTGATTAAGAAAATTAAATAATGTTGTTTTAGAACATAAAAATAAATAATTTTATAAAAATTAAGTTTAAATTAAAAAATAAAAAAACAGTAAAAATAGATTGAATTAATAATTTAATTTATTTTTATTTTTTTAAAATTAAGACGAATTAAACTAGCATTAAAGCATTTTAGTATTAAAGATTAAAATATTTAGAACTTTATTTTTATTAAAAATATGATAAAATAATTTAGCAATATAAAAATTTAATTGCAGAAAGTAGAATCACTTCTCACCTGATGGACTATATCCTTGGGTTTTGCTACAATTAAATGTATCTATTTGATACATTTTTGGCGAGAGCGAATGAAACTTTTTTACTTATTATTTTAAGGAGAATTATTATTATTCAAGACAGAAGAAAAAAACCAAAATCAAGCCACTATGTAAACAGAGATATTCCATATTCTAGAGTTTTCTTAATTGATAGTGAGGGTAGCAAAGTAGGAGTTATGTCAACTTCAGAAGCTATTGAAAGAGCTAAAAGCCAGAAAATGGATTTAGTTTTAATTAGCGTTGAACCTAAACCAATTGCTCGTATTTTAGACTACGGTAAATTTAAATATGACCGTAAGAAAAAACAAAAAGAGTTAAAAGAAAAACAAACAAATATACAAAACCGTGAAATTCGTTTAACACCTATGATTGGTGAAAACGACTTATTAACCAAAAGTAAAAAGGCAACTGAATTTTTACTTAAAGGTGATAGAATTAAAGTTTCTGTTAAATTAAGAGGTCGTGAATTAGGTCGTAAAGATCTTGGTATAAATGTTTTAGATAGATTTTATTCAAAAGTTGAGGTTATAGCAGATAAAACTACTGAACCTAAATTAGTGAATGAAAGATTTTTAGATATGAATCTCCAACCAAATAAAACTAAAATCGCTAAATATTTAAAAGAAAAGAATCAAACTTCTGATGAAAATTCATCAAATAGCGATTCTAAAGAAGGAGAATAAAATGCCAAAAATGAAAACTAAAAGCGCTTTAAAAAAGCGTATTAAAGTTACAGGAACAGGTAAAGTTCTTAGAGAACAAGCATACCGTTCACACTTAGCACAAAATAAAACCACAAAACAAAAGCGTCAATCTCGTAAAGCTACACTTATGTCAAAAAGTGACTTAAAAAGATTTAAAGCAATGTTTTAATCTTGTTAATTTATTTTGTAAAAATTTATTTAGTTATATAAATTAGAAAGGAAATATATTATGGCAAGAGTTAAAGGTGGTACAGTTACAAGAGCAAGACGTAAAAAATGATTAAAATTAGCTAAAGGTTACTTTGGACACAAATCAATCGGTTACAAAGTTGCAAAACAAGCAGTTGTTAAATCATGAACATACGCATTTAGAGATCGTAAACAAGTTAAAAGAAACTTCCGTAAATTATGAATTGCACGTATCAATGCTGCAACTAGAGCAGAAGGTATGAGTTACTCAAGATTTATTAATGGTTTAAAAAGAGCAAACGTTACAATTAACCGTAAAATGCTTTCAGAATTAGCTATTAACGAACCAAAAACATTTTCAATGTTAGTAAAGATCGCTAAAGAAGCTTAAATAATGTAAAAATCAAGTTCACACTTGATTTTTTTATATAAAAAAATCAAACTTATTTAGTTTGATAATATCTTAATTGGCAGGGGTTAAAGGAATCGAACCCTTACTTGTGGTTTTGGAGACCATAGCACTGCCATTATACTAAACCCCCGTGTATTGATATAATTATAACATTAAAAATTTGGTTTAAATCTAAATATGTTATAATATAACAACTTAAAAACAAGCATATAGAGAATGGTTCAGACTGTGATAATAAACCATTACCAACCTGCAATTATAGCAAGGTGGTCAGTCAGAAGTTAATTTATAGATTAACTTAACATGCGACAATTCCTAATGCTTCTAAATAATAAAAAAGGAAGTACAAAAATGAGAAAACTATTTACAAGTGAATCTGTTGGACGTGGACATCCTGATAAAGTTTGCGACCAAATATCAGATTCAATTTTAGACGCTTATTTAATGCGTGATCCAAAAGCTAAAGTTGCTATTGAAACAATGGCAAGTGGACATAATATCTTTATTGCTGGTGAAGTTAATTCACAAGCTGAAGTTGATGTTATCGAAATAGCAAAAAACATTTTAAAAACATTTGACTATTATACAAGCGAAACAAGCTTTATAACAGATATCAAAAAACAAAGTCCAGACATCTCACAAGGTGTTGAACTTTCAGAACATGAAATCGGAGCAGGTGATCAAGGTATCATGTTTGGTTATGCAACAGACGAAACTAAAGAATTTATGCCACTAGCAATTACACTTGCACATAAATTAGTTAAAAAAGCTGAAGAGTTAAGAGTTAGCGGTGATTTCAAATGAGCTAGAGCTGACATGAAATCTCAAGTTACTCTTGATTACACAGATCCTAACAATACAACAGTTGATACTGTTTTAATTAGTATTCAACACTCAGCAAACTATGTTGAAACTGAATTTAAAAACTTTATTAAAAACCACATCATTAAACCCGTTTTAGAAGAATATAACTTAGAATTACCAGAAAAAATATTAATTAATCCTACAGGTAAATTCGTTATTGGTGGTCCTATCGGAGATACTGGATCAACAGGAAGAAAAATTATTGTTGATACTTACGGTGGAGCTTCAAGACACGGTGGTGGAGCTTTTAGTGGTAAAGACGCAACTAAAGTAGATCGTAGTGCAGCATACGCAGCACGTTGAATCGCAAAAAACGTAGTTGCAGCAAAACTAGCTAAGAGAATAGAATTACAAATAGCTTATTCAATCGGTGTTTCACAGCCTGTCTCAGTTATGGTAGAAACATTCGGAACTGAAACAATAAATAAAGAACTAATTGAAAAAATCATTATGGAAGTATTTGATTTAAGCCCTAAAGGTATTATCGATTCACTAAACTTAAGACATCCAATTTATGCTAAAACATCTTATTTTGGACATTTTGGTAGAGATGATTTAGATTTACCTTGAGAAAAAACAGATAAAGTAAATCAAATTTTAAAATTAGCAAAAAAATACCAATAAAAAGTGTAAAATTGTTAATATATTAAAACATTTAAAGGAGAAATCATGAATAGAGAATGCAACAAAAGAGCATGTCGTGAAGCAAATGCTCACAACACAATGGAAACTCGTGAAGAAAAAGTTTACCAACCAGTAGGGGGAACACGTTGTGAAGATAATGGTATAGCAAACGAAATTGCTAATCAATTATTAGAAGATAAAAAACAACAAGTAGTTGAACAAACTAGAGTTGGATATCAAGAAACTGTAGTAGAGAGTGTTGTAGAAGATAACGAATTATCTCAAACAGAACAAATTGAAGAAAAAATAATATTACAAGATACAAGCGAACAAGTTTATCCAGTTGTTCAAACAGAAGAAGCTCATATTTATGATCTATTAGACGTTTTAACAAATTACAAAGATTTTCTTAAAGAATTCTAGAAATAATAAATAAATGTAGTATAATAATACTCGAGCCGACATCGAGAGAAATAACTTAATTTCCTTGTGTCAAATAAGCCTTCTTAAGAAGGTTTTTTTATACAAAAAATCCAAAATTAAATTTTGGATTTTCACAGATTATTTATCTAAATAAATTGGTATATAAATTATTGATAAAATTCAGTATAGAGTATATGTATCATATAGAAAATCTTTATACATAGAATCTAAAATCTTTTCTTTTTTAGTTGAACTAGCAATATCTAATTCCATAAATGACATTGGAACTGAATATTCAAAATAAATTGAATCTCCGGTTGATGTTACATACATAGAATTAACAACTGATCCATTTGTATCTTTAGCTCTTTTAACAGATAATTCCATTGAAAGAGGAGTGTACATTTGTCTTGCTTTAAGTTCATCTTCTGAGTATAATTTAACTATTTTATTGAATTGTGGATTCTCTAATTTAAGTGGTTTATTACTGAAAAAACCACGTTTAAATAAAGTGAATGCAAAACCTTTATGACCTAGACTTCTTGTATCAATTTTTAAAACACCTCTATTGTAATATCTTTTTGAAGTAACTTCGCCTTTTGAATTTCTAACTATTTCTAAATATACAACATTCATAAATGATGCAGGATATCTATCATCAATTAATAAATATTTTTTATTTGATTTTTTAATTAATTGAGCATCTGATGGAACACCAAAATTATATGACCTAACTTCCTTCATTGTTAATGAATTTTCTACAATATCTTTTGCAGTAAATCTGTTACTTTTTAAAAGACTTTCAATATTTTCCTTGACAGACAGATAATCAATTCCATTATTAACTTTTTTAAATGATTCATTATAAATTTTCTCAACATTAATTGCATTTCTAATTTTAGACATTATAGCATTTAATATTTTTCTAAATTTTATATAGAAAAATATAGTAACACCACCTAAAATAAGTGCAATTACAGAGAATATTATAAATACAATAACATTTGAACTACTTCCTGTAGAAGCAGTTGCAAATAATAATATAATACCTAATAAAAATGTAGCTATAGATATAATTAATAAAATAATTGCTATTTTTTTGTATTTTTTCATTTTATTAATCGAATCCACATCATTAAATGCTTCATCAACAGCATTTTTAAAAATAGGATAAACTGACTGATCTGTTATTGATTTATACGAATCAAAATTCATGTAATCTTCGACTATTTTCATAACCCTCCCTTTTTCATATATAAATTATAAAGTATTAAATTATCTTTCATATAAATTAAAGTATTTGTTCTTTAGTAATTTTAATATATTGACCTAATTTTAAATCTTTAGGTAGCTCTAATTTACCAAAACTAATACGTTTTAGGTAAATTACCGTTAAACCGAACTTTAAAAACATCCTTTTAACTTGGTGAAATTTACCTTCATTAATTGATAAAAAGCACTCATTTGAATTAATGATTTCAAGTTTAGCTGGTAGTGTATTATTTTTCTCACCAATATCAAAACCTTGTTCAAAGATTTTGATTAACTCAGGTTTGATTTCTTTGTCAGTTTTAACAAAATACGTCTTTATAACATGCTTTTTAGGTGCTAAAAGCTTATGTGTTAGTTCTCCGTCATTAGTAATCAATAAAAGTCCTTCTGTATCCTTATCAAGTCTTCCAACCGTATGAATGTCCTTATAATTTAAATATTTTTGATCAATTAAATCAAATACCGTTTTATGTATCAAATCGGTATTTGCACATACATAACCGGCGGGTTTATTTAATAATAAGTAAATAAATTCTTCTTTTGATTCTACAATAACATCGTTAATTTTAACAATATCAGTCGCGCTTATCTGTACTGATTTTTTTATTATTATGTCATTTACTTTTATTTTCTTACTAGAAATAAGGTTTTTTATTTCACTTCTGGTATAACTTGTATTTTGGCTTAAAAATTTCTCAATTCTCATTTTCATTTCTAACTTATTTTAATTAAATATTTTTGAAAATTAAATATTTTTATTAATAATTTAGATTATTAATTTAGTATAATTTAAAAGATAACTTATAAATTAGAATATAAAGGAGCAATTATGAGTAAAAAAGTAGTGGCCTTAGCTTCTGATCATGCAGGTTTTGACCTTAAAGAACAACTTAAAGACTACGTTAGATCTTTAGGTTATGATACTGTTGATTTAGGACCAAGTAACGGAGTTGATAAAATTAGCTACGCAACTCAAGGGAACGAATTAGCGGAATATATAAATTCTCGTAAACCTGATTTTGGAATTGGAGTATGTGGTACTGGTCTTGGTATTTCATATGCTCTAAATAGACATAAACACATTAGAGCTGCCAGAATTACTTCTGTAGAAGATGCTCACTTAGCAAAACAACATAACGATGCGAACGTTCTTGTTTTTGGTGGTAGACAAATTAAACCCGAAGACGCTTTTAAAATGGTTGATGAATATTTAAAAACAGATTTTGAAGGTGGAAGACACATTGAAAGAATAGAGGAGTTAGATAAATAATAAAAATGGCAAAAGAAACAACAACAGCAAAAAAAGAATTAAAACCTGTTTGACACATTACATTAGATAGAGAAAAAGGTAAATGAAGAGTGTATAGAGAAGGTGCAGAAAAAGCAACTATAACATTCGATACACAAAAAGAAGCTATTCCTTACGCAAGAGATTTAGCTAAGAAATATAACGGAACTTACTACATTCATGGTGAAAATGGTAAAATTCGTGATGGTAAAGGATATAAAAAATAAACTAGCGTTAAACTAAACAATAGTTTATTTTTTTATATAATATAAATATGATATGAAAGTTGAATTTATATAGATTACTTATTATAGTTGCACAATCCATTTTTATAATCGGTTTTTTTGCCGGTATTTCTTTTTTAATTTACAATATTAACTCGAATTATGTACACTTACTAATTTGAACAAACTACTTGTTAAACGTAATAATGGTACTTACAATAGCTTTCCAACAAAGAAACCCAAAAATCAAGGTATCATGACTATTTTTAATGACTATATTACCAATTTTCAGTGTTGCAATCTTCTTTACCCTTGGGAAAATTAAACCCAACAAAAACGAACTAAAAGTTATGAGAGAAGATAATTATAATTTAAATAAAATTAATCAAATAGAAAAAACAAGTAGTGCTAGTGTAGAATTAAATGAACTAAAAAACATTACAGATACAACTATTTTAAATTCAAACTATCATTTTTATGAAGAAGGTTATAGATTTTATGACTCTTTAGAAAAAAATATTAAAGAAGCTAAAAAAAGTATTTTAATTATTACTTACATAATTAAAAAGAGTGAGATATCAAAAGAATTTATTGATTTAATCAAATTAAAAGCCAAAGAAGGTTTAGAAATCAAATGATTAATTGATGATTTTGGTGCATTCCCAAGATTAAAAAAAGAACTTAAAAAACTTAACAAAATAGGCGTAAAAGTTCATTTTATAGCTAAAATATATTACCCTTTTATAACACATAAAGCCTTTTACAGAAATCACCAAAAATTTATAATAATTGACTCTAAAAAAGTATTTTCAGGTGGAAATAATATTTCAGACGAGTACGCTTCATTATCGCCAAAATATGGTCATTGAATTGATATCAATTACAAAATAACCGGAGAATATGTAAACGCGTACAATGTACACTTTATTAAATTTTGAGAAATTATAACAAGAGAAAAATTAGATGTTAATAATTATATTTCTAAATTTAAAGAAGATGAAAAAGGAGAAAATCAATCTATTTTAGTTTTTGATTCACCTAGTTGAGATTATTCAAACGCCGAAAGAGTTTGAATAAAACTTTTTAGCCAAGCTAAAAAATCAATTAAAATCGCAACACCATATTTCTCAATTACAGAAGCAATGTATAAACAAATAATTTTAGCTCTTAAAAATAATGTAGATGTAACAATTTTCTTCCCTGGTTTACCCGATAAAAAATTAGTATATAAAGTCGGCTTATGACAAATTAAACAACTAGTTCAATTAGGTATGAAAGTACAAATATACGACAATCATTTTCTACACTCTAAATCAGGAATTATCGACGATAAAATCGCTTGAGTAGGAACAAGTAACTTAGATGCAAGAAGTATGTTTTCACAATATGAAACAATGGATATTATTGTTGGTCCCGCTATTAAAAATGTTATTCATTTATTCGAACAATATAACAATAATTCTACTGATATTAGAAAAAACCCTGAGCTTATGAAAAAAGGAACTATTTTCGAAAGGTTCTTTTACATTTGAACTTCACCAACAATTTAAAGGAAAATAAAAATGGATCAAAAAAATAATCACAATGACATTTATTTTAACTCAGAAAAAGAGTTAGAAGATGCGATAATAAAACACCTTGAAGCTAATTACAGAGTTGACAAAAAAATAGAATTTTTAAATGAAAATTCTGAAAATCAATATGGAAAGACTATTTATGGAAAGACACATCAAGATTTAAAACAAAATTGATGTAATATTTTAAATAACATAAACGCTAATATACTTGATGGATACAAGTTAAAAGTAAAACATATTGATATGATTTTAAAACAATGTGCTAAGTTTAATTTGACAGAATTAACAAATAAAGTATTAAAATACGGGTCACTCCCAAAAATAGCATATTTTAAAGATGATTACAATGAAGATAAAGAATATTCGTTAGTACTTTTTAAAAACGGCGGAAGTAACCAAAATATTTTAGGAAACAATGATAGCGTTGGTAATTTTTTAAATACCAAAGATCCTGTTTACCAAATTGCAAGACAAGTTAGATTCAATGATATTGATGGAAGAATAATTCCAGATATTATTTTATTAATCAACGGACTTCCTGTTTTGATAATCGAACTAAAGTTAAGAGGAACCGATACACATTTAGCTATTCAACAACTCAAAAATTATAATCAATATATTTCTAATTATAATGCAAGAGAATCTCAATTAACAATGCTTAATTTTGTTCAAATACTTTCTGCTATGACAGAAAAAAATATGTATTATACACCTAATCAAACTGATTATAATAATATTCCTAGCAATATTACAGACTGATTATACTTTACAAGTTGAAATCCTACTGACAAAAAGAATAAACCTATTCATAAATGAAATGAAGTGGTAAAATATTTCTTTAATATCCCTACAGTCCATGATATGGTTTCAAAATATACTGTTGAAAACATACAAAATGATAAATTATTTTTACTTAGAAGCTATCAATATCATGCGATTCACAACATTCTTGAAAAATTAGAGCAATCATATAGAAATGATGATCAAGAAAGTAAAGTTGGATATGTTTGACATACAACAGGTTCTGGTAAAACTCTAACAAGTTTTAAATTAGCACAATTATTAAAAGAAAGATATAGTAATAAAAAAATATTTATAGTTATAGATAGAGTAGCTTTAGCTAGTCAAACAGAAGATGAATATAATAGATTCTCAAATAATTCTGAAGATATCAAAATAACCAAAACTCAAAATAGCTATAATCTAAAACGTGAAATATCAAGTAACACTAACAATCAAAAAATAATAATAACATCTATTCAAAAAATTAAAAAAATATACGACACATTAAGTGAGAATGTAATAGAAAATAATAAACGAAGAAGTAAAGATTTTATCTTTATTTTTGATGAAGCGCACCGTTCTACAGAAGGTACTCAATTTGCTAGTTTCAAAGAAATGTTTCCGCATTCTAAATTTATTGGTTTCACAGGAACGCCTATAATGAATGATGATGTAAACGAAAGATTGGAAAAAGAGACTACAAAGAGTATTTTTGGTGATTTAATGCACAGTTATACAATTAAAGATGGAATTAAAGACAAAAAAGTATTACCATTTAAAATTTTCATTGATTACCCAAAATATTTAGTGAAGTTATTTAGTAGTGCAAGCAACATAGAAGAGCTTGAAAAAAGTGATAAAGATAAAAATAAATTATTATCTTTATACCAAGATTATAGAAAGTTTGTAAAAGAAGATGAATCAGGTAAATTAAGTTTTGAAGAATTAGAGATCACCAAAAAAACAATTGAAGATAAATATAATATCAAACTTAAAAATCTAGATTATAGCGAAAATAGTGAGTATGATTTATTAATTGGTGTAGACGAAAATAATTTTGACGAAGCAATAAAAATCGAAAAAAAATTAAAAGAAATGAATTTTTACGATAATAACGCTTATAAAAGTTGAATAGTAGAAGAACTAATTCAAAAGATAATATCAAATAAAAAAAGTGGCGGACGTTTACATAAATATAGCTCACTTTTTGCAGTTGAAAGTAAAGATGACGCTATTAAATATTTCAATATATTCGAACAAAAACTAAAAGAGTATAAACACAAAGTTAATTTCACATTACTTTTTGATTTTAGTGAATCAAACACTGAAAAAGGAGTAATAGAAAAGAAAGAATTTTATACTAAGATGTTAAACAACTATAATAATACTTTTAAAACTAATTTTGATATAGATCATCTTAATGACTTATATAAAGAAGACATATTAAAAAGATTAAAACAAGAAGGTAATAATTATAGAATTTCATCTAAGGATGATATTAATAATAAAAAACTTGATATATTAATAGTCGTGGATCAGTTATTAACTGGATACGACTCAAAATACATTGATACAATATATTTTGATAAACATATTAGTCAAGATTATTTATTAATCCAAGCTATTTCAAGAACAAATAGAATTTTATTACAAACGCAAGAAGAAAAAGCTACAACTTGACCAAAAGAAAGCGGGAAGATTAGATTTTTCCGTCAAGGCGCTACTATGAAATATATTCTTAATAAAGCGTTTAAAAAGTATGGAAACGAAAATAATAGCGAAGAAAATAACGTTTGAATTTCAGAATTAAAACCTGAAAAAATCAAAAATAAAATTAATAACCATTGAACTTTTATTAATGAAATAAGTAATAAAATTGGTTTTAAAAATGATTTTAATAAATTACCAGATAAACTATATGATGAGTTAACAAAATACAAAGAAACAAAAAAAGAAACTGAAATTATAAAAAACGCTAAGTATTTCAAAAATTATGCAAATGAATTATTAAAAACTTGAATTCAATTCAGTAATCTTGAAGTAGAAGAAAAAAACCAAATAATAGATGATATTAAAATCACCTTTAAATTAGATGATACTATTCAAATTTTAAGAATAGTGGAAAAAATTAAAAATAGAGCAGAAGAAATTAGTGATATTATTAATTCAAAAGATGGCGAAAATAACGATAAAGATGATATTTACAACATAATTAATGAAGAGTTTTTAAAAGACTGTGAAACATTTTTATCTGAAAAACCAGATGAAATAATCGATAATGAATATTTAGAAAAAAATATAGAAAATGAACAAAAATTAGAAATAAGTAGAGATCAAATTAATGATGCTCTAGCTAAATTTTCATATGTTGATCAAGAATTTTTAAATGATAAAATTAGTGAATTAAAATTTACAAGCATATTAGAATTAGAAGAATTTATTTCTGAAAAGATTCAAGAAAGAACTCAAAAAGAAATTGAACAGAAATATACATTTTTCTCTAATGCAACAGGTTTAACTAACCAAGAAATTGATCATTTTATAAGTGAGTTTTTAGAATCGCCAGATACTAAGTCAATTATTAGAGATAATATGCATAAAAAAATTATTGAAAATACTAATAAAAATAATGAAATATTAGAAAATTATTACCAATATTGTCAAAGCAATTTTAATATAAACGTTAGTGCTAATAACCCAAGTAAAATTTCTGGATCTAACTCAAAGAAATGTATTTGAAGCTTTGTTGAATCAAATATTAAAAAGTAACGGTGTCGTTACTTTTTTTAGTGGGTTAGTATAATTAAATTAGATTTGATATCGATCTCATCACTAGATCGATATCTTTATTTTCTAATTCGTTAATAATATGTAAATATACACGTTCTGTAGTATTCATACTAGCATGTCCTAATCTTTTTGCTACTGATGCAATAGAAACACCTGCATAAAGCAAAATTGAAGCATGTGTATGTCTAAGTCCATGAATAGTTATTATTGGAATCTTAGCGCTTTTACAACGTCTTTCTAAAATATCATTAATTGTCGAATTAAATATCTTTTTATTTTTCTTTACAAAGATAGGTTGATCAACCGGTAGATCTCTAATTATAAATGCAAATTGTGAAGTTGTTAATCAGTCCAATTGTATTTTACGAATTGAACTTTTATTTTTAGTAGGCGCAAAACTACCTGTAGATTCCTTGTAATTTCAAGTCTTATTTATAATTAATAATTGTTTATTAAGATCAAAATCAGCAGGTGTTAATGCTAATGCTTCAGAAAACCTAATACCTGTTTTTGCTATTAATAAAATAAGTCAATCATAATTAACAGGCCCATTAGTTTTAAGTTTCTTGAGCAATAATTGTAGCTCAAATTGACTTAAATATTTTTCTTTCTTTTTACGCTGTACAACGCCTTTAATTACCGCTTTACGAGTGGGGTCACCATTTAAATAACCTTCATCAAAAGCATCTAATAAACAAGCTTTTAGATGATGATGAAAATCCATGGTGGTTTGCTTTTCATGATATAAAGCATACTCGTTTAATATTTTTTGGTATTCTAGTCTATTTAAATCTTTCATTTTTAAATTAGGTGAAATTTTATTAACTCATCTTAATGTTAATTCGTATTTACTATAACTAACATTAGTTATTGAACCTTTTTTATATATAGTCATTCAATTTTTAAAATATTCAGAAAATGTTAGATCATCATTTTTCATTTTTCCTCCTTAAACCCACTATTTTAAGGTAGAAAAATATTAAATAAACCAAGTTATTATCTTGGTTTATTTAGACTTATAGATATTTTTATATGTTCGATTTTAGAATTTAATAAATCAGATTCTAATTCAGGAATTTGATTTAATTCTTCTTCTAATTTTTTGGCTACTTCAATTCTTGGTTTTGTAACCGGTTCTTTAGGAGCAAATAATTCGCATGTTTCGTTCGCTTTAATAATTGAAGTATCATGGGTATTAATTTGTCTTGCAATTTTAATGATTTCATTTTTATCGAAAGTTAATAAAGGTCTTAAAATTGGTAGAGAACTTTCACTTCCTATTGTATAAATAGACTCTAAAGTTTGTGAAGCAACTTGCCCTAAGTTATCACCATTTGAAATGGCTAATATATTATGTTTTCTAGCAATTTGTTCAGCAATACGATAAAAACTACGACGCATTAAAGTTATTTTATAAGATTCATTTGAAACAAAAGAAATATAATTCATTAAATAAGAGTAATCAGCAATTAATAAATTAGAAGTTACTTGGTAATTCGATAAAGTAGTAACTAAACCTTTGATTTTATCAATTGTTCTTTGATCAGTTTGTGGCGGAGTCATGAATGTTAAAAAATCAACTTTTAGACCTCTTTTCATTAATTCAAAAGCCGCAACAGGAGAATCAAAACCACCTGAAATTAAGTGTAAAACTTTTCCAGAAACACCTACAGGTAGACCACCTAAACCACTTATGTAATTTGAAAATATATAAGTTTGGTCTTTTCTAACTTCAACATAAAATGTTTGATCTGGATTATGAACATCCACTTTAAGGTTTGTATTTTTTAAAACATGAGTTCCTAAAATATTATTTATATTACCTGAATTATATTCAAAACCTTTAAAATTACGTCTTGATTCAATTTTGAATGTTTTTGAATCGTTTTTAACTAGTTTCATGACGTCTTCTTTGAAATTCTCTATATTATTTTCAGTTACTATAACAGGTGAGTAAGAACTAATCCCAAATACAAATTTTAGTCTCTCTAAAGCTAGTTCACTATAATCTAAATACATTCTATCAAATTCAACTTGTGGTTTTTGACCTACTATATGTGTGATATTATTTGATAATTGATTTATAAAAGTTTTTCTATTTTTTTTCTTTAAAACCAATTCTCCATACCTAATTAAAATTTTTTTATACATTTTTTCTCCTTTTTTATTGTGTTATAATAAATTTTTTCATTATTTTATAAGCAGCTTTATAATCTCTATTTTTTATATTGTTTTCTGCACTGAATAGAAAACTTTTGAATAATTGTATTTTATCATTATATTTTTTATTATTTATAACATATTCATTTATTTTGTCATACATTTGCTTATATTCGATGTTTTCTCCAATGATTCGAATTAATTGTTCAATATTTAAAACCCATTCATTAATATCATTTTTACTTGAATCGCTTTGTATATTTTTATATAAAACTTCCAAATTATCGGTTATTTTTAAAGTATCATCATTCTTTGGTAAAAACTTATGTTGCATAACAATATAATATAAATTTTCAATATTATTAAACTCTTCTTTAATATTAGAAAACCCTTCTCTTTTGCTTTCAGATAAAGTTAAATAAATATTTTTTTCTAAATCTTTATACATATTTATTAAATCATCTAAATTAGAATAGTAATTAATATAATCATTATTTTTTGAAAATGCTTGAAGTTTTTCGCTATAAAACTTCAATTCATTTACAGTTTTAGCTTTTAATTCGGGATTAAGTTTTTTAATATCATCGCCGTTTTTGTCAATTAATTTAATAATAAAATTATGAATTAATTCGTAGTTTTTATTTTTGAACTCATCAATTATTATTTTTGATTTACTATCCATAAAAATATTATTTAAATAATAATAGAAATCTCTTATTTTAGAAATTAAAAGATCAACTTTAAAACTTTTTGCTAGTCATGCATTTTTTATCTCTTTAAGGTATTTATCTATAAGTGTATTTTGTTCTTTATTAAGTAAGTTATGTTGATCTTTTAAAGAATTCATTATAGGCCCAAATAAAAAGTATTCAATTGTTAAATGATTATTTTCTAATTTAAATAATTCTAATAAATTCTTTTCCTTTTCACTAGCATCTGCAAATAAATCACGCATATTGGCGTTAGTTTTCTTGTCTAAAATAGCTTTTGTTTCTCTTTTTAACCTATGAACTTCTTTAGTAATATATCTTACTGTCTTGTAATCAGAACATTCGAAAGCTTCTAATCTTTTTAATAAATATTCGCAAACTTGAATGATTCTTGAAATTGATTCATCCACTTCTTCATAAAGTTTTTGAAAATCATGAGTTACACCTTTTACCTTAGACTGATTATTTTTAAAATTTTTAAAATTCTTTTTAAGTATTCTATTTATTTTTAATAATTCTTTAGTTTTTCTAAGTTGGATTCAATTATTAGAATTCTCTAGATTTGTTTTTATTACATCAGAATATTTTTTTAACGTATTGTAATATCCATCTAATTCACTATATATTTTTTCATAAGTTTTATTATTTTTAGATAATAATTTTAATCTTGTTAAATTAGTTTCGTTTTCATACATTGATCTACTAATTTCGTTTGTTATTTTTTGGTTTCTTTTCGAACTATATTGAATATAAAGCGATTTCAAAAAAAACAACATAACAAAAATGAAAATAATTAATAATATACTAAATAAGCTAAATAGAATGTATGCCATTATAAAATTTATTTCTCCTATTCTTTATACTATTAATTATAAATTAATTTTTATTTTGCATAAAAAAATGCCCTTCTGGGCTTATTCTCTGAAAACCGAATAGTAAATTAATAATTCATTAAAATGTCTTAAATACACCTTAACTTCTAAACCTATCAATTTATTAGTAATGGTCAGCTAAATGTATTACTACACTTACACATCCATCCTATCAACCTCGTAGTCTACAAGGAATTTCAAGGGAATACTTATCTCTGAGGAGGCTTCCCACTTAGATGCTTTCAGCGGTTATCCTTTCCGTACTTAGCTACCCAGCTATGCTCCTGGCGGAACAACTGGAACACCAGCGGTACGTCCACTCCGGTCCTCTCGTACTAAGAGCAGCTCTCATCAATATTCCAACGCCCACATCAGATAGGGACCGAACTGTCTCACGACGTTCTGAACCCAGCTCGCGTACCGCTTTAATTGGCGAACAGCCAAACCCTTGGAACCGACTCCAGCTCCAGGATGCGATGAGCCGACATCGAGGTGCCAAACCTTGCCGTCGATGTGATCTCTTGGGCAAGATAAGCCTGTTATCCCCAGGGTAACTTTTATCCGTTGAGCGACTGCCGTTCCATGACGTACAGCCGGATCACTAAGTCCTGCTTTCGCACCTGCTCGACTTGTAGGTCTCGCAGTTAAGCACACTTCTACCTTTGCGCTCTACATACAGTTTCTGACTGTATTGAGTGTACCTTTGAACGCCTCCGTTACTTTTTAGGAGGCGACCGCCCCAGTCAAACTACCCACCACGCACTGTCTCCTCGCCGGATGACGGCGACAGGTTAGAAACTCAACATACCAAGGGTGGTATTTCAAGGTCGACTACTCTAAGACTAGCGTCTTAGCATCAGCGTCTCCCACCTATCCTACACATGTTAGGCCAAGTTCCAATACGAAGTTGTAGTAAAGCTCCATGGGGTCTTTTCGTCTTGATGCGGGTACCCAGCGTTTTCACTGGGACCATAATTTCACCGAGTCCAATGTTGAGACAGTTGAGAGATCATTGCGCCTTTCGTGCAGGTCAGTATTTAGCCGACAAGGAATTTCGCTACCTTAGGACCGTTATAGTTACGGCCGCCGTTCACCCGGGCTTCATTTCAACGCTTCGCATAAGCTAACGCATCCACTTAACCTTCGGGCACTGGGCAGGCTTCACCCCCTATACATCACCTTGCGGTTTAGCAGAGAGTTGTGTTTTTGATAAACAGTTGCCCCTCACAATTTACTGTGGCCAACCAAAAGTTGGCACCCCTTCTCGCGAACTTACGGGGTTAATTTGCAGAGTTCCTTAACATTGGTTTTCTCGCTCGCCTTAGAATACTCATCTTGGGAACGTGTGTCCGTTCTCGGTACAGGTGACCATACGTTTAAACGTTTAGAAGCTTTTCTTGGAAGCATGAAATCACACAATTCAGCCTTTCGGCCTATGACTCGCAACTCCCGGTTAGAGGATACGCATTTAACTATATCCACCAGTCGTTACTTACCCCACAATCCATTAAGTGGTAGTGTTATCCTTCTCCGTCACTCCATCACTACGTACAGCCAGTACAGGAATATTAACCTGTTGTCCATCGGATACGCCTTTCGGCCTCTCCTTAGGTCCTGACTAACCCTGGGTGGACGAACCTTCCCCAGGAAACCTTTCCCAATAGGCGTTGAGGATTCTCACCTCAAATCGTTACTCATACCGGCATTCTCACTTCTTAGCGCTCCACCAGTCCTCACGGTCTGACTTCGCCGCACTAAGAACGCTCCTCTAACGTACTTTCGTACCCGTGGCTTCGGTATCGTGTTTTACTCCCGTTACATTATTGGCGCAAGTTCTCTTGACTAGTGAGCTATTACGCACTCTTTAAAGGGTGGCTGCTTCTAAGCCAACCTCCTAGTTGTTTATGAAAACTCACAACCTTTCTGACTTAACACGATTTTGGGACCTTAGCCGACGATCTGGGTTGTTGCCCTCGCGAGCCGGGACGTTAGCACCCCGGTTCCGACTGCATGATAATACACAATGGTATTCGGAGTTTGATTATAGTCAGTACCGCTAGGCGCGGCCATTCCATATTCAGTGCTCTACCACCAAAGTTTAACATCACACGCTAGCCCTAAAGCTATTTCGAGGAGAACCAGCTATCTCCAAGTTCGATTGGAATTTCTCCGCTATTCACAAGTCATCCGGGCACTTTTCAGCGTACTACGGTTCGGCCCTCCACTTGGTGTTATCCAAGCTTCAGCCTGCTCATGAATAGATCACATGGTTTCGGGTATATGTCAACATACTAAGCGCCCTATTAAGACTCGATTTCTCTACGGCTCCGCTTTTATCCACTTAACCTCGCATGTTAACATAACTCGCCGGTCCATACTGCAAGATGTACGCCATCACGCATTAACGCGCTCTGACTAATTGTAAGTAAGTTGTTTCAGATTCTATTTCACTCCCCTCCCGGGGTTCTTTTCACCTTTCCCTCACGGTACTAGTTCACTATCGGTGTCTGGTTAGTATTTAGCCTTACCGGATGGTCCCGGCAGATTCAGACAGGGTTTCACGTGCCCCGCCCTACTCAGGATACTATCAGAAGATCTTGCCATTTCGCATACGGGAGTATCACCCTCTATGCTAAAGTTTCCCAACTTATTCTGCTATGACAAAATTTTGTAACTTCATGTAGATAGTCCTACAACCCCAACATAAATGTTGGTTTGGGCTCTTCCATGTTCGCTCGCCGCTACTAATGGAATCATTATTTATTTTCTCTTCCTGTTGCTACTAAGATGTTTCAGTTCACAACGTGTCTCGTCATTAGAACTATGTATTCATTCTAATGCAATTAGATATTACTCTAATTAGGTTTCCCCATTCGGAAATCCCCGTATCGTAGCTTATATCCAGCTCCACGAGGCTTATCGCAGGTAATCACGTCCTTCTTCGACTTCCAGACCCAAGGCATCCACAACTCACTCTTACTTATTTAAAAGTTATTTCAATATTTTCCTATTGTTTGTTGATGTATTCAAAGACATTTTAATAAATTATTATTTTAATAATAATTACTCGGTATCACAAAACAAATTGACTAATTTAATTTATTTTTTTGATGTCGTTGTTATATTAATTTATCTTTACTATTCAGTTTTCAAAGAACAAAGAGAGAAGTTCTCTCAAAACTAGATATATAAATCTTTCTGACCATTAAAGAAAGCCATGACTCAAATATTAAATAAATAAAAATGGTCTTAAAAGTTAGTAATTGTTACTAAAATGAATTGTAACTTATGTACTCCGTAGAAAGGAGGTAATCCATCCCCACGTTCTCGTAGGGATACCTTGTTACGACTTCACCCCAGTCACCGGCCCTGCCTTAGGCAGTTGTCTCCGTAGTTAACAAAACCGACTTCGGGCATTACCAGCTCCCATGGTGTGACGGGCGGTGTGTACAAGACCCGAGAACGTATTCACCGTAGCGTAGCTGATCTACGATTACTAGCGATTCCGACTTCATGTAGTCGAGTTGCAGACTACAATCCGAACTGAGAATAGTTTTTTGAGATTTGCTCCACGTCACCGTATTGCTTCTCTTTGTACTATCCATTGTAGCACGTGTGTTGCCCCACTCGTAAGAGGCATGATGATTTGACGTCGTCCCCACCTTCCTCCCAATTACTCGGGCAGTCTCCTTAGGATATTTAACTAAGGATGAGGGTTGCGCTCGTTGCAGGACTTAACCGAACATCTCACGACACGAGCTGACGACAACCATGCACCATCTGTCATTCCGTTAGCCTCCACTATATCTCTATAGCTTTGCGGAAGATGTCAAGAGTGGGTAAGGTTCTACGCGTATCTTCAAATTAAACCACATGCTCCACCGCTTGTGCGGGTCCCCGTCAATTCCTTTAAGTTTCACTCTTGCGAGCATACTACTCAGGCGGATGATTTAATGCGTTAGCTGCGCCGATAGTTCTCTATCAGCTAATCATCATCGTTTACAGCGTGGACTACCAGGGTATCTAATCCTGTTTGCTCCCCACGCTTTCGTCTCTCAGTGTCAATATGTGCCCAGTTAGCTGCCTTCGCCATGTTGGTGTTCTTCCTAATATCTACGCATTTCACCGCTTCACTAGGAATTCCGCTAACCTCTACACAATTCTAGCGTGCCAGTATCCAACGCAATTTGGGGTTGAGCCCCAAGTTTTAACGCCAGACTTAACACACAACCTACAGACGCTTTACGCCCAATAATTCCGGATAACGCTTGCAACCTATGTATTACCGCGGCTGCTGGCACATAGTTAGCCGTTGCTTTCTGACAAGGTACCGTCAAGGCAATAGCATTTCCTCTATTGCTTTTTCTTCCCTTATAACAGCAGTTTACAACCCGAAGGCCGTCTTCCTGCACGCTGTGTCGCTCCATCAGACTTTCGTCCATTGTGGAAAATTCCCTACTGCTGCCTCCCGTAGGAGTCTGGGCCGTATCTCAGTCCCAGTGTGGCGGATCAGTCTCTCAACCCCGCTAAACATCATCGTCTTGGTGAGCCATTACCTCACCAACAAACTAATGTTCCGCACCCCAATCCCCTAGTGAAGCAAACGCTCCTTTTATATTAGTTTGATGCCAAACTAATAAGTATCCGGTATTAGCGATAATTTCTCATCGTTATCCCAATCTAGAGGGCACGTTAAGTACGTGTTACTCACCCATTCGCCGCTAAGTTCCGAAGAACTCCGCTCGACATGCATGTATTAGGCACACAGCCAGCGTTCATCCTGAGCCAGGATCAAACTCTCGAAAAAATTGACTGTCATGTTTTATTGTATATATCTAGTTTTCAAAGAACTTATTCTGCTAATTTGTTTCCGATTTTTCTTGTATCTGTCGGAGTTAGCAAAACTATTATATCACCACTTTTTTAAAAGTCAAAACATTTTTTTATTTTTTTAACTAAATTATTTTTTTGAACAATCAATATTATTTAAATATACCTATATTATATATAGCAATTTTTTAGTCTTATTAAATACAGTTTTAATTTTGAATAAAAAATTTTATTAAAAGAAAATACTTGAATCAAGTTAGTTATTTTAGCAAACAATTACATAAAATATTTTAAAGTTATCTTTAATAAAGGTTAAAAAACGTTTATTCGAGAAAAAAACAATCAAAATTATTAAGTTAAGTTAAGTTATAAAAGTTTTTTTGTTATTTACTAAATCATAAATTAAAAATAAATTTAAAATCTAGTTTTTCAAGTAATTTAAATATATTTTCTAATAGAACATTTATTATGTGTTTTTAAAATTTTAATTAATTAAAAATAAATAGTACTTAAAATATTATATATAGGCTTAAAAAGAAAAATTCATTAAATTTAATTATTCGGAATTTGAGTCATTTTTGCCTTTTTTAGTTCTTTTTTTGAAAAAAATTACATATTGAATATGTTACAAAAAATACCTAAAAAAATATTAATTGTTATAAAAATATTATTAGTTATTTTAACCATAACTATAGGAATATTTATCAGTAAGAATAACTACGGAAATAGTAACCAAAAGAAATTAGTTGAATTAAAAATAAATAGAGTACTAGACGGAGATACTATAGAAGGTAAAATAAATAATAAAAAAGTAACGATAAGATTTTATGGAATTGATACGCCTGAAACTTTAAAAGAAAATAATAAAAACAAACTAGCCAACTACGAAAATTATTATGCGAACATTGCAAAAAATGTTTTAACTAATAAAATTGACTCAGAAGATAAATTTTATTATATGCATTTTGATACTGATGAATATGGTAGAGATGTGGGTTTAATATATTTTAAAAATATAAATAATAATGATTTTAAATCCACTCTAAACTCACTTATGGTTGAAAAAGGGTTAGCAAGAGTTGCATATATTCAAAATAGTAATTTTAAGCAAAAATATTACACTAAAAATCAAATACAAAAAGATTTTTATAGCTATATTATAGGCGTAGAAGAAAAAAGTAAGAATGAAGGAAATGGATTTTGAAATCTAGAATTAGACCAAGTCTTTTATAAATACAAAAAGATGGTATAATATATTTAATATTAATATTAAATATTTTAGGGGTTTAAATGAAAGAAAATTTAAATAATAATTATGATGCTTCAAATATTAAGCATCTAGAAGGACTAGAGCACGTTAGAAAACGTCCTGGTATGTACATTGGTAGCACTTCAAAAAGTGGTCTACACCATATGGTTTGAGAAATAGTCGATAACTCAGTTGATGAAGCGATGGCTGGTTATGCAGATACAATTAATATTACCATTACTAAAAATGAGGAAATAATAGTTGAAGATAATGGGCGTGGTATACCCGTAGGTATGCACCCCAAATTTAACATTAGTGCACTTGAAGTTGTTTTAACTAAATTAAACGCTGGTGGTAAATTTGAATCTAATGCTTATAAAGTTAGTGGTGGATTGCACGGTGTTGGTGCTTCGGTTGTTAATGCTCTTAGTGATTACATGGAAGCTTGAGTAAAAAGAGATGGTAAATTATATAACGCTAAATTCGCTAATGGTGGACACATAATTCAAGAGACAACTGTAATTGGTGAAGCAAAAGAAAACGAAAGTGGTACTACAATAAAATTCCACCCCGATTATAAAGTTATGGAACAAATTAAGTTTGATAAAGAACTTATTATTGACCACGCTAAACAAATCGCACACTTAAACAAGGGGTTATTCGTTTCAGTTACAGATCACCGTGATAATTCATATAGTGAATTTAAATATGACAACGGTATTGTGGATTATGTAAAAGAAATTAATGAAGGTTATAAACCAATTAACCAAGAAGTAATTTATGCTTCAGGAGAATATAAATACAATAACGAATTAAGTGGCGAAGAAGTTATTATTGGTGTAGAAGTAGCAACACAATATTTAGAAGATATGTATAGATCAAACATAATTACATATACAAATAACATTTCCACACACGAAGGTGGTACACACTTATCAGGTTTCTATGATTCATTAATGCGTTTAGTTAATAACTATGCAATTGATAAAGCTTTAATTAAAAATGAATCAGAAAAATTCACAAGAGATGACTTAATTGAAGGTTTAACTGCAATAATATCAATTAAACACCCAGATCCTCAATTCGAAGGTCAAACAAAAGGTAAATTAGGTTCAAAAGATGCTCGTAGAGCCGTAAATGAAATTTATTCTGAAGCTTTAGAAAGATTTTTAAATGAAAACCCTGACATTTCTAAAAAAATAATAAACACCGCAATACTTGCAAGAAAAGGAAGATTAGCATCTAGTGCAGCTAGAGATAACGCTAGAAGAAAAAATGTTTTTGAAAGCGGTGGGCTTCCAGGTAAGCTTTCAGATTGTACAAGTAAAAACGCTGAAATTAGTGAACTTTATATAGTTGAGGGTAACTCAGCTGGTGGTTCAGCTAAAATGGGTAGAGATAGAAAAACACAAGCTATTTTACCATTACGTGGAAAAATTTTAAACGTTGAAAAAACAAGACAAGAAAAAGTATTTAACAACGAAGAAATAATGTCTTTAATTACTGCTTTAGGTACAGGTTTAGGTGATACATTTAACATCAATAAATTAAGATACCACAAAATTGTAATTATGACTGACGCCGACGTCGATGGTGCTCACATTAGAACATTATTATTAACATTCTTCTTTAGATACTTTAAACCACTTATTGAATATGGGTTTGTTTACATAGCACAACCTCCTTTATATAGAATTCAGCAGGGTAAATTCCTTGAGTACGCATATAATGATGAGCAGAAAAATGAGATAATGGAAAAACTAAATCCAAACTCAAAAATAACAATCCAAAGATATAAAGGGCTTGGGGAAATGGATCCTGAACAGTTATGAGAAACAACAATGAATCCAGAAAATAGAAAAATGTTACAAGTTCAAATTGAAGACGCTTATAAAGCGGATAGAACTTTTGAAATATTAATGGGTGAAAATGTTGCTCCTCGTAAAGAATTTATTGAAAAAAATGCAAAATATGTTAAAAATATAGACTTATAATACTATGAATAAAATTATAAATTGAGACCAATATTTTATGGCACTTACCAAATTAAGTGCTTTGAGATCCAAAGATCCAAATACTAAAGTTGGAGCTTGTATAATTAATGCTAGAAAACGTGTAATTGGTATGGGTTATAATGGTATGCCTTCTGGTAATGATAATGATTTTCCTTGAACTAGAGATGCTAAGGAAGAAAAAGATAATAAATATCCTTATGTTGTTCACGCTGAAATTAATGCAATTTTAAATTCAACAACACAATTAGAGAACGCAGTTTTATACACTTCTTTATTTCCGTGTTCAAATTGTTCAAAAACAATTGTCCAATCAGGAATTAAAGAAATAGTTTATTTAGAAGATAAATATCATGATACCGACGATGCTTGAATTTCAAGAAAAATATTGAAAGATTCTGGTATCAAAACTAGAAAATTAGAACCATTAAATATCACATTAGAGTTGTAAAAAAAATACGAATCATTGCGATTCGTATTTTTTAGTTATCAAATTATTTATTTTGAACTGAAGTTACACCAGGTAATTCTAATCCCTGTAATAATTCAAGTGAAGCTCCACCACCTGTAGAAACGTGTGTGAATTTATCTTCCATACCTAATTTTTCAACAGCAGCAACTGAATCACCACCACCAACTACAGTGTATGCATCTCTAAGTTCAGAGATTGATTCACATACAGCGTATGTTCCTTTTTGGTAGTTTTTAAATTCAGCAACTCCCATAGGTCCGTTTCAAACTACTGTTTTTGCGTTTTCTAAAGTATTTTTTACTAATTCAATTGATTTAGGTCCTAAATCAAGTCCCATGTATCCTTCTGAAATTTCTGTTTCTTGGAATACTGGTTCAACATCTTTAAATTCTGTTGATGTTGCGTGGTCAATTGGTAATACAACTTTATCTGAGTATTTTTCTAAGAAATCTCTAGCTAAATCTAAGTAATCATCTTCAACTAATGAAGTACCTGTGTTGTGATCTTGCACTTTTAAGAATGTGTAAGCCATCGCTCCACCGATAATCATTTTGTCTGCAATTTTAGCTAAGTTTTCTAAAACTTGAATTTTATCTGAAACTTTTGCTCCACCAATAATTGCAACATATGGATGTTCTGGGTTACTAATAACTTTTTGAAGTGATGAAACTTCTTTTTCCATTAAGTAACCTAATGCTGATTCAGCAATATTTGAAGCGATTCCAACGTTTGAAGCATGTTTTCTATGAGCTGTACCAAAAGCGTCGTTTACAAAAACATCTCCTAATGAAGCTCAGTATTTTCCTAATTCTTCATTATTTTTACTTTCAGCTTTGTTGTTTAAGTCTTCGTATCTTGTGTTTTCAACTAATAAAACTTCACCTTGTTTCATAGCTTCAATACTTTTTTCTAATACTTCACCTCTAGTTTGAGGAACAAAAATAACTTTTTGTCCTAATTGTCTTGCTAATTCAATAGCAACTGGTTTTAAACTTTTAGATTTTAAATCTTCCTCTGTTTTAACTCTACCTAAGTGTGAAAATAAAATCGCTTTTCCACCCTCTGATACAATTTTTTGAATTGTAGGTAATGCAGCTTTAATTCTTTTTGTTGATGTAATAACACCATTTTTTAATGGTACGTTAAAGTCAACTCTAACTAAAACTTTTTTATTGTTTAAATCTAAATCATTTATAGTTTTTTTCATTTTTATCCTTTCGAACTAACAAATTAATTTGTTATTTAAATTATAATAAAAAATCGTCTTTTTTTAAAAAATAAAAATATAAAAATTTAATTTTTTATTAGTTTCAAAAATATAATAATACTCAAAAAACTATATAATTTCCATTTGTGGCAACCGAGCTTACCAGGTTCTTATAAATAGTAAATATTTATAAATATGGTAAAATACTAATATATAGTTTTATAACTAAATTACAAGAAATTTTAAGGGGAAAAAATGAAATTAAGTATCGTTTCTCTTGTTGGTGACTTATTCAAAGATGTCGAATGATTCTTAAAAGATTTACAAGATCAAGAGAATCAAGATTTTGAAATAATTTTGTGCATTGATAAAAAACAAAGCAATATGTTAGAATCTCTTAAAGAATATTTTCTTTTATTTGGTTCAAGATTAAAAGTTATTTTAAATAGTAGAGTTGATAGTTATCAATTAAATCTAATTAACGCATTTAAAATTGCAAGAGGTGATTTTTTAGTAGTACTAAACTCTGAAAATACCCTAAGAAAAAGATATGTTTCTAACATTATTGAGGAAGCAACAAAATATTCTGCTGATATTCTTGAATTCAAACCAAGATTGGTTGGTTCAATCAGATGAAAACCAAAAGCAAGACTAAAACTACTTAATAAAGTTGACATAAATAAAATGCAAAGCACATATGCTTATACCTTCCCTTTTGTTTTTAATAAAGTTTATAAAAAAACTTTATACAAAAAACTAACAAAATACGTACCTTCAAATTTAAATGATACAAAAATGTGTGTTGAATTAAACTACATACTGTTTTCAGAAGCAAAAACATATATGTATCTAGATTATAGAGTTTACAGAGAATTTATTAATTCAAATACATGATTTAATTCAAGGCATGTTTTAGATTCATTTAATAATATTGAAAATTATTATAAAGAACATAACCCTAAAGTTCTTGATGAAATTAGTTATGCTAAAATGTATGCTATAAAATTGATGCTAACTGGTTTTTTAAATGAAACTACATTCACATACAAAAGAATTTATAAATACGAAAAAGAACAAATACAGGAAAAAAGAAGTATTATGTTTATCAAAAGACATTATGATCTAGTTACCAAATTAGAAAATATGTCCGTAAAAAATGATTTTTATAAATCAAACATTTATTTAGCAAATGCAAATGATGAATCAAAACTGATGCAGAAACCTTTATATAAAATTAAAAAAATGAAAGTTTTAGATTTCTTAGAATAAAAAATGAAGAAATATCAAAATGCATTTTTTTACAAAAGGTTTTTTTCAGAAATAATTGATTTTAGTTTATCTTTACTGATTTCAATTTTAATAATTTGAGCAATCGGCATTTTTAGTTATAAAGAAAAAATTCCTACAAACATACTTATTTGAACTATCTTCGTAGGAATATTCAATATTAGTTTATTTTTCCTTGTTTTACCTTTAATTTGAAGAGGTAAAACACTAGGTAAGTTTCTTCTTAAAATTAAAATAATTTCTTCAAAAAATAATAAATTTAATTATTTTTCCATATTAAGAAGATCGCTATTCGCAGTATTACCACTATTCATAATATGAACTCTTGTTTTTTTAGTTGCTTATTACAATTCACATAAAATCGAAAATGCTAATAACGTTACTCAAGAAATAATAAATAAATTTTTTCAAATTTTTAATTATGCGATAAGTATATTTAAATTTATAGACTACTTATTTGTAGTAGTTTATAAGAAAAAACTCTCAATAATTGATATATTTAGTAAAACAAGAGTTGTTGATAAAGATGAAATAATAATAGATGATATTGAATTAGTGAAACTAATGCCATTTTATTCTAAAAAAAGAAAAATTGTTTATATAGAAAATAATAATAACTTATCAAACAAGGAGATAGAAGATGACAATTAATACAAAAAAAGTTGACTTGCTGAGCGATTTAAACGATAAGCAAAATGAAGCTGTAAAATATTTTGATAAGCATTTAAGAATTATTGCTGGTGCAGGTACCGGAAAAACTAAAGTTTTAACACGTAAAATTGCCTACTTAATAAATGTATTAGGTATTCCTGCTAAAAATATTCTTGGTGTTACTTTCACTAATAAAGCGGCTCAAGAAATGTCAATAAGAGTTGAAAAGTATTGTAATAATTTAGAAACAAAATTAAACATTAAAACTTTTCACTCTTTTTGTGCAACCATCTTAAGAAATGAGATTCACAATTTAGGTTATCGTAGAAGTTTTACAATCGTTGATGAACCTGATAAAATCCAAATTTTAGCTGAAATTTATAAAAAATTAAAAATTACAACTTCTGAAATTAGTTATAAAACTGCTATTCATTATATTTCAACACAAAAAAATAATACAGATGATTACAATGAATTTTATAAAATTGATAACTTAGATCAAATTGAAAATAAAATATATTTTGAATACATTAATGAATTAGCCAGAAATGGAGCTTTGGATTTTGATGATTTAATCATCAAAACAAACATTTTATTTCACTCAAGACCTGATATAGTTGAAAAATACAAAAAATTATATTCATATATTCTTGTTGATGAGTTTCAAGATACTTCAAAATTACAATATAGAATAATTAAAAACTTAATAGGTGATAATACACATTTAACAATTGTTGGAGATCCTGATCAAACAATTTATAACTGACGTGGTGCTGATGTTAATTTAATATTAGATTTTGAAAAAGATTTTAAAGAAACATATACAGTTGTTTTAGATAAAAACTATCGTTCTACTCAAAAAATATTAGATGCAGCTAATAAACTTATTAAAATGAACAAAAAAAGATATAACAAAGACCTAGTTACTGAAAATGGTGTAGGTGAAGATATAGAGTTCATGCATAGTTTTAGTGAAGAAGGTGAAGCTAAGTGAGTAGTAAATAAAATTAATCAACTTAAAAAACAAAAAAATCAATTAAAATCAATAGTTATTTTATATAGAGCTAACTATTATTCAAGAGCTTTTGAACAAGCGTTAATTGACGAAAATATTCCACATAAAATAATAAACGGTGTTAAATTCTATCAAAGATCTGAAATTAAAGACGCTATAGCTTTCTTAAGATTATTACACAACAATGATGAATTATCATTTTATCGTATTGTAAATGTACCAACAAGAGGAATAGGTCATAAATCAATCGAATCAATTAAAGAATTTGTTAAGAAAAAAAGTGGTGTAAATACTTTCGAAACTATAACAAATAAAAATAATTGATCTGAATTTAAAAAAGAATATCCAAAACTTGCTGTTAAATTATTTAAATTTTTACAAATTACATTACGTTACAAAAAAGAACTTAAAAAATTAGAAATTACTAAACACTCTATTTCTAAAATACTTGATTTCTATTTAATGGAACTTAATTATTATCAATTTATAGAAAAAGATGTTAGTTTAAGAGGAACTGCAATTGAAAATGTTAAAGAATTAATTGACTCTATTAAAAATTGAGAAGAAAGAAATAAAGAAAAACAACTAGCAGATTACCTAAATTACATAAATCTACTTTCTGTAACTGATGATTATGAAGGTAACACAAATTACGTAACATTAATGACAATACACTCAGCAAAAGGTCTTGAATACGATAACGTATTCTTAGTAGGTTTATCTCGTGGTGTATTCCCTTCTTATAGAATTATTGAAAACATGGATTCTGACCCTGAAGTTTTTGAAGAAGAAAGAAGACTTGCATATGTTGGGATTACAAGAGCTAGAAATCACTTATTTTTAAGTTCTTCACGCGGAAAAATATTTGGAAGTGATCTTTCAAAAGAACCATCAAACTTTATTAGCGAAATGGGTATTAACGTTGATGATTACACAAATATGGATGATGATCATGGTTTAGATTTAGATTACTCACCTGATGAAATTTCTTTAATTAATTCAAAAATGATTATTGGTGATACAATCGCACATACAATTTTTGGTGAAGGTGAAGTTATCGACTTTGGTCAAGGTAATGAAGTTATAGTTAAATTTAGAGATGGTAAAGAAAGAACTTTAAATAAAAGACACCACTCTATTAGAATATTAAGTGTTAAGGAATAGTATGGGTCACCTTGCAATACTAACTTATATTACTGTTGTTATTTTAATTATTACAATTTGCTACTATTTAGCGTTTAAATTCTTTTACTTTTATAAAAGAGATTCTTTTGGGGTAATTATCTTTAAAATAGACAACATCAACAAGAGAGTTATTAGAAATAATAAAAAATATAGTTTTTTATCAACATACCTAGATTCTAGTGTTTTTAATTTCAACAAATATAATTACATTTCAATTAATGACTTCTTAAACTTTTTCGATCAAGATAGCACAAATCAAATTAAAGATATAATAAATAAAAATCAACAAAATCAAGAAAACAAAATTGAAGTTTCTTGAAATAGTAGTTTTAATATTAAATTAAGCATTTTCGAGAGAATGATTAATAAAACAAATAAAAATTTATTAATCAATAAACCAATGCAAATGGTTTTAAAAACAATTGATGGAAATAACTATTATTGTTTTTTAAATTGAGGTGTTGATTATAACAGCAAAGCAAATAGGCTATATAATAAGTCATTTGATAATGCAATTAGTGAAAATGTATTATCAAATAAAAAGAATATTATCATAGGTTTTTTACTTAAAAATCATCACTTTATAAACGGTGTAAATGAAGTAAATATAAACTACATTACCGATTTATTAGAATTAAAAAAAGAGCAAGTACAATTCTTTAAAAAAGATGATTATATTTATCTTCTGCTAAAATATAGATCTAAAAAACAATATAATTTTTATCTAAATAAAGTAAAAGAGATAAATACTTCTAGCACAATATCTAGAATGTATAAAAGAGCAACTATATTACAGTGTAACAAAATTAATGGTAAAAATCAAAATGACGATATAAGCAATTTAGTCAAATACTCTTTATATAATATTGATTATGATATTGAAAATGCAGATAAATATTATTACGAGTATTCAGAAAGTTTATTGGATAAAATAAATAAATTTAACGATGAATATTATAAGTACATTCAAATAATAACTAACAATAATAATATAAGGCAATGAATTAATATTAAAAATATTGTTAATTATAGTTCTAAAAATAAAACTCAATTTAAGATAATTGAGCCATATTATGTTAAATTAAATAATTCATTAAAGTTTTTTAATTTATTTGATAAAAATGAATATTTAAATTTAATGAAAGAAACAACTTGATTTAATTATTTTACAAATAACTCTAAAAACTTAAAAAGTACTCAATTAATTTTAAAAATGTCTCAATGTGCTTACCTAAGTATTAACAAAAACAATTTTCAATCCAAAAACATTATTCCTTTAATTTATGATTTAGAAACAATATATGACATTAAACTGTTAGAAGAAAAAATACTTTCTAACTACAACGATGGTATATTGACTTTCTTTTATTTAGAAAACGTTAATAGAAATATTTCTTTTATTTTAGAGAAATTAAAAATTAAAGCTGTTGTCGTTTCGAGCAAAATATCATCTAATTTATATAACTCTAATGTATTATTGGATTGCTTAACTATTTCACAACAATTAAACAAAAACAAAAAAGTTATAATTTATGAAAGTCCACCTGAAAACTTAGAAGAGGACTTAATTAATAAAATTAAAATAAACTATAATTATTAATAAATAATCCTAAAGTTAATCTGTTAAATAGATTAACTTTTTATTAAAAACTACATAGTATTATTTGTACTATGTAGTTTATTTTTATTTAATTATTTATCGTTTTCTTCAACTATTGTAGCTTCTTCTTCGTTAGATGATGAATTAGCATTTGTTGCATTTTGTTGTGCTGCATAGTTAGCAAAATCACGCATCATGTTTTCTACTTGATCTAACTTATCTTTTAATGCAGGTATATCTTTTTTATCGATAAGTTCTTGTAATTCTTTAACTAATTTTTCACTTTCTTCTTTTGATTTAGGATCTAATTTATCACCTTGTTCAGCGTTTGCTTTTTTAATTTGATCTATTAAACTTTCTGCTCTAACTAATGTTTCAACTTCTTCTTTTTTCTTAGCATCTGCTTCTTTATTCGCTTCTGCTTCTTTAATCATTCTATCAATTTCTTCTTCTGTTAATTTTGTTGAGTTAGAAATTGTAATTTTAGCATCTTTATTATTTTTTAAATCTTTTGCTGTTACTGTTGTAATACCATTAACATCGATTGAGAATGTAACTTCAATTTGAGGAACACCTCTTGGAGCTGGTTCAATACCACCTAAGTTAAATGATCCTAAAGTTTTATTATCTGAAGCCATTTGTCTTTCACCTTGTACAACTCTAATTGTAACTTCTGTTTGGTTATCAGCGGCTGTAGAGAAGATTTGGCTTTTTGTTGCAGGAATTGTTGTGTTTCTTGCGATTAAAGGAGTTGCAACTCCACCCATTGTTTCGATACCTAATGTTAAAGGTGTAACATCTAATAATAAAATATCATCAATATCACCCGCTAAAACAGCACCTTGAATAGCAGCACCAATTGAAACAACTTCGTCAGGGTTAATTGAACGGTTTGGTTCTTTATTTAATGTACGTTTAACCATATCTTGAACAGCTGGCATACGTGTTGATCCACCAACTAACAATACTTCATGTAAGTCTGCGGATGTAATTCCAGCTTCTCTTAAAGCATCTTCAATAGGTTTTCTTGTTCTATCTAATAAATGTGAAGTCATTTCTTCAAATTCATTTCTTTTTAATTCTAATTCAACATTAAGTGGTCCATTAGCTGTCATTGCTAAGAATGGTAAGTTAATTGTTGCTACAGATTGGTTAGATAAGTCAATTTTAGCTTTTTCAGCTGTTTCTTTTAATCTAGCTTTAGCCATTTTATCGTTTTCAACATCATATCCATGTTCTGCTTTAATTTTCTTAATCATTCATTTAACAATTTCATTATCTCAGTCATCTCCACCTAAGTGGTTATCACCACTTGTTGAAAGAACTTCGAATGTTCCGTCTTCTAATTCAAGTACTGAAACGTCAAATGTTCCACCACCTAAGTCATAAACTAAAACTTTCATTGATTTATTTGTTTTTTCTAAACCAAAAGCTAAAGCTGCAGCTGTAGGTTCATTAATAATTCTTAATACATCTAATCCAGCAATTTTACCAGCGATTTTAGTAGCTTCACGTTGTGAGTTATCAAAGTATGCAGGAACTGTAATAACAGCTTTTGTAACTTTTTGTCCTAATTTAGCTTCAGCGTAATCTTTCATGTATGATAAAATCATTGCTGAAATTTCTTCTGGTTTGTATTCTTTATTATTTGCGTTTACAGTTTTACCAGTACCAATTAATCTTTTGATTGAAACTATTGTGTTTGGGTTTGTTTCAACTTGTCTTTTTGCAACATCACCAACGATTGTATCTCCATTTTTAAAACTTACAACTGATGGAGTAGTTCTTTTCCCGTTAGGGTTTTCTAATACTATTGGATTTTTTCCTTCGATAACAGATACAACTGAGTTAGTAGTACCTAAATCGATTCCTAAAATAATTTCTTTTGCCATGTTAATTCTCCTATTAATTATTTTTTGTTTTATTTAATTTTTAATTATCATTTATTTTCTCAATATATGGCTTCTTTTATCGAAGTCATAATATTATTATAACACATTATTTAGCAGACCAAGCGTTTAATTGCTAATTTTTTTATTTATTACAACTGACGCAGGTGTTATAACCCTATCTGCTACTTTAATACCATATCTAACAACTTTAACAATATTATTATTAATGTCATTTTCGTTTGTTGTTTCAACTACATCAACTACCTGTTGTGTGTTTGGATCAAATTCAGTATTTAATGAAGGTATTATTAATTCTGCATTATTAGATTCTAAAACATCTACCATTTGTTTGATAACAATATTAAATCCAATTGCATAATTTCTTAATTGATCATTATCTGAATTTTCAGCACCTTGTTGTGCCATTATAAAGTTATTAAACGGATTTATAAAATCTTCTAAAAAACCTTGTAAAGCATACGATTTAATTTCACTTTTTTCTTTTTTTGATTTTTCAAATAAAAGTTCTTTTTCTTTTGAAATTTTTTCTTCAGCCATTTGAGCAATTTGTTTTGCTTTTTCAACAAAGATAGCTTCATTTAATTTAATTTTACTTTCAAGTTCAACTACTGCTTTTTCTAATTCAGCATTTCTTTCTTTTAATTTTAATAATTCTAAATTACGTGCATCATAATTAATTATTTTTACGTTAGTTAAAACTATTTTTACTAATTTACCTGCAATTGTTTGGTTTGAAAAATCATTTGGCACATTTACCAATAGTTCAATTTCTTTTCTGAATGGTGTTTTAATAATTAATTTATCAATTTCTAAACCATTAATGTATTCGTTTTTACCTAAAACAACTTGTTTTTTCTCCTTTATGAATTGAGGTAATATTTGTTCATCTAAAATTAATTTAAAATCCGCTTCAATTACGTTTCACTCTTTGAAATGTGTGTGTTTATGTTTATTATTTTTTTGAAAATTCATTTATTTCTCCTTCTTTGCTTTTTGCATAAATATTTCTAAGGCATTAAGTGCTGTTCTCATTTTATTATAATCTGATGTGCTTGATGCAACGACTGAAATTTCAGTTGTTCTATCATCGTTTATAATACGTTTAGACATAAAAGAACCGGTATCATCAACTGATATTTTTATTTTTTCATCTTCATCAAAGTGTGATTCAATTTTTTCTCAAATGGAGTAATTTTCGATTAATTCAATAATTTTATTTAAGTTATCTCTATTGATTTTCTGACTTAAAATAATGTTATTTTTACCATATATTTTATTTTCTTTATATTTATTGATTTCATCATTAAACACTTGCCTTACAAATGATTCAATTATATTTTGATAATTTTTAATCGAATCAGCTAAGATGTCTTTTAGTAAGAAAACCCTTTGCGCAAGTTCGTTAATAGGTGCGTCAATAAGTCTTTCTTTAAAAATTTTAAGAGCAATTTTTATATCATTTAAATTATTGTTTTCATCTATTGTGATTACTTTATGATAAACTTGTCCAGTCGAAACAACCATAACGATAGTTGCTCTATTTTTATCTAAAACAGTCATATCAATACTCTTAAGTATTTCATTATTGTTATAATCAGTTTTAATCAATGTTAAACCTGTCATTTCGGAAATAATATTCGCTGCATGATCAACCGTTGTATTAATATCGTTTTCTTTTTGTTTAAATATTCTTTCTAATTTAGACATCATTTCGCGTTCAAATGATTCACTTAAATGTACTGCATAGTAATTTAAACCAAGCAATGTAGGCGTTCTACCGCTAGAACAATTCGCTTTCTGTAAATACCCTTCTTCTTCTAGTCTTTTCATTAAATATCTAACTTTAGCTGAAGAAAAACTTATATCATCAAATTTATTCATTAAAACTTGACTACTAACGGGTTCACCTTCTTCAATAAATAATTTGACTGTATATTTTAATATTGGTTCTAATTTTTTGTCTAATCTATCACTCATATTTACTATTTTATCAAATTTTTAGCAGGCTACAAGTTTTTTTGCTAAAATAAAAAATAACTCCTTAATGGAATTATTTAATAACCTAATTTAGATAATGATTTTTCATCATCGTTTCATTTTTTAGCAACTTTAACCTTTAAGTATAAAGATACAGGAACTCCAAATTGATGAGACATTTTAATTCTAGCATTTTTACTAATCTCTTTAATTTTAGATGCGTTTTTACCTATAAGCATTCCTTTTTGAGAATCTTTTTTAACATACATTATTGCTTCAATAACAATTTTTTCATCTGATTCTTCAAAAGAATCTACAGAAACAGCTATAGAGTGTGGTAATTCATCAAAAAGTCTTTCAATAGCAGATTCTCGAATTATTTCTTTAGCTAGAAAACGCATACTTTTGTCAGTGATATCATCTGGATCATATTGTAATTCACCTTCGCTAGAGTACTCTTTAATGATGTTAATTAGTGATACAATTGATGAATCATTCGAAACATCTGTAGATACTATTTTATCAAAATTAAATTCGCTTAATTCTTGAATTTTTTTAGTTAATTTTTCAGGGTTTTTCTTTATTTTATCTATCTTAGAAATAACTGCAATTTTATTTTTAATATTTTCTATTCTAGATAATATTAATTTATCACCAGGTCCAATTTCTTCATCAGCAGGAGATAAAAATAATAACACATCAATTCCATCGATTGAATCAAACGCATTTTTGTTTAATAATTCACCTAATTTATTTTTAGGTTTATGAATTCCAGGTGTATCAGTGAATATAATTTGATGGGTATCATCTGTATAAACACCTGTAATTTGATCTCTTGTAGTTTGAGCAACATTAGTAACAATAGCAACGTTGTATCCTAAAATAGAATTTAATAAGCTACTTTTACCAACATTTGGTCTACCAACTATACTAGCAAAACATATTTTCATTATTTAATATTCTCCATAAAAATCGGATAAGGAACAAGTTCTGCAACTGTATTTACTCTCATTTGTTGTCCATCGTTTGAATATTGATACACCAACGCTTCCTGTGGCATAAACTCAGTCATAACTTGACGGCAACCTGCACAAGGCGTAATTATTTCGTTTTTTCTTGAAATAATATGTATTTCTTTAAATTTACCTACATGAGCTCCGTAGGCTACAGATCCGAATAAAGCACTTCTTTCTGCACATAAACCTGAAGGGTACGCTGCGTTTTCTACATTAACACCGTAATATTCTTTTCCATCATAATCTATAGCAATTGCAGCAACTTGAAAGTTTGAGTATGGTGCATAAGCTTTAGATAATAAATTTCTTAATTTTTCAATCATTAGTATTCCTCTCTTTTAATTTTAAGTGGATTAAAAATATCATCCACAATTTTATTCATAACAATTCTTTCATCTTCTAACTCGTGATCATAGCCATATAAGTGAACTAAACCGTGAGTAAAAAGATAACAATATTCACGTTTGATACTGTGATTAAATTCTTTTGCTTGTTTTTTCATTTTATCTCAGCTTATAACTAATTCACCAAGATGAATAAAAGGTAAGTTTTTGTAAAATTCTAAATCTCCAAAATCAAATGATAAAATATCAGTTACATAATCTTTGCCTCTAAATTCTTTATTAAGTTTTCTAATCTTAGGTTTAGAAACAAAAGTTACATCAAGTATTATTTTTTTACTTGAATCAAGTTTAAAATAATTAGCAAAATTATTTATAATTTGATTCATCTCTTCATTGAATAATTCAATGTTTTTTACTTCTTTTTTAATGTTCAATGAAATATCGTATTTCTTATTCATGTTTATATTATATATTATTTAAAATTAAGGGTTATTTTTTTAAGAAAATACTAATTATATTATCGTAAATAATTTGATTTATCGTCTCTATTTTGTATTCTAGTAGTGAGCTTAGTAAAATGTTGTTTTTATCTATTAAATATTTTTTTAATTCGTCATTTATTATTTCTATTTTATTATTGTTTAAATTTGAAATAGTTATTTGAAATTTTCTACTAAATCCCTCATCAAAAACTATTAAATTATACTTTTCATTAGATAATTCGTCAGGTTTAATATTCTTAAGTTCAATACGATCATCATTTAAATAAATTATTACATTTTTATAGGTTACAACTTTATAAAAAAGACCATAATATATTAAGAAAGATAAAACAATTATTAATATTAATAGTATAAATATTTCTATCTTATAAAAATTTAGTGATTTCTTCAATTTTTATTACCTGCGCTTCATTGAATATATATTTGTTGTTATGACTTATTTCTACTGTTAATTTATCACTTAATAAACTTAAATATTGTTCTTTTAATATATCAAATATAGTTTCATTTAGCGCTTCAAAAGCTTCGTCGAATATCACAACATCATAATCATATAAAAATGGTTTTAAACATTTAATAAATTGTAATTGTCCACTTGATAATTGATTTATTTGAACATCTTGTCTAATTTCAATATTTAGATTTCTAAATATTTCATGTAATTTAAATTTATTTAAAATACTTATAAAATTTTCTCAATCATCTACCAATAAATATTCTTTTAGTGTAGAATCAGGTATATTTTTATTATCTCCTATATAACAAAACCTTTGTTTTATTTGTTTATTTTTATAAATATTAACTATATTATTATTTATAAAAATTTCACCGTTAGTCGGGTTGTATTTACCAACAAGTAGTGAGCAGAGGGTTGTTTTACCACTACCATTATTACCTTTTAAAATATTATTTTTTTCTAAAATTAACCTTGGAATATTAATATTATATTTTTCTTGATTTTTGTTATATTTATATGACACATATGATAATTTGATACTTTTAATTATTCCACTATCACTAGAATCTAATTTATCTTGACTCTTTTCTTTTTTAAAAATATTTAACATATTTTTATTTAACTTATAACTTTGCCTATCTTTTATTATTGGTTCAATTTGTTTTAAAGGATTTAAAAACATTTTTATACCTGTTAAAAAGAATAATAATTGATATAAGTTAATTTTTGAATTTCAAATTTGAAGGATGCCAAAAAACAATATAATTAGTGGAATCATCATGTCAATAAACTTATTTGTGGTGTCAAAATAAGTTTCTAAAGTTAAAAAATTTTTGAATGTTAAATTGTGTGATTCAAAATTATCTATTAATCTTGTTTTAAATTTTTCCTCTTCAAATGATAAATAGTTAGTTTTTAAAACTTTGATGTAATTATTTAAAGTTTTATCCAAACTCTTTGATTCATTTAATAATAAATTCGTTGACTTTCGATACCATAAATAATACATAAAAGTAAAACTAAACACTAATAAACCTATAACAGAAATAATCAAAGTTAATAATTGACTTGTAATAAAAATGATAATCAAAGAAATGATAAACGAAAGTAAAACATAAATAACTCTAGGTATAAAAGTTATTTTATGTGCCTCTATTTGATAAATATTAGTAACTCTTTGTTTAATTTCAATTTCATTTAAGTTATTAATTAAACCAACATTCTCTTTCGAAAATGTTTCTATTAAATTTTTGAATTTCAAATCAAAATTATTTAAAACACTTCACCTTATTAATTTGTTTATTATTAAGTTTACTAGTAATGAAAATGCAATAAAAGTGATAAAAAATATCATTATATAATAAAACTCACTAGTTTGTTTTGACGGAACTAGTGACTGTAGAACATATTTAGTAACTAAAGGATAAATTAAATTTAAGATTAGCTCTAATGTAAGTGAAAAGAATAAAAAGTAAGAGTGTCTATTAAAGTGAAAAATGCTTTTAGTTAAATCAAAATTATGCTTTTGAGCTGTTTTTTTATTAAATTTAACTAAAATATTTAAAAATATTTTTTCGAATTCCTTAATATCTAAACTTAAAATTTTTCCGTATGTTGGATCATAATATTTAATAATATTGTTATTTAAACTTTCAATAAAAACTATATGTTGAAAGTTATTATTGCTCACAATCGCACCAAATGGATATTCGGTTTTATCTAATTCTTTTAATTCTCTAATCTTGCAATAATAAGAAGTTAGATTATAACCGTATACACTTATTAAATCTTTTAAATTACTTAAACTTATTCCAGTTTTATCATATATAACATTTGATTTCAACTCGTTAATATCATAATTTTCATTATGGTACTTTTTAGCATAGTACTTAAATACATATAACGAACAATCTCTGTAATCATATTGCTTTTCCATACTTAATAAGTGAAATTTATATAAAAAAAGAACTATAAATGTAAAAATAGTTCTTTTTTCCGTATTATTTACCTAATGTTAATAATTGAACAAAGCTCTCAACTTCTAATGAAGCTCCACCAACTAAAAATCCATCGATATCATTTTGTGATGATAATTCATTAATATTTTTAGGGTTAACACTTCCACCGTATTGAACTTTTAAATTATTTGAAGTAATTGAGTGAATATATTGACATACATCTTGTGCAATTTCTGGAGTCGCAACTTTACCTGTTCCAATAGCTCAAATTGGTTCATAAGCTACAACAATTTTATCGTGGTCTAAATCACCAACTGATTTTTCGATTTGTGTTTTAACAACTTCTTTTGTTAAACCTTTTTCGTATTCTTCTAATGTTTCACCAACACAAATAATTGGAGTCATACCAGCTTCAATTGTAGCTTTAGCTTTAGCATAAACTTCTTCATTTGTTTCGTGGTAGTATGTACGTCTTTCAGAGTGTCCTAAAATTACGTAGTCAACATTTAAATCGTTTAACATTGATGTTGAAACTTCACCTGTAAATGCACCTTTTGGTTTATCACTAACGTTTTGAGCAGCTAATTTTAATTCTGCTACTTTGTTTGATTTAAATGCAGCTAAATTTACAGCAGGTACTCCAACACCAAATTTAACATTTTTATAAATTAAATCTTTTTTTGCTTGGTATTCGTTTGAAAAATCGTTAATAAATTTTTCTGTTTCAGAGAAATTTTTATTCATTTTTCAATTACCAATTATTATTAATTCTTTCATATATACCTCTTATTTTTTTATTTTAATAATTATAAAATATTTTTACTTATTTCCTTAAAAAAATATTAGCAATTTTAGTTTGCTAATACCTAAAATGAAATATCAAGTGCAACACTTACGTGCTTGGTATTTTTATTATATCTTAAAACAATTTGAAGTTTTTGAATTTTAGTAAAAAATGACAATTTTTTATATTTTTCATAACTATCAAAAATTTCAATTTCTAAATAGACAGAAAGAAACTACACCCTTATCTAAAAAGGGCGTTAAAATTGTTTGGTTGAATTTTCATTTAGATATTAAGGACAGTTTTCTTTGATAAATTCTTCGTTAGATGTTTTTCAATCTAAGATTTCTCTAGGCATATTATTTATTTTATAAACTATTTCTTGTAGGGATTCAAAAGTTATTGTATTGAAATCAAATCCCTTTTTAAATTCTCTACGTATAAGTCCATTTCAATTTTCGTTTGATCCACGTTGGAATGATGCATATGGTTCCGCCCTATAGATTTTAATATCTAACCATTTAGCTAAAATGCCAATCTTTTCAAATTCAATACCATTATCGATGGTTATTGTTTTAACATTAAGACTATTTTTCTTAATAATTTCTCTTAATTTAGAATTAATTTCGTTAGGAGATTTAGAATAAACAAAGTCCGCAAAACCAATTCTGGTTTTACGCTCTGTCAAAGTTAATATATTTTTATAACCGTTAGATCTTTTTCCTATGACTAAATCAGCCTCTCAATGACCAAATTCCAATCTTAAATCGATTGATTTAGGTCTAGCTCATATGGGAAATACGTACTCAGCACTTGTGATTAGTCTATTTATTACAGATGTAGAGCGTTTTCCTTCCTTTTTTATAATAAAGTCTTAATCTATCTTTTCTTTTAATAATTCATTTATTTGTTTTAATTCAATTAAAAACTGTTTTTATAGATGGCATTAAAATGTTATTATGTTCTTTTACATAATTATATGTTGCCTTAACACCATGAAATTTTTTATCATATTTTTTCTTAAAATAATTACTAAAATCTTCAAATTTGAAATTTATATCAAATCTAAAAAGGTATTTATATGATTTTCTTTTCAATCTTTGTTGATCTGCAAATTCAAAATCATAACTACCATAATAGTTGCAATTCTTTTTAAATTCTCTTGAAATTGATGAAATATTTCTATTCAATTCTCTAGCAATACTTCTTAAAGAATAGTTATTTTCAATACTTTTTTGTATGAAGAATCTTTCTTCTTTAGTAATTTGCTTGTATTTTTTTGTTGTATAATACATATGGTTCCTCGGTCGTAGTGGAGCCATTTTTTTATTAAAAAATTTCAAGTGCCCCACAATTCAATTTTATATCAATTGTGTTGCACTTGAAATTACAATTTAGCTATTAGCAATTTTAGTTTGCTAATATTAAATTATTATTTATTTTTTACATATTCTTTAGGATATTCCATTTTATCACCTATGAAATTTGTTGCGCCATGAGCTAAAATAAATTCAAAGGCAGCACTAATTGTATCTCTAAGAGCTTTTTCATCAACGCTATCAAATTTTGCATAACGAGGAAGTATTCCTTTTGTCCTCATCCCTTCTAATCACATAACTCATTCGGACATATGATTTTCATCGGAATCATTATTCTTGTAAGTATCTTGATTAAGCGTTTTCATAAATTTCTTCATTTTTTCTAAATGTATTTGTGAAGTCTTAAAATCAAAATACATATTTTTTCCGCCAAGAACTGGAGCAAACTGATTTTTACCTCTTATTACTAATCCGTTATATTGAGTTTTATCACTTGAAATACCTAATTGAATTAGTGAAACTGAGTTATTATCTCCATACCATCTATTTGTTGGTATAGTATTTCTATCATTTTGATTATATCTTTCTTTAAATTTATTGCTTATTCTATCAACAAAAAAGTCAATTCATTTATCACGTAATGCTAATTTTGTATTTTCGTTATCTTTTAATTCTTTTTCATATATTGAGTGTGTTTCAGGCGCGAAACTATTTAAATATCTAAATAGTCCGGCAAAAACATTTATATCTCATCCATCTTTAAATGCTAATCTAGTCTCTAATCTTTCACCATTACGTCTATATTTTATGTATTCAGGGTAAATTGATTTTGAATCATCTATTAATAACATTTTATCTCTTTTATCTTTAGGTAGTTTAAACAATCAAGAATCAGCAAATACATTATTCTTTGTATAACTATAATTATCACTATACTTAATTAAATTTTGAGTTGTATTATCCTTGTCTTTTTTATAAACATATTTAGTTTTTTCAGATCCTTGAACAATATTAAACTCAATTTTATCAACATTATAAATGTATCCAGCTTTCATACCTTCTGGTTTTAAACTGAATGATCAATTATTGCTATTATTTTCTCTTGTAAAAATTAAGTTTGAATTTGCATTATCTAATATAAGATTATGAATTAAAGTTAGATTATTAAATGAATCATTTGAAAATTGAAGATTATTAATTTTTGCTTCACCTTTAAGATAAAGTTTAATATCACTAACTTGAATATTATCAGTACTATTAGATGTAAAACCAGTTATATTTACATTAGCTTGTGTCGCTTTTTCGATTATTTGTTCTCCTTGAGGATGGGAGTTTTCATATCAAATAGGATCTAAATTTGTTCAAGTCATTATGACATTATTAGCTTTAAAGTTTTCTATTTCAACACTAAAACTTGAAAGACTAGCATAAGTAATATCGATAGTGTTTCTACTATTTAAAATAGTATTTCTATCATTGTTATTAGTATCTAAAACAACAACTCTATTTAAATCATAATTACCATTTCTAATAAATTTATTAATCGAAAATCTAAAACCTAATTTAGAATTATTTAATTGCATTGGTTCTGATGTAACATAATTATCGCTATCTTTAGATTTTGCAACTAAATAAACATATTTGTTTTTATATTTTCCTTCGAATTTATTTAAGGTTATTTCACCAACCACATCTTCATTTTTTCATAAAGTTTTTGTTGTAGTTTCGCCAGGTTTTTTAGTATTAAATGTTAAAACTTCGTAATAATTAATTAATTTATCAATTAATGTTTTTAGTTTACCTAAGTTATTAGCTGCTGCAAATTCACTTTCAAATTCTCTTTTCTTATCTTGGTTTTTCATTTCACCACTTAGTAATTTTTGCGCTTCATTACGTTTGCTATTATATAAACCTTCTATTTCTTTTTTAATATCGTTATATTGACTTTCAGTTTTCTTAGGAGCATCAACTTCATTACCTATTTTAGTATTGTATTTACTTAATTCAATTGAATCACCATTTAATAAGTTTAGTTTTTCTTTTGTTGAATTATATATATTTCTTAAAATATCACCAACTTGTTTGATATCACCTTTAATCATACGTTCTGTTATATTATTTTCAACATTACCATTAGAATCTAAATTATATTGATATCTTAAACCGTGTCTTGTTTTGGTTTCGTTTGTTAATTTATTAAATTCAATATTCGCTTTTTTAGCTTCATCGCTTAAAAACTTAAGCGAGTTATTTAACACTTGCTCGTAATCGGCTTCCGAACTATATGCAGTTGTTTTAGAAGCAGAATTACTTCTAATACTATTTTCTGAATTTAATCTGTTTAAAACATTAATTGCGTTTCTTCTTTTTTCTTCTAAGTAATTTGTTGCTTCAGTAATAACTTGTTTGATTTGATCACTACTATTTGAAGAATTAACACGTTGATCTCATTGAGTTTTCTTATCGCTATTTTTTAATCTAGTCTTAATTTGATTTCAATCAAGTGCACTTTTTTCTTTTCTAATTTTATTTCTTACTTCTTCAACTTTTTGATTAGTAGTTGCATTATTTAATTCATTACGTAATGATTCTTTATTTTGGCTAAGCCCACTTAAATTCTCTAATTCTTGTTTTGTAGAATTTAAAATATTTTTAAATGAATTAGTTTTCGAATCAAGAACTTCTTTTTTACTAATAGTATCTGTATTATTTCACTCGTTAAGTAATACTGTTCTATTTGATTCAACACCTATAGAATTAATTTGATTTTTTAAGTTTTCTAAATTATTAAATAAAGTGTTTGATTTACTAATAAGTTGATTTAAACCTTGCTCATCTTTTGAAGTTAAATTATTAATTTCATTAACAATTGAAGTAGTTTGATTTATGTTTTCAAATTTAGCCTTAATTTGTTTAATAGCATCATTTTGTTTTTTTCTAAAATTAATTTTTTCAATAATTGAATCCAATTCGGAATTGATACTATTATTTCCTATTATTTCTTTATTGTTATTATTAAATACATTATTAACCATAGAATCAAATTCGTTTTTGTAATCTTGCCCTAATTCGTTTTGTTTTGTTCTTAATGTATTTAATTTATTTTTAATAAGATCAAAACTATTTGATAATGATTTAATTTCTTCTTTTGTATCGGCTGATGAACTATTTAGTTTAGCTGAGAAGAACTCTTTAGCTTTTTGTTCATTACTGAATTGAGTATTATTCTTAGTATTTAATAAATTATACTCATTAACTGTTTCAATCGCTAATTGTTTTAATGATAATAATTCATCACCATTATTTAAAGCATTTTGCTTATTATTATTTAATGAATTTCTAGCATTTAAAGGCATTTTATCTATCTCTTGTTGAACTTCGTTTCTTAATGTTTCCATTCTTTCAATAGCTTTTTGTTTAATATTATCTAATGTTGTTAAATCTTTAGCTTCATCAACTTTTCTATTTTCTTCTATTTTTTCATTTGAAGGTAATTTATTTACTTCTCTTCTAACATCTTCTTTCGAAAGATTAATAGCATTTTCTTGTTCAGCAAGTTTATTATCTACTTCAACTTCTAATGCGTTTAAATCTTCATTTTCATTATTTGCTTTAGCGTTTAACGTTCTCTTTAACTCTTCATCGCTTAATCTTGAAATTTTCTCTTTAATTAATTTAATTTTTAATTCACGATCAGCTTTTTGTTCAAGTTTTATTATCTTGGTTAAAGTATCTGTTTCATTAGAATTTAATTTAGTAATTAATTCATTATTTTTGGTAGAATCTAAACCTAATCTATTAATATATTCTCTCGCTTTATTTTTTCTAGATAATAAAGCTTGTTCAACTCTAGAAGAAATTTCTTTATTTTTAGCTTCAGTTCAATTTGAATCATTAATATTATCAAATTCTGATTTTAAAATATCATATTCGCGATTTTCTTCTGTAGTTTTCTCAGGACTTAATAAACCTATTTCAATAATATGTATTTTTTCTAAATCAGCAGCAGTTTTAGATGTTATGTTATTTTTCTCGTTTTTAAGATCTTGAATTGATTTTTCAATTTCTGGAATTGAATTATTTTTTGAATTATCAACAGTTCTCTTAACCTCATTGCTATCTAAGAAATTATTTTTTAATTTTGTTAATTCTCTAATTTTTTCATCAACTTTAGATTGTATTTCTTGTCTAATTGATTTAATTTGTTCAAGATTATCAGCATTTTTAATTCTATTTTTAAATAAGTCTAATTCTTGACCGCTTAATTTACTTTCTACAAACTCAGTTGCAGAGGTTTTAGCACGTTCTAATGCATCTTCTTTACTAATTTCGTTTGAAGCTAATTCATAAATTTCATTAACACTAACAACATCACTTTTATTTGTAAGCATATCTTGTAATTCTTGTTTTCTTGCTTCGTTAGTAATTCTATTAATTACATCATTTGTATATTCTTTTGCCTTAGGTACAATAGTATTTTTAACGTAATCTTTTAATTTTTGAATATTGTCAAGATTATCAATAGATAAACCGTCTTTATTGCTTACTAACTTATCAATTTCACTTCTTACTTCATTTTGCTTATCGGTAAATAAATCATTACCTAATTTAATTAATCTATCTAGCTCATCTTCATTATCTGCATTTTTTAAATCTTCTTTTGCTTTAACGTAAGCTACATTACCATTAATTTTTTCTACTGCTAATTTAGCATTTTCTTTTTTATCATTAATTATTTTTTCAGCTTCAACTTTTTTATTATTAATTTCTGTAATATTTGTTGAAGAATTCACAAAATCTAATAATTGATTTTTCTGGTTATTAGTATTTGAAAGTTTGTTTATTGATTCTATTGCAGCTTCTTTTGCTATGGTTAGGTTTACACGATTTTCTAAATCTTTAATCTCAGCACTAGTTCCAGCTGCGGCAATTAAATCTCTAATTTGATCTCTATCGCTTTGATTTTTAATATTATTTAATTTTGTTTTAGCTCATTCTTTAAGTGTATTTAATTGTTTATTGACTTCACCTATAACATCATTATATGCTTTTTCTGTATCCAACGCCGTAGCATCTTCTAATTTTTTAAGATAATCAGAATGAACATTATGTTTTTCAATATCTTCACTTAAGTTATTTACAGCTTGTTTTGCATTTTCTTTTAGATTATTGAGATGTCTAGTAATTACTTCTTTTACTGAGTTGATTGCAACTTCATCATTTGCATTGTTTAATTGTTCAGTTAATGTATTTCTTGGATTTTGATTTTCTATTAACTTAGTAGTTAATTCCGTTAAAACTTTTCCTCTTTCATCTTGAATATATTTTTGAACATTTGATATAACTTCTTGAACATCTTCTTTTGTTTTCGCTTTGTTTATTAAATCTATAAATTCAGTTTGTTTGTCACCATTCAAGTTAATTTTTTCTTTTGTTTCATTTATTGCATTTTCTCTAGATGATTCAAGTTCTGTAGTTTCTTGTCTTTCTTTACTTCTTGCTCTAATTGCAATTTCTTCCAATGCATTTATTTTTTGATTTTTATCTTCGTCTGTTGAAGGTCTATTTTTTAATATTTCTTCAACTTCATTAAGCATATTTTCTTTATTTATAACTTTAGAAATTTCATCTTTTACATATTTAGCATATTTTTCTACTTCTGATGTATTTTCTAAATTATGTAAGTCTCTATAATTACTTGCCGATTCTGCTTCGTTAAGTAGTTGTTGTTTTTTATCATATTCATCAACTGTAACTGTATTATCATTTAACGAAGCAGGTTCACTTATTTTATTTTTTGCGTTCTCTTTAAGTTTTGTAAATTCAGATATTAATTCATTCTTTAATTGTTTTAAAGTTAATTCATTTGCATCATCACTATTTCTAATTGCAAATTCATTATATCTATCTGACCCTTCAATCTTATCAAGTAAAGGTTTAATTTCATTTTTTAAGTTATTAATCACTTCTATAGCATCATTTTTTATTTTGCTAATAACATCTAAAGTTGTTGCACCTTCTATTTGACTTAATTTAGAAGTTTTATCTTCTAATTTATCAACAATTAATCTTGCTTCATCTTTAGCCGCTCTTAATTGACGATCTTGCTCTCTTTTATCATTACTAATTAATTTTTCTATTTCATCTAATTTATCTAATGTTGTTGCTTGATCAATATCATCATTATATTGTTTTTTATCTCATAATGGTTTAACCAATTCTTTTAATTGTTCTTTTTTAGCCTCTAATAAAGCTTTATTTTTAACAATATTAAGTTGCTCGATATTTTGTGAATTAGTTTTTTCTGTTTCTAATCCTGTTTTTTTATCTTGATTATTAACTAACTTAATTGCGTCTTCAGTAGACTTTTTATTTTTCTCAAATTCTTCAGTAGCTTTTTGTTGAATTAATAAAATTTCTTGCTCTGTATCAACATCTGAAAAAGAAATATCCTCTTTTAAATTATCGTATAAATTAGAACCTTTTGTTTTTTCAACGATTTCTTTGGCAATATTTTTAATTGTGTTGATTTTTTCTTCTAATTTCTCAAGCACTGCATTTGCATTAACTTTTGTTTTTGCTTCATCAATTAATTGTAATAATTTAGCTTTAGAATTTTCCGAAACGTCATCTGTTCTATCGTTTAATGAATTTTGAATTTTATTCTTAATCTCTGTTTTTAAACTTTCAAGTTCTCTTTTTTCGTTATTTCTAAATGATTGCACCTCGTCGTAGATTGCTTTTAAATTAGTTAATTCATTTCTTCATTTAGTTTGATTTGGTTCAACAATATCATTTGCAGTAGCATCAATTAATTTTTGATTTAATTCTTCTTTTTTACCATTATCTTCTATTTCATTGATTAATTCTTGAATTACATCTTTTGTTTTTTTATTCGCTTCTTTAAGTGTTGAATCTAAATCGTTAATTTTAGTTTTTGTAGATAAAGATTCTTTTATTTCATTTCTAATGCTTTCAATTGGTAGATTAGAATCAACATATTTGGTGTATAAATCTTTAACATCTTCTACATATTTTGTCATTTGATCAGAAATATTTCTAAGCTCTTTTTCTGTCGTAGCAGAATCAAGTTGTCTATTAAAATCGTTATATTTCTCTGTGTGAGTAGGAGATTCTTTATCACGATTTCTTGGTTGTATATTTTCTTTAGAATCGTTTTTAATTTTGTTTTTAATTTTATTAAATTCAGCTATAGCATCTTCTTTAACTTTTTTAACGTTTTCTAAATCTGTTTGATCATTTGTATATGTATTTAAAAGAGTTTCAAGTCTAATACGTTCACTATTTTCCGGAAGTAATTTAGCAAGTTCATTAAGCGCTTGTTCTTTTTGAATTGCAAACTCACCTTCTTGCTTACTTCTAGCTGTATCAACTTTTTCTTTTAATTGATTTAGTTTGGTCTTATTAATTTTGTCATTTGTTAAATTGTTTAATTCTTCTTGTAAACTATCTTTTTCATTACTATCGGTTAATTTATCAATACCAGATTGTATTTTTTCTCTTATTTTTTGATTATTAATTTCTTCTTTGATATCATCTAATTCTTTTAAATTAGACGCGTTATCAATAGAGGTATTAAAATTATTTTTAACAATTTCATCACTTACTTCATTAAGAATTTCTTTAATGTTTTCTTGTTTGTCAGAAAATATTTTTTTAGTTGCTTCAAGTATGTTTTGTATTTCAGATTCTGATGTTGAAATTGAAAGTTCATTAGTTTTAATTTCTTTTTCATTGCTTCCAACTAATTTTTCAATAAACGGTTTTACTTTGTCTTTTTCAGAATTTATATAATTATTAATTTGTTCTTTTATCGCACTTATTTTCTCTTTTGTTCTAGCAGAATCTATTTGATTTTTAAATTCATTATGTTTACTATTTGTGACATTAATTTTTTCGTTTAAAGCATTTACTGCATCTACTTCTTTTATTAATTCATTATTATAAATTTGTTTATCATTTATCTCTTTTTCAAGTCCGTTCTCTGAGTTTATAAGTTGATCTAATTCAGTTGCATCATTAATTCTAGTTGTAAAATCATCCTTTTGATCTTCAAAAACTATTTTTGTATTTAATGATTGGATTAATTCTTCTTTTTTACGTTGTAAATTAACTTGTTTTTGTAAATTATTTAAGTCTTCAATATTTTTAACTTTAGTAAGTTTGTCATTTAATGAATTTCTAGAAACTTCATTTGTAATTGCTTCAATATTTGAACTGACTAATGATTTTTTAGAGTCAAATATATTATTCATTTCTGAAATATATTGATTTAAAGTTGACTCATTTACAATATTTTGATCTAATGAATCTAGTATATCACTATATTTTTTATGATTTTCTTGATCACCGATCAATTTATTTAAGGCTTCTTGATAATTTGTTCACTTACCATCTATGATATTTTGAACAGTATTTCTTTGGTTTTGTGAAATAGTTTCGTTTGTTCAATTTTCAGATGATAAAATATTAGATTTATCAAATAATCTATTAACTTGATTTTCTGTTTCTTGATTAAACTCATCTAGCTTAGAGTCAACTAAAGAACTTAATTGATTTAAAATTGATTCGTTTTGTGCTTGGTTTATGCTATTTTTAATTTCTATGTTTACATTAGTTGAAACAGTGATTATTGCATTTAATTTTTCTAAAACTTTTTGTTTTTTAGAGTTGAATAATTCAACAGCTTCCGCTTTAACTTGATCGATGGTTGATTGTGTGGTAGCTTGGTTAATTCTGCCTAATAATTCGCTGTTTAAAATTAATTTTTTAGCTTCATTTCTAGCTTCTTCTTTTAATAATTTTATTCTTTTATCAAGGTTGTTAAGAGCGTTATCGACACTTTTTAAGTTTTTTGAACTTTCAGCTTCAAGTAATATTTCATTTCTTTCTTCACTATCAGTAAGTGTATTATTTATTTTTTCAATTGCTTCATCTATTTTTTTACTTAATTCATTTTGCTCTAATGATATTGTTGTATCTATATTTTTTACTAATTGTCTTGATTCATCTAAACTTAGATTATTTTTTAAAATTTGATTATTAAATAATTCAATATTTTCATCTTTGTATAATTGCTTTATTTTTTCACGTACTATGTCTTTATTAGCTTGAATTTCATCTTTTTCTTTTTGAATTTGTGCATCAATTTCTTCATTAACTTTTTGTAATTCTTCTAAATTGTCAGTTCCATCAATTTTATTAATTAACTCTTGTTTTTTCGAAGTTTCTTGTACTTGTTCAAGTTTGTTTCTTAAATCATTTTTAAAGTTTTCTATATTGTTAATACTTTTAATTTCTTCTAAAAGTCCGTTTAATTCATTAATATTTGTAGCATCATTTAAACGTTGTTTAATTTCTTCTTTAGAAGGATTACTATCGCTTAACTTTCCGAATTCCTCTATAACAGTTGTTTTTTTATCACCAAATGTTTCAGATGCTTTTTTAATTATATCGTTTAATAATACTTCGTTTTTTGCTCCGCCTAAGTCAGCGTTTAATTCACTATGAACCTCATCATCACCAACTGTGGTTGCTATAGAAATAATAGCTTTTTCTCTTAAATCACTTAAAAATTTATCAACAATTTCAATAATTTTATTTACTTCTTCTTTTGTTTTAGCTTTTTCAACTTCATCAAACAATTCACCTTTTAATGGGTTACTATCTGAAATATCAACTATTTTTTCTAAAGCACTATCTTTTACGTTTTTTAATTCATCAGCTTCTCTTTTTAAGTCTTGATCCACTCTTGCTTCTATCTCTTTTAATTTTTCAAGAGAAGTTGCACCATTAGTATCATTAAAATAATCTTTTTTATCTTCTAAATTTGAAACTTTTCCCTCAATAACAGATTTTGTTTTTTCAAATTCTAATTGTTGCAACACTTTTTCTTCTAATTTTTCAGCTTGTTCTATATTTAAAACATCAATTAACTCATCATTAAATTGATTCTTTTTATCTTGATCACTTATTTTTTGAATATCCGCTTTAATTTGTTCTTTTTTAAGCCTTAAAGTTTCAGCAGCATCTTTTTCTTGTTTGATAAATTCATTTATTTCACCACGAATTTTAGCTAATTTTGTATATATTTCATCTTGATCAATATTATTCTTACTATTAGAATCTAACATCGCATCATCAAGTTCTTTTTTAAACCCGGTTTTCTTTTCATCGTTTCCGATATTTTTATCAACAAAATAAGTTAATTCGTCGTGTGAAAGTTTATTTGAATTTTCTGCATCATGATATTTAATTGCGTCCGATGTTAAAATGACTAATTCATCAGAAGAAGTTGCATCGTTTAATCTTTTGTTAAAGTCTTCTCTTTTAACTTCATGTAAAACTTTTTTAATTGCCTCTTTAGCTAATTCTTTATCTAATTGGAATTGATATAATCTGTCTATCTCAGCTTTTGCTCTTAAAGCATCATCTAATGTTTTTGAATTTTCTAATTTTTCTTTTAACTCATTTGCTTTTTCTTGATTATCAATTAAGTCAGCGGTATTTTTACCACTTTCTTTAGCTTGATGATAATTTTTTAAAGTATTTGCTTTTTCTAAAATATTTGCATATTGAGAAGCAATAGCATTTTCGTTTAAATTACTTAATTCTTTTTGTAAAGTTGCTTTTGTAACTATTTCTTCATCGATTTTAACTGAAACTGTACTATCTAATGAGTTTACAGTTTCGTTAGTTCTTTTAATCAAATCATTTATATAATCATTTACACTAGTAGCAACTTCTTGAATTTCTCTTTGTGTTTTAGATTCGCTTAACATTAACTCAAAATCATTTTTAAGTCTTGGTAAACCTCTTAATCTTTCAATAGCTTTTTTTGTTTTTTCAGTTTCATCACTCAAAATTTTAGTAGCATCATTATAAACTCTTTCAACTACTTTCGGATCTTTTGTAGTTGATAATTCATTTAATAACTCTTGTTTTTTAGGATTATTTAATAATTTAACAATTTCTATAACTTCTTTTTTTCTATTGTTATTAGATATTAATTTATCTAATTCATCTTCAATAATTAATAATTCGTCTAAATTATTAGACACCTTAATGTCATCTAAATAATTTTGTTTTACTTGGTCATCTAGATCAGAATTATTAACTCTATCTAATAATTCTTTTTTCTTATATTTAATTAAACCGTCAATACCAGAATTATCTTTTAAATACTTTTCAACTTCTTTTTCTAATTCTAGTAAATTTTGCATAGATTTAGTTTTATCAATATCAGCTAATTTTTCTAAGAAATTATTTTTAACATCCTCATCTTCAATAACATTAATTAGATTTTCAACTCTTTCTTTATTACGATCATACTCAGATAAGTTTTCACTTCTTAAAATTTCTTCAATTTTAGCTTCTATTCAAGGTAAATCATCTAAATTAGAATTATTTATGTCTACATAAATTTCAGATTTTTTAAATAAATTTTTAATTTTTTGAGCTTTTTCGACAATAGGAATATATTTATCAAGTTCATCCTTTAGTCCTTTTAATAAAACTATATCATCACCTGAATTATTTAATTTTTCATTAAATTTTTCTCTTAAAACTTCTGGTAATGATGAAATATTTTTTGAAATCTCAACTTTTAAATTTCTAATTTCGGTTTCTTGATCTTCGATTGTTTTCTTTAAATTATCAAGTTGTAATTTTGAGTTCTTTGAGCTAGTGTCTGAAACTAAATTATCAATTAAATCCTTCTTAATATCAGGATTTTGAATTTGATTTATTATATTATCAAATCCGTTTATATAATTTAAACTTTCGTTATAATCGATCATATCAAATTCATCTTTAAAATCTAAACGGTTAACTTTAACTGTTTTTAGATTATTTTCCTTAGAATTTATAGATTTTTTTAAAGTTTTTAGTATTAAATCAACAACTTTATCAAGTTGATGGAATTGTTTTGTATTGATATAATCCGGATTAATTAGTTTAAATTTTTTAATAATATCTTCTTTTGGTGTATTCAATTTATCTAAGATATTCTTAACTTGATTATACCTAACGTTATAATCTTTTTTAGTATTAGATCATGTTCATATTACAGCAACTGCAATACTGATTGAGGAAATTGCAACTACAGATGTAGCAGCAATAATACTATTTCGCTTTCCTTTATTTAACATTTGACTCCTTTTATTTGTATGTTTTTATACAAATGGTAAAATTTGGTTTAAAATGACTAAAATATATTATGTTTTAAAAATGAAAATAGGTTACAAAAAACACCTATTGAAGATGTTTCATTTTAGCAATAATGTTTTTTTAGTAAATTAATTATACAATTATATATTAAAGTTTTAAAATTATTAATAATTTTGACCTAAAACTAAAAAATAAAATATTTAGTATATTTAGTTTATTTTTTATTTTAATTAGATTTAACTCTTAAAACAAATAGCAAAAAAGTGATACTCATATCATAACTAAAACTTTTTTAACTAAAAAATAGGGCTTTTTTAAAAAAATATGTATAATAATAAAAATAAAAAAGAACTAAAAATAGGAGTAAAAATGACAAAAAAAGAATTCATTATCGAAGTTGCCGATAGATTAGAAATGAAAACAAAAGATGTAGAACAATTTTTAGATGCATGTGTATTCGTACTTAAAGAGCAATTAATCGCAGAAGATACTGTTAAACTTGCTCAATTAGGTATTTTCTCAACAGTTGTTAAACCACAACGTACAATTACAAACAGATTTACAAAAGAACTACAAGTAGTTCCACAAAAACGTGTTATAAAATACAAACCGTCAAAATATCTACGTGATTTAATTGACTTAAAAGCTTAATATATTCAAAATTCCAGGAAATTCAAGAGTTAATTCTCTTGAATTCTTTTTTACTTCTTCGTATGTAACTGATTTAATTTCCTTATTCTTGTATACGGAACTTAAAAAATCAATATCAAGATAATAAAACTCATTGTATTGAGAAAAGAATAAAATCAAGAAAGAAATACCCCCGTTTCTATCTATTAACCTCAGATAATCAAACTGATGTTGTTTAATATTATCAAGCGAAAATCGATCTATATTAACACTTTTAGCTTCAAAACATATAAACTTACCATTATAGCATCCAATATAGTCTACAGTGCTCTTTTTAGCGACTTTAGCACCAATCAAATTATTGTTCTTAGAAGTCTTTTCTACACCCTTAAAAACTATGTTTAGCGATTTCTTTTCTATATAAGCTATATTATTTTGTCATAACCACGAAATTGTTTTATTTATTACGTTCTCAAGGAACATTCCTCTATTTTTAATATTTAACATGTTTAATATATATAGTTTTTATGAAAAGGAACTAAAAATTTAAATATCGATTATTTTTCCATTTCCAGTTTTGTTTTAACGTACACTTAATACAATGAACTAAACTAGTTTTAAGTATAAATAAAAAACTAATTTAGTTGTTAAATTAATTCGGATATGTGATATAATAATGTTACATTTTGTGGAACAGTACTCAAGAGGCTGAAGAGGCGGTCCTGCTAAGACTGTAGGGGAGGCAACTCCCGCGGAGGTTCGAATCCTCTCTGTTCCGCCATTTTTTTATACTTTTTTTGGGTTTTGATTAGTTCAAAACTTTTTTTAATTACTTTTAAGAAATAGAAAAAATCAAAGAGAAATTAATCTCTTTGATTTTTGTATAAATTATTTTATTATTATAATTTTGCGAAGTGAACAACTGTTCTAACTAATTGTGAAACGTATGACATTTCATTATCATATCATGAGAATAATTTGTAAACGTTACCTTCTTCTGTAGGTTGAACTTGTGTTAATAATGAATCGAAGATTGATCCGTGTGTTGAACCCACGATATCTGATGATACGATTGGGTTTGTTTCATATTTGAATGATTCACTTTCAGCTTCTTTCATAGCTGCGTTAACTTCTTCTAATGTAGGTTGTTTTTCTAATCTAACTGTTAAGTCAACGATTGAACCTGTTAAAACAGGAACACGAATTGCTGAACCATCTAATTTACCAGCTGCTTCAGGAATTACTAAACCGATTGCTTTAGCTGCTCCTGTTGTTGTAGGAACCATGTTTGAAGCTGCAGCACGTGCTCTACGTAAGTCACGGTGAGGAGCATCTTGTAATCTTTGGTCTCCTGTGTATGCGTGGATTGTTGTCATTAAACCTGAAACAATTCCGAATTTATCTGATAATACTTTTGTTAATGGTGCTAAACAGTTTGTTGTACATGATGCAGCAGAAATTAATTTGTCATCTGCGTTTAAAATGTCATGGTTAACGTTGTAAACAACTGTTTTAACGTCTGAATCTGATGGTGCAGAAACAACAACTTTTTTAGCTCCTGCTTTTAAGTGTTTTTCAGCTCCTTCACGTTTTGTAAAGAAACCTGTTGATTCAACAACTACATCGATTCCTAATTCACCTCATGGTAAGTTTTCTGGATCTCTTTCTGCGAATACTTTAATTTCTCTACCGTCAACAACAATAGCACCTTCTTTTGCCTCAACTTCAACATTTAATGTTCTAAATGCTGTATCGTATTTTAATAAGTGTGCTAATGTTTTAGCGTCTGTTAAGTCGTTAACTGCAACAACTTGAACGTCTGATTGTGATTCTAATAATCTACGGAAGAATAATCTACCGATTCTACCGAATCCGTTAATTGCTATTTTTTTCATTGTTATCCTTTCAAAGTCTTGTTTTATAAGAACATAACTCTTCGTTATGTTTTAATAATTATAAACTTTTTTAATTTTTTGTTTTATTTTTTTTAAAAATATTTATAACGCTAAAACAATTATAAATGTGATTTAAAAAATGAAAAAATAGCTTTTAAGATATTAAGTTAGGCAAAAAATGAGATTTAATTATTAGGCCATCATTTTTTTCACTTAGCTATCTTATACTATTAGGATTAATTTAGAAGGTCTTTTTTAGATAGGTTATATACCTTAGCATATTTAATTTTAATTTTGTTTAAAATTGAATTTACTAAATCATGGCAGTAGTGATTAAAGCTTCGATATTAGATCAAGATTACATAAATTTTATTTTTTCAAAAAATAATGAAGTTGAAAAATAAAATTCAAAGAATTAATTTTTATTAAAAGATTTTATATGAAATAAAAAACTCCAAAAATTAAAAAATAAAAAATACCTCTTAAGATATTTTTTCAAGTAAATTTACTCTTTTCTTTGAATCAAATTGATAATCTGTAGCATATAAATTTCCATCCGAAAATTCTAAAACTAAAGCGTTATTATGTTCTTTTACTTTGTTAGCGTAAAATATTTTAACTCTTTTGTTATTTAATAAAATATATGCTCCAGGATTTGAACTGAATGCTCTAATTTTATTAAAAGCTTCATCGGTCGTTAGAGTAGACTCTAATAATGCATCTTCTTTTAATAATTTTGGTGATAAAATAACTAAACTTTCATCTTGTTTTTCGACTTCGAAATCATTTGCTTGAAATTTAGTTAGTCAATTAGTAATGTTTTCTTTCGCTAAAACACTTAACTTTTTAAACATAGAATCAGAAGTATCGTGCTCTAAAATATCAATTTCAGCTTTAAAAATAATATCACCAGCATCCATAACCTTACCCATATAAATTAAACTAATTCCAGTTTTAGAATCACCATTTAGAAGTGAATATTGAATCGGAGCAGCTCCACGATATTTAGGTAAAAGTGAACCATGAATATTAATTGAACCAAGTTTAGCAATTTTTAATACACTTTCTGGAATATATTGGCCAAAAGCACAAGTTAAAAATAAATCGTAATCTAAATCTTTTAATTCTTGTTCAATTTCTTTAATTTTGTTTGGTTGAAATAACTTTATATTGTATTTATTTGCAAGCAATTTTGTTGGAGTAGGAGTTGTTATATTTCCACGCTTATTTGGTTTATCAGGTTGAGATACTATTGCAACAACTTCAAAGTTATTAATTATTTCTTCAAAAATAGGAACGGAAAATTCTGGTGTTCCAGCTAAAACTATTTTCATTATTTATCCTCCAAGTACTTGTCATCAATTCACAAATATTGTGGTTCAACAAGAGATTTAATTGTTTTTATTATTTTAGATCCTATTGGTTTAAGTTTTCTTTGTTTATTTGAACCATTTTCCATTTTAATATACATATCATCTTTAAAAAGATATTTATGTAATAAAGTTACAGTGAAATATGAACCAAAATATATTTTTTTATCATTTTGTTGTCTGTTTGAAATAATAGTAAAAAATACCCTCTCTAAAAATCATGTAGATAAGGTCTTTAAGCCAATTTCGTCAATTATTAAATATTCAACAGTACTCATTTGATCTATAACATTATTGATAATTGCGTTTGAATTCTCGTTGCTTAATGTACTTTTTACATAATCGTCCAATTTATTTATATCAACATATGCAACTTTAATATTTTTTTGTGCAATTAGGTTAGCGTATGATCCTAAAAATTCTTGTCTAACACTATCGGTGTCTCCATAAACATAAAAATTTTCAAAAAGTTTATTATTATCTTTTTTAAGGCTTTTTAAAAAATCTCAAACAGGATTTCCCCTTTTGATTTGTGTTATGTTAGAAGATACAATATTAGTTATCGGTTTAGAAATTTCAGAAAACATCATATTTTCACGGTTTATAAATTCTTTTGTAATCGAATTTTTTGCAAAAGACGAATAAAAAATAAGTTCACCCGCTTCATTTCTTTTAACTTGTATAACAAAAAATACATCCTTAGATGAATTATTTTTTATCATTATAGAAAAATCTTTTCTATTTTCAATTATTTCTTGATCTGAAATTTCAAAATTATTTATATACTTAATTGCATTTAAATCACTTTTTACTCATTTTATAAAAAGTTGATCTGCATCAGGAGAATCAGGAGTGTCAAAATTAAGCTTATTAGTAATTTTTAATTTATTATTCATTTCTTCCTTGAATATTATTTTTTAAGATTATAAATTCGTCATATATATGTCTTAATTTACTGTTATTGAACATTTTACCAATTAAATATTCTTCAGCTTCATAATAATCATTAATATTTTGAGTTTCTAATTCTTTTATTAAAGTACCAACGTATTTTGTTCAGGTATCTGTTTTACGAGCTTTTCTACCTATAAACATAGCTAAATTTAAAATCTTATAATCTACCACTTTATTGTTTCAAAATGCAATTAAATCGTTATCTACCATAGATAATGAAATTTTATTAATTTGAGAATAAAATTCTTCAGGTTTTAAATTAATTATAGCTTCGTATGTGTTTGTGTAAATTACACTTCCTGCTTGTAGAGGGATTTTAATGTGTTTGTTTTTTGTCATTACTTTAAGTTCGTTTGTTGTGTATTCTTTTTTACCAACGTTTGTGTAATGTTGTTTAATATTATTTTTAGTATCTGATTCGTTTGAATTGAACATATCAAAGAAATTAGTAGTAATATCTTCATAATTTGAATCATCGATAATATTCATTTTGTGTTTTTTAGTACTTAATAAATAGTTTAAGTTAGATAAGCCAATTTTTTCTTTAATTAATTTAGAAATATATTCATTATTAATAATTCCATTATAATCAAGTGGCTTTTGTAAATCAAAAATTGAAATAGCTTTTGAATTATCATTATATAAATTAATTAATCCAACAGCTTCTAATTTTTTACGTGCAAGATTCAAACTATCAATACTTGCATTCAAAAATAAAGTTAGGTGGCTAAATGGAAATTCAACTTTACGTCAATTAGTATCCTTAACAAGATCTAATAAGTATTCGTATAAGTAAATAGCTTCTGCACCTAAAAATGGTCCATAAAAAAGTCTAAGGTTCTCACGATCCTCGTTACTTATAATAATACCTTTGCTTATTTCGAAATTGTCATAGTCTAAATTTATTTTTTCCATATTGTCCTCCTAAATATTTATAGCCTTATTATTTTATAATTATTATTGTGTTTTTACTAATATTTTTTTTATTTTTTTACTTATATCATGATTATCATTATAGATATCCACAAATTTAAGGTTAGTATTTTTTCTTTTTCTATCTATGATATAGTTGTTTTTATTGTTGAGCCAATTTATAAGTTGGTTTTCAACAAGAAATTTAGTTTTTTTATGAACAACTACAACATATTTAAAAAATCCAGAAAAGTCAATTTTTTTAGATTCTAAAACGGGTATTTCAACAAAATCATATTTATTATTTATCAAGTGATTAGAAATATAAGGGTATATAATTTCTTCTAATTTATATATATTATTAAAATCATCTAAGATATATTTTTTTAGTAGTTCTTTAGAAATTTTATTATTCTCTAGAATAAAATTTCCGATTTTATTTTTGAATTCATTAATTAAATCATTATTATTCTGATATAAATAATTCACATAATCATCAAGAATTAAGGTTTTATAACCCATTTTTTTTAATTCATTAATCAATGTTGTTTTACCAACATTAATTTCTCCGCAAATAGCGGTAGAATGATTAGAAATTCTTTCTAAGTTCATTTATAACTGTACTTAACTCCAATTCCATTAGGACATCCATAGCGTTATTATAGTTAATTTTAACCTTGTAGTAGTCTAAATTAGGTTCAAAATCCATAACATCATAATTCAATTTAGCTAAATTATAAGTCATAAGACCACTCTCATAACCGTTCATTAATTTATTTACAACTGATTTGGTTAATTCCTTGTTATTTTCAAGATTTTTGTATATGTTTTCAAAATTATCATATTTTTCTAATAGAGTAATTGCGGTTTTATCTCCAATCCCAAAAACACCAGGTAAATTATCTGAAGAATCTCCTTTTAAACCTTTATATGAAGTTAATTGTTCAGGTCTAAATTTAAATGTCTCTACAAAGTTATCAATATTAATTTCTTTGTAATTTGTTTTATCTTTACGCAAAATAGTTACATTTTTATTTACCAATTGTAATAAATCATTGTCAGCTGAAAAAATATATTTATGTCCTTCAACTTTTGAACAATATGTAGCAATTAAATCGTCAGCTTCATCACCTAATTTTTCTTGTCAAACAACATTAAGATCTGTTAATAATTTTTTTATTCAATCAAATTGAGGGTAAAGAATATCAGGAGCTTTGTTTCTTCCAGATTTATAGTCTTCAAATACTTCATGTCTTTTAGTTGGTCCTTTCGCATCAAATGCAATAAAAATACTATCAGGTTGCACAAATTTAACAAGCTTTAAAAATTGCATCATAAACGCTTGGATTGCGTTAGTTGGCACTCCAAAAGAATTACTTAAAATTAAGCTTCCTTCACCTCTATACGTAGCATAAAAAGACTGAAACATTAAATAGTTTCCGTCAATCACTAAACTTTTTTTATTTTTCTCCATAAATCTCCTCGTAATTTAAAATATTGTAAAATCTATTATCCTTTTTAGAAATCAATACTCTTATTTTTCTTCTTGTGTCAAAATTAATTAAATTTCTCACTTTACTGTTAAAACCATTAGCACTAACAGTTGTAGAGAAATCACTTATTTTTAAAGTTGTTTGTCTTTCGTTTTTAAATCCAACTTTAACACTAATTAGTTCTACCTCTAATCAAATTTGATTTTCACCAACATTAGCCAAACATGCTACATTTTCATCAATTTCTTTATTATGAATCTTATGATATGAAGTATTATAGCTATTTCCTAATAATTTAATTTCTCAATCTTTTTGCTCTTTTAAATTGTTATTTTCTACAGGTAAATTTTTAATATATGAATCTAAATTTAATTCATTTATAAATTGCATTAAGTATAAATTACTTTCATTATCATCTAAATTATTTCTTTTTATTCTAAGAGCTAAATCTGAATAAAAAGTTTTAGCAACATTAGATCAAGAAATAAGGGTATTTATGTTGTTAAACTCTCTCATTGAACCAGATTTAATTAAAAGCTCAATATTAGATTCGCTTAGGCCATAATGTCTCAATCTAATATATGTTTCAATAAAGTTCTTGTATGGACCATTAACACTTCTCTCATAAATAATTTTATCAATCGCCACTTTACCAAGACCCTTAATCATTAAAAGCGGTAAGTAAATCGAATTATTATAAATGTTAGCTTCATCACTTGAATGGTTAATCGAAGGTGATTCGATGTTTATTTTACATAAATATGCTTCATCAGAATATTTTTTAATTGCATCTAAATCACCACTACTTTCACTTAATAAAACTTTAAAGAATAACATAGGAAATCTAGCTTTATAATAAGCTAATTTATACGCAATTAAAGCATAAGCTACAGCATGAGATTTATTAAATCCATAATTGGCAAACTTTTCAATATTGGCATAAATTTTATTTAATATTTCAAAACCTATTTTGTTTGCTATACCACCTTCAAAAAACATTTTTCTATAACTGTGTAATTGTGTTTCGTCTTTTTTTGAAATTGCTCTTCTTAGTAAATCGGCTTGAGCAAAAGAAAGTCCAGATATTTTTTGAACTATTTCCATAATTTGTTCTTGGTAAACAATTATTCCAAAAGTAGGCTTAACGATTTGATCATAAATAGGGTGGATTTTTTCTACTAAATAAGGGTTATTTTTGTTCTTTGCATAAACAGGTATGTATTCAAGTGGCCCTGGTCTAAATAAAGATATGATAGCATAAATATCATCAAAACTATCAATTCTAACATTTTTAATTGTAGTTTTCATACCTGGTGATTCTAATTGAAAAATACCATTTGTGTTTAATGAATTTAATAAATCAAAAGTTATTTTGTCATTAAATAACGATACATTTTCATCCAATATAGTGTCAAAATGGTTTTCCGGTTCTAAATTCTTTTCTATGTTATTAATAAATGTTAGGTTTTTTAAACCTAAAAAATCTATTTTAATTAATCCGTATTTTTCAAGATTATCAAGTGTCATTTCAACTTGTTGTAATGTTTGTTGATTTTTACGAACAGGAACAATATTGTATAGAGGTTCATTTGATATTATAAGTCCTGCCGGATGGACACCAACTTGTCTTGGTAACCCTTCTATTCTAGAAGCTAAATTATGTAATTGAGGATATTTATCAGCTCAAATTCTATATTTTTTATTACTTTCATAATTTTCTACTAGGTTAGAAAATTTTGAACTAATAGACGCTGAAATTTTATCAACTTGATCCTTAGGTATTATAACTTCATTTTGATTAATAAATCTAGCTGTATCACGAATAGAGTTCTTTGAAGCTAAAGTTTGAAATGTAGAAATAAAAGAAACATACTCTTCACCATATTTATTTTTTATGTATTCAAAAAGTTCATCACGTCTTGTATCTTGTATATCAATATCTATATCGGGTAAACTTACACGTTCTACGTTAAGGAAACGTTCAAAAAGTAAGTTAAATTCTAATGGATTTACAGAAGTAATTTCGAGTAAATATGAAATTAAAGAACCGGAAGCACTACCACGGCCTGGACCTATTTCAATTCCTTGTTTACGAGCAAAACTCAATGCATCTTGAATTATTAAGAAGTAATTAACAAAACCAAGTTTGTTAATTACATTAAATTCATATTTAATTCTACTATTTACTAAATCTTTATCATATTCTTTGATTAGTTTTTGGTATCTTTTGCCTAGAATAAGTTTTTTAAATAATTCAACATTATTATCTGAAAAATTGGCTAATTTAATTTCGCTATTTGGTTTTGAAATGTTAATTCTTTCAACCATTTGTACCATTTGATTATAAACTTCTTGATCTAAATCTTCAAATTCATTTTCTATAAAATAGTCATCATATTGATTCAAGTTTTTATCACTATTTGGATTAATGAAATTTAAAAGCGGAAGTAGTTCGTTATCTTGTTTGTACAAAACTTTTTTAGTAGGTGCGTAAACTACTTTTTGACCTTCGATATTAGTTTTAGAATTAAAATAAAAATTACTTGGTAATTGATCTAATTTTTTTTCGCTCCCAACCATACCAAGTTCAAAATGGTCAATAATAAATAAATCGTTACTTTCAAAATCAAAAATAGATATTTCATCATTTTTAGATTTATTATAAATAGATTTTTGTAATAACTTAAGACCTTCATTATTTTTAGCTAAAACAATTATTGTAAATCCTTCGTTAACATTAAATTCAGAACCAATTATAGGTTTAAAATTATATTCATCTTGAAAGTTTCAATAATGTTGTAATCCAAATAAATTCTCTTTATCTGTTAATGGAATATACTTAATTTCCTTTTCTTTTGCTAATTTTAATAGCTCTTGAACTCTAATCGTAGAACTTAAAAAGGAATATTCAGTATTTGTGTGTAGATATATTTTTTCTCTCATATATTAATTTTATATTTTTAATTTATAAATAAAAATATTTAATTTTTTTATTAAAAAAATTCCTATTTAGAAGTTACTTAAAAATATTACTTTAAAAGGTGAATAATACCATACATAGGGCTTAAAACATATTTTTAATAAAAAAATAAAAAAATCCTTTAAAAAAGGATTTTCGGTCAATTTCTTGAAATGGAGCGAGTAAAGGGAATCGAACCCTCATAGTCAGCTTGGAAGGCTGAAGTTCTGCCATTAAACTATACTCGCATTTGCTTCTTTAATATTATACATATTTCTAAAAATTTCAAAATATTTTTTTTAATTTTTTTAGCCCTATCTATTTGGGTAATATTATTTTACCACAACTTAATAGAAGTTGTATAAAAAAATAAAAAAATATTACCAATGGTAATATTAATCAATTGTAGTAACAAATAAAGTTGAATAATCTTCAAAACCAATCTTATAATATAATGAGCCGGCGTGTGGATTATCAAAAAATAAAACTGGTGAATAACTATTTTTAACTAAAAAATCAGTTAAATTCAAAACACAATCTTTAGCATGTCCTTGTTTCCTGTATTCTTCAAGAGTGAAAACACCACCGAGCATTGCTACATTTTTATTTTGAGCACTAACAGAAGCGTGTGAGATAACTATTTGACCATCATATTTGATAAAACCTTTGTAATATCCTTTTTGAAGAGATGTTCTTAAATAATTAATGTCAAGAGCTTGAGCACTTAATCCTTCGAATTCCTTAATTCTTTTTCTTGAATTAATGATGTTTTCTAAATCTTCATCTTCAATCTTCTTAGACTCAAGATTATCTAAATTGTTAATTTGATAAAACTTATCATTATTTAATTTCAAAATATACTCTTTACGTACTTTAAATTTAATATTAGAGTTAGTCATACTATTTTCTAAGATAGTATTTACACGTGAAGAATAAATAACATTTTTAATATCGTTTTCTTTTATGTATTCTGAAATCACACTCGCATCAAAACTGAAATTTTCTTTTGTATAAATTAATAAATTGTTGTAAAAACACATTATTATTAAGTTGTAATTTTCACTAACATAAGTTTCGTTGATGTCTGAGTTTAATCCGAATTCTTCTATATCCGATATAAAAAATAAATATTGGATTGGATCGTCTTTATATAGTAAGTCTAAAATTAAGTCTTTTTCATCTTCTGTTGCTTTTTTTAATTTAATCATAATTATCCTAACTGTTTTTAATTACTTTTCATGGATATGGGAAAGTATTTGGTGTACTTCTTAATTTAGTAATTTTAACAATTTTATTATCTCTGTTTTCTTTTGTATCTAATAAATCAGTAACTTCTAAATTATATTTTATTTTGTTGAATATATCACTTGCATTTTCGATTTCTTCATGTGCATTTTTACCTTTTAAAAGATTTAATTCTCCATTTAATTTAACTAAGTGGAATGAAGACATTAACATACCTTTAACACTTGCCACAGCACGTGCTGTAACAATATCGAATATATTTTTATCATTTACTTCTTCAACTCTGCGACGATAAACTTTAACAATATCTTGTAGACCTAAAGTTTCTACTACTTCATTTAAAAAGTTAACTCTTTTAAGTAATGGTTCATAAATTGTTATTTCATTATTCGGCTTTGTAAGTGCGTATGGTATAGAAGGAAAACCAACACCAGAACCTACATCTAAAATTTTTATATTATTCTTTCCTTTAGTAATTTCAATCATATATAAAAGTGATTCTCAAATACCTTCAGATCATAGTCTTTCATTACTAAAACCTGTTAAATTTATTACTTTATTTTTTTCTTCAATTAAATCAACGTATTTTTCAAACAAACTAAACTCTCAGTTGTTTTCTATACACATTTTTTGTATTTCTTCTTTTTTTGTGTTTGAATTCATAATGCTTTTATTATATCAACATTTTACAAAAAGAATGATAAAGAAAAAGTGCAAATAAATGCACTTTTAAACATAATCATTAATTCCGTTGAATGTTTGTTCTTCAGGATTATTAATTTTTCAATATCCTGTTTCTTTTCTTCTTTTTAATATTTGTTGTCTCTTTGTTTCTAAAATAGTTCAAATTCATGTAGCTATAAAGATAGATGAATAAACCCCTATTCCAATTCCGAATAACATTATTATATTAAATGAGAAGTCTGTTGCGTTTACAAAAGCTAATAAAACACCTACAGCAAACATTGTTGTGAAAGAAGTATATAAACTACGTTTTAATATTTCTGCTATTGAAGTATTAGCTATATTTTTAATATCTTCTTTTGTTAAGAATTGTTTATGATATTTAACTCTTATTGTTTCTCTAATTTTATCAAATGTTACTATCGTATCGTTGATACTTAACCCAAGTATTGATAACATTGCAGCAACTATAATTGTGTTTACTTGGATTCTTGTTATAAATATGAAAGCTAAAACAACCAAGAAATCATGAGCTAAACCAATTATTGCAGCAATAGCAAAAGTTCAGTTCATTCTTATAAGCATATAAATAATTATTCCAATAAAACTAATTCCAGTTGCTATTAATGCATTTTGAACCAATTTAGTTGCTTCAGAATATGAGACTGAATAATTTGTTACTAAAACATCATTATTAATATTTAAAACAAATTCTTTAATAGATTGGAATTCATTTGTCAAGTCTTGTTTTGTTCTAATTAAAACAACATAATTATCATTTGAATTTAAACCGTTTATTTTTACAATATCTTTAGCATCAACAATCCCTAAGCTATTTGCAGAGTTAATTAAACTATTTGCAATTTCTTGAGCTTGTTCTTTATTCAAGTTTGTATTTTTTTCAAAATCACCTTGTATAGTTATATTTATACCACCACTAAACTCAATAGATCTATTAACACCATCTCAGAAAGAATTATTAATACCTGCGAATATACCAAATACTATAACCGCAATTAGTAAGAATGCGAATGATGATAATGCAAATCATTTAGATTGTTTAATGTAATTAAATTGCATCACTTTAGAGTTAAAATTGCTCACCTTACCAATTTTTTTCTTAGAAATTCCTAATAATCATAAACGTTTATCAAAAAGTCCTGTATTAACTAGTAATGTTGCAATAAATTTAGAAAATACAAGCATTGAAAATAGAGTGAATAAAGTAGAAAGAACTAAAGTAATTGAAAATCCTCTAACATCCTTTGTTCCAAAATAGAATAATATAAATCCAACTATTATTGTTGTCATATTCGCATCTATAATAGAACTCAAGGAGCTTCTGGATGAATTTTTAAATGATTTTTTTAACGTATCACCTAAATAAACTTGTTGCTTCAATCTTTCGTAAGTAATTACGTTAGCATCAACACTTATTCCGATTCCTATTATTAGGGCAGCTAATGTTGCTGGTGAATATTCACCTCTTAATGCTGTGAAAATTAACAATGTTAAGAATATATATAAAGCCATAGCTATAGTGCTTAAAGAACCTAGAAGACCATAGTTTACAATCATAAATATTGAAATCATTGAGAATATAATAATACCCGCAATCATTGCATAAAAGAATGAATTAGAGTTTAAATTAGCATCTACATATATACTTGATAATACACTTAAATCATATTTACTTAAACCAAAATTAATTTTATTAGCAAGTTCAGTCGCAGTATCACGAGTAAAGTTACCACTAATACTTACTTTATCAGAATTAATTTGGTAATTAACTTGAGCAACACTTATTAAATATTTCTTTTGAATATCTAAAATATGTGTTTTTATTTGATTTCGTTTACCTTCTTTATCAACTAACTCTTCATTAACATGGACAAAATTTCATAAATTTTCTCTAGATTTCTTTCATTCTTCTGGATAGTTATTTTTAGCGATATTTAGTAATTTATCAATATCTAATCAAATTAATAACAATTTATCTCTTCTGCTAGTTGCATAACTTGTTGCATCAGATCATTGTTTTTGACCATCAATACCGTCTAAAGTGATGCTTACATCACTACCACCTGTACTTGGATTAGGTACATATGTTGCACCATTTGCCTTAAAAGGAGGTATTCAATTTTGCACAGTCCCATCTTCTAATGAACCATTTTCTTTGAATACTCCATCATAGAATAACGGTTTAACATCAGAATCCGTAATTGTCAAAATAGGTTTTTCAACAATAGCTTTTTCGAAAGCAATTCTATCTGCTTCTGAAATGTGACCACTTTTTGTAATTCTAATTTTACCGTCACCTTCGCTATAAACTGAAACACCGTTTAAACCAGTTCCTCCAGTTAGTCTATTAAATAAAGATTTGTTAACTTCCTCTGTTAAATCTTTGTTTGCATTTTTGCCATCTTGTTTTACCTGAATTAAAACTTCAATACCACCACCATACTCGATGGATTTATTAACGTTTTTACCAATGTAAAAAACACTACCAAAAACAATTGTTAATAAAGCAATAAGTATTGTTGTTATATTCAAAATAAATCTTTTTCAATTATTAATTGTGAATAATTTTTTAATATACTTCATACTTATTAAATATTACCATATTTTTGGCTTTTTTTTAGTGTTTTGTTATTTACTAATAGCTCAAATTTAACTTAATTAAATAATCTATTCCTTCTGAAGTTATTTGCCTTCCTCTAGAGTTTTTCTTTATTAATTTTAAATAAAGTAAAATAGGTTCAATTTCATTTAAAATATCATCTTTTTCATGTGATAATAAACTTGAAATAGTATTTAATGAAACTGGTTTTTCATCAAAACCATCTCTTAATATATTTAAGTAAATAATGTGTTCTTTTGTTAAACCAAATTTGTATAATTCAAGATGTTTTAGGGCTTTTTTTATGATTTTTAATGTTATTTTTCC